>CANQYP010000175.1 GCA_947628045.1 uncultured Lachnospiraceae bacterium | reverse complement strand
TCGGGCGCGACCGATTTCCTCGAGAAGTACAAGGACAAGACGACGGACGACGAGATCATCGGGCATTTCGGTCTCGGTTTCTACTCCGCGTTCATGGTGGCGGACGAGGTGCACATCGACACGCTTTCCTATAAGGAAGGTGCGGCGCCGGTGCACTGGGAGTGCGACGGCGGCACGGACTACACGATCGAGGAAGGCAGCCGTGATACGGTCGGCACCGAGATCACGCTTTTCCTCGGCGAGGACAGCGTAGAGTTCGCGAACGAATACCGCATGCGCGAAGTGTTGGAAAAGTACTGCTCCTTCATGCCGGTCGAGATCTTCCTCTCGAAGGCGAACGCCGAGCAGCAGTACGAGACGATCGACGAGAGCGAGCTGCGCGAGGATGACGTCGTGGTCGAGCGCATCCACGAGGACGCGAAGACCGAGGAGAAAGAGAACGAGAACGGCGAGAAGGAAGTCGTCGAGGTCTCTCCCGCCCGCGACCGCGTGAAGATCAACAAGCGCCCGGTATCCATCAGCGACACGCATCCGCTGTGGGCAAAGCACCCGAACGAGTGCACGGACGAGGAATACCGGGAATTCTACCGCAAGGTCTTCCTGGACTACAAGGAGCCGCTGTTCTGGATCCATCTGAACATGGACTATCCATTCAATTTGAAGGGTATCCTGTACTTCCCGAAGATCAACACGGAATACGATTCCATCGAGGGCAAGATCAAGCTGTACAACAACCAGGTCTTCATCGCGGACAACATCAAGGAAGTGATCCCGGAGTTCCTGATGCTCTTAAAGGGCGTCATCGACTGCCCGGACCTGCCGCTGAACGTGTCCCGTTCCGCCCTGCAGAACGACGGTTTCGTCAAGAAGATCGAGGATTATATCACGAAGAAGGTCGCGGACAAGCTCTCCGGCATGTGCAAGACCGACCGTGAGAATTACGAGAAATACTGGGACGACATCAGCCCGTTCATCAAGTACGGCTGCATCAAGGACAGCAAGTTCGGCGAGAAGATCATGGACTACGTCCTCTACAAGAATCTCGACGGCAAATACCTGACGCTGAAGGACCTGCTGGAGGAGCAGAAGAAAGCGGCGGAGGGAGAGAAAGCCGAGGGCGAGGCAGAAAACGCAGAATCCGCAGACGAGAACGCCGTTTCCGGTGAGGCAACTGCAGAAAACGCCGCGGCACAGGCAGAATCCACGGACAACACAGCTGCGGAGAATACAGCGGCGCAGACAGAATCCGCAGATGGTACAGCCGCTGAAACCACGGCTGAACAAAATACAGAAACGGCTGCGAGCGAAAACGCGGCTGACAGCGACGCGGAGGATGCCGAAAAAGCGAAGACCACGATCTACTATGTGACCGACGAGGTGCAGCAGAGCCAGTACATCAATATGTTCCGCGAGGCAGGGCTCGACGCGGTGATCCTGCGCCACAACATCGACACCGCGTTCATCTCCCACATGGAGCAGCTCAACGAGGAGATCAAGTTCCAGCGCATCGACGCGGACGTCACCGAATCCGTCAAGGACGCGGACGACGCCGAGGTGCCGCAGGAGACGACGGACGCGCTGACCGAGACCTTCCGTAAAGCGCTCGGCAAGGAAAAGCTCACCGTCAAGGTCGAGAAACTCAAGAACGCGAACGTCTCCTCGATGATCACCCTCTCCGAGGAGAGCCGCCGAATGCAGGAAATGATGAAGATGTACAACATGTACGGCATGGATCCGTCCATGTTCGGCGGGGACGAGACGCTGATCCTCAACGCGAACAACAAGCTCGTACAGTATGTCGCGGAGCACAAGGATTCCGACAAGGTACCGATGATCTGCGAACAGCTCTACGATCTCGCGATGATCTCGCACAAGCCGCTCGCGCCGGAGGAGATGACGAAGTTCATCGCCCGCAGCAACGAGATCCTGCTGATGTTTGCGGAGTAAGCGCATCGTTCGGGATAAGCACGCGAAAAAGGGCAGAGCCTGCAAATGGCTCTGCCCTCTCTGTCCACAAAAACGACGTCTCCCACTTGAGAGTCCTAAAACGGCGGTGTCTTCAAAAGACCGGTGGTAAATTTCGCCTCACGTTTGCATTTCTCACTGCAGTACGTCTCTCCGTACGTCCCGAATGACCTTCCGCAAACCGGACAGACCTGCCTGTACATTCCGGATCCGCCCGTCGCGTTCTCCGCCTTCTCGTCTGTAAGCTCCTCATTCAGTTTTTTGCTGGTCTCTTCACTCATGATGGTCCCTCCTTATCACTGCAGATGCCCCTTGCGCCGCGGCGCACTGTCGCCTTCCATCCGTCTCCGGAAAACAATTTTCTAAAAGTACACCGTATACAATGCCGGCACTACACTAGGTCCATACTTCTTTATCTGCTCATCTACGTATGCCCAGTCAACCTTTCCGCCCGCGACGCCATCCAGCACGTCGTCGGAAAGCTCACCCTGCGCATGCTCGGAGAAAGCCTTCATCTGCTCCTCGGTCACTTCTCCGCCGTACGCCTTGACAATGGCTATGAGCTCCTCCGCGGTCTTTGCCTCTTTCAGCTCCGCTATCATTTCATTTGCCAACTTCTCATTCACAGCGATTCCTCCTTACATGAAATTCTTTTTCATTCCCTTTCATACACTTGATACGGCGGACCGCTTTTTTTGTTAGAAACTTTTTATTCGACCGTCAGGATGTCGGTGAAACCGGTGACCTCAAACACTTCCATGATGGTCTCATTGGCGTGGCGGACCACCATGCTGCCCTGCTTGTTCATCACCTTCTGTGCCGAGAGCAGTACGCGCAGCCCGGCGGAAGATATGTACTCCAGCCCCGCGAAATCCATCACAAGCGAAGTCACGCCGTTGATGCTCTGTTTCAGCTCCGCCTCAAGCTGGGGCGCGGTCGTCGTGTCCAGCCTGCCGGTCAGAATGATCTCCAAATCTGTTCCCTGTTGTTTTTTGTCAATTGTCATCGTTGTCTCCTCCATTTTCTTTGTTTATGTACTATACTTACGATAGTTTTCCTGAAGATACATCAGAAAATCCCAGACGTCCATCTCCTGCTTTTCGCGCGACGCCTTCTCGATCTGTCTCATCAAACCGTACACGTCTGCCGCGATGCGCGGGAGGGAGTCCGCCTCTTCCTTCGGTATATAATGCTCCAGTCTGCCGCCCGTATACCCTTTCTCCGACACGCCCAGGAACAGCGCGGCGAGCCTCACGTCGTACGCGCCCAGCGCCCCGCGGATGCCGATCGCGTCCGCCACGACCTCGTCCCAGATCGCCTCCTTCTGTCCGGGATACAGCCTCTGGCAAACCGAATGGGTCAGTTCGTGGTACAGGCGGATCTGTCTGGACAGCTCCAGCCAGGTATCCTGCGGCACGCCCGCCTGTTCCGCGGATATCCCGCTGTACGGTCCGCTGCTCAGGACGATCAGGGTGTCCCGGTAATTCTCTCTGTCCGCGGTGAACCGTTTCCATTCCTCCGCCCAGTCGGTATGCCCGGCGGCGAGGTATTCTCTCTGGTGCGTGTTTATCTTCTCCCAGTTGGCAAGTCCGCCCAGATTGATCGCTCCGATCTCGGGCGGGATCACCTCGGGGCGGCAGCGGTAGGCGAGCAGCCGCAGCGCATTCTCAAAGTCTTCCCGGTGATACAGGTACAGAACGTCCACCGGTCCCGCCGGTGTCTGCTCTGTCGTCAGGCTGTCCCTGTCGCTCCCGCGAAAGAGCGCAAGAGAGGCATGCTCCGGCGTCTTCCCCGCCAATGCCGCCGCCCGGTAGGCGACCTCCATGTCCTCCCCCGGAGTCAGGTACAGCTGCGGATAACGTTTTGCCAAAATTTCCAATACCATTTGTCTTTCCCTTGTCTGTTCTGTTTTTCGGATTCAGGCAGACGCCCTCTCAACAGCGGGCGTTCTGCCGCGGAACCTGCGGCGCCGGGAGCTGCGCTGTGTAGTCCGTGATGCCCTTTCCGGTGTTCGGGTGCTTGCCCGAATAGATCTGGTCGCCGCAGAACACCGCCAGCAGCACGATACAGAGCGGTATGATGATCTGCATCTTGATCCTGCGCAGCAGGTTATCCAAAAACGGCGCAGCCACATAGACGATCGCCATGCCGCCGAGACCGAACACCAGCAGTCCCTCCGCGCAGATCCTCCCGTGCAGGTTCAGGAAATATCCGCTGTAATCCCACCATTTCTGTCCGCCGTGGGTCGCCTCCAGATACCAGGCGGTAAAATATTCCACGCAGCCGCACAGCACGATGGTGGCGCAGAACTCCGCGATCGGTTTGCTGCGGAGCTTATTCAGCACAACGAGGATCAGCACGCCGCCGGTGCCGTAGATCGGCAGCCACGGACCGTGCAGCACGCCGCGGTTGACGAATTCGCCGTCGGACACCAGATGCAGGCTCACCTCCCACAGCCAGCCAATGAACGCGAAGATGAAGAACATCATGATCATGGACCAGATGGAGTAATGGCGCTCGCAGTACAGCCCGCGGAACTTTTTCTGTTTCTCCTTCGGACGGTGCGGACCAAGCCTGAGCGGATATGCCTTCCCGGACATCTCGCCGCGCAGGGACATATAGACCTCCCGTCTCGCCATGAACTCGTCGTAGTCCTGCTCGGTCTTGTCGTTCACAAAGGTCACGCCGAACACATTCGCGATGAATCCAAGAATGCCCGTGCGGACCTTCTTCGGCGGTTTCGGCTCGCCGATCGCATCGATCTCCTTCTCGTAAGCATACAGAAGATCCATGCGGTCCGCCTTCTCAAACAGATAGGTATCGTTCAGCTGCTCCGCGCCCTCGATGGAATTCTCCTTCGCCAGCGCACGCACATACGCGTAGTACTCCGCAAACGCCGCCTGACGGTAGGGCTCGGAATAGAGCTTGCCCGTGATGCCCATCGTCAGGGAATCCAGGATATACCAGCCGATGAAGGACAGGTACAGCACAAAGCATTCCCATTTGTGCCCGTTCATCATCCGGCGGGACAGGCGGATCGCTTCCAACGGCCGAATCCCCGGAT
>CANQYP010000174.1 GCA_947628045.1 uncultured Lachnospiraceae bacterium | reverse complement strand
GCGAACCAGGTGGAGGAGATGGTCGAGGACATTCCGCTCGACCTCAAGGTGGCTGTGATGGGCTGCGTCGTGAACGGTCCCGGCGAGGCGAAGGAGGCGGACATCGGCATCGCCGGAGGGATCGGGGAAGGGCTCTTGATCAAGAAGGGCGAGGTCGTCCGGAAGGTGCCGGAGGGTGAGCTTTTAAGCACGCTGCGGGAGGAATTGCTGCACTGGGAGGCATAAAAATTGGTGTAAAAAATTCTGAAAAGTAATTGACTTATTTGAAAAATCATACTATAATCTAAGAAATTTATGAACACAACAGGAGAAAGATGCGGCAGGTTCTATGCTGTGCCGATCACATTGACATAAGTGCCCGGCAGGACGGGAGAAGAGGCAGCAGGGCGCCGGGACTTATGTCTTGTGTTCATATAAAAGAGAGTGTTCGGGGAACATTGCAGAGCCGTTTCGGCGGTCTCCTGCCGTGATTTCCGGACACTCTCTTTTTGCGCGGCTGCGCCGGGAACAATGCGCTTGCGGACAGGTCGAAAGGACATCTTGTGAAATAACAGCAGTTGTGACAGCGCCGGGACGATGCACTTGCGGACAGGTCGAAAGACATCTTGTGAATTGATGGTAGCAGTGACAGCGCCGGGGACGACGTCAGGCGTGCTGCCGATGCGTCAGGTAGAATACGGCGAGCTGTGTGCGGTCGCGCAGCGCGAGCTTGGAGAGGATCGTGCTCAGATAATTGCGCACAGTCCCCTCGCTGAGATACAGAGTTTCGGCGATCTCGCGGTTGCTCATGCCTTCCGCCACGCCCTTGATGATCTCGAGCTCTTTTTCGGAGATCTGGTATGCGCGCAGATCCGGTTCCTGCGTACCGCGCAGGAGCCCTGGGATCCGCTCGGTGATCTCCGTCCCGAACACGGTCTGCCCGCTGTGCACCGCCTTGATCGCCGGGATCAGGTGGGCGTAATCCTGTTTCAGGAGATAACCGCATGCGCCGATCTTCAGCGCTTTGACGATGTACTCGTCGTCGGAGAAGGTCGTGAGCAGGAGGATCTTTGCGCGCGGGTCCTTCGTCAGGATCGTCTGCGCCGCCGTCAGCCCGTCCATCTCCTTCATGCGGATGTCCATCAAAAGTACGTCCGGCCGCAGCCGCTCATACAGGGAGACGGCGTCTTTGCCGGAGCTGCCGACAGCCTGCACGCAGAGCTCCGGGTCGGATTCCAGGATCGTCTTCAGGGCGGTGGTGACCAGAAGGTCGTCGTCAATGATCAGCAGATTCATAGGAGCGCTCCTTTCTCTCCCTGCGCGCGCGGGATCGTGATGTAGAGGCGGAACCCGCCGTCTGTGCGGATCTGAAGGTTCCCTTTCAGCGCGTCCACACGGGCGCGTATGTTCTCCAGCCCGATGCCGGGCATGGACTCGCCGTGCTCCGTGTGCTGTGTGTCGGGCACGGTTCCGTTGTCCTGCACGATAAACTGGTAAAAGCCGGGATGCTCGACCACGGTGATCGACGCGCTCGTGGCGTTGCTGTGCCGCGAGATGTTGACAAGCGCCTCCTTCGTGATCGCGATCAGGCTGTATTTGACCTCGCGCGGTACCTCCGGGGACATCTGGTAATGCAGGGCGACCGGACAGAAAGAGAACTCCCGCGCCATGCCGCGCAGCGACTGCTCCAGGTCCACGGAGCTGTCGTGCAGGTCGTGCACGCTGCTGCGGATGCTGTCCATCGCGAGATCCAGCGTGTCGCCAAGCTGCCCCAGCGGCTCTTTGGAGAAAGCGTCCCGGCAGCTTGCCTTGAGCGCCCCGACCATCAGGATCGCGCGGGTCAGCAGGTGCCCGACGTTGTCGTGGATCTCCCGCGCGATGCGGTTGCGTTCCCGCAGCGTAGCCGTGTAGATCTCGTTGTCTTGCTTTTCAAGCAGAGAACGGTTGCGCTCCTCGAGCAGCAGCTGGAGCTCGGTGTCGTCGTCTCTGGTGCGGAACAGCTGTCGGCGCAGCCGAAGCTGCGTATCTGTTTTCCAGCGCAGCAACGCGGCGAGAAGGCAGCCGAACAGAAGGCAAAGGAGCTGGAAACGATAGGGCAGAAACGCGTGCCGGAATCCGAGGCTTTTGCGAAAGAAGACACAGAAAAGGGAGACGGCGATACAGACCGGCGCGATCCGGACGGCGCGGCGGGACAGCAAGCGTTTCCCCTGCGCATACTCGCCGCCGGAGGGGACGGTATCCAATGCATCGAATCGTCTCTCCTGCGCACACCCGTCGCCGGAGGGGACGGTATCCGACGCATCGAATCGTCTCCCCTGCGCATACTCGCTGCCGGAGGGAAAGGCGTCGTAGGCGATCAGCGGGAGGAACAGCGCGGACTGCGGGACGAAACATACCAGCAGCGTGTACGTGGGAATCACGGGGAATCCCGCGAGACCGGGGAAAGCGGACAGCCCGGCGCTGACGGCGACGGCGAGCAGGGCGGCTAACACGCACAGCGGGGCAGCTTGGTCAAACGGGAAAAGGATCAGGCAGAACAGAAATAAAATACACTTGTCAAACAGAGCATACATGGCGTTTGTCCCCTGACGGTATGGATGATCCGATGGTTTCGGTGGTTGGGTCGCGTTCATCGTAGCATAGATGCGCGCGAAAAGCAAATGACATTTGTCACTTGTCTTTCTGACATTTCACACTGACGGACGCGGCGAGACTGTGCTACACTGTTCCTGCAGGCGACGAGCCGGCATGCCCTGCACATTTTTCTTCACCGGCAATCCATGCAAAAAGGAGCGGGCTATGATACAGATCAGAAATCTTGTAAAGCGCTACGGTTCGCTGACGGCGCTCGACCATTTCGACCTCGACATTCAGGAGGGCGAGATCTTCGGGCTGCTCGGTCCGAACGGATCGGGGAAGACGACAGCGATCAACTGTCTGCTGGCGCTTTTGAAATACGACAAAGGGGAGATCACCGTGTTCGGGCAGGAGATGCGCCCGGACAGCTACGAGCTGAAACGGCAGATCGGCATCGTGCCGCAGAACGTGGCGGTGTTCGACCAGATGTCGGTCTATGAGAACATCGATTATTTCTGCGGACTCTATGTGACAGACAAAGCGAAACGCGGGGAACTCGTCGAGGAGGCGATCCGTTTTGCCGGGCTGGAGGATTACCGGAAGATGATGCCAAGGAAACTCTCCGGGGGACTGCTGCGCAGACTGAACATTGCCTGTGGGATCGCGCACCGTCCGCGGCTGATCATTCTGGACGAGCCGACCGTCGCGGTGGATCCGCAGAGCCGCAACCGCATCCTCGAGGGGATCGTGGAGCTGAACCGAAACGGCGCGACAGTGATCTACACTTCACATTACATGGAAGAAGTCGAACAGATCTGCAGCCGCATCGTCATCATGGATCACGGGCGCGCCATCGCGTCCGGCACGACCGAGGAGCTGAAACAGATGATACGGACGGCGGAGACTGTGACGGTCGAGGGCGTCGTGCTGAGCGAAACACAGATGCAGACGATCCACGAGCTGCCGCATGTCTTTCTGGCGGAGCTCTCTCAGGAGCATACGCTGAGCGTGAAGTGTACGAGCGGACGGCACAATCTGATTCGGATCCTGAATTACCTGCAGGAGCAGGAGATCGCGTTCGGGCGCGTCTACGCGGCGCCGCCGACGCTGAACGACGTGTTCCTGGAGATCACGGGCAAGGAATTGAGAGACTGAAATTCGTTGCTCCGACCAATCGGCGCGTCTGTTCATGCGGCGAACCGCGCGAATGGGGTCGAAGTGCCGGAGACAGGTCTGCCGGAAAGGAGAAAACAATGGGACGTTTGTATCGATACAGCGTGCTCCAGACGCTGCGCGACCGCGCGGGCATGTTCTGGACGCTGGTGTTTCCGATCATTATGGCGACGCTTTTCTACGTCACGTTCGGGAGCAGCCAGATGGAACACATGAAACCAATCCCGGTCGCGGTCGTCGAGGGCGGAAACGGAATCTTTGAGACCTTTCTCGGCGCGCTGGACGGGGAGATGCTGATTCTGGAGAAGATGGGAGAGCAGGAGGCGCAGGAGGCGCTCGAAAGCGGCGCGGTGACGGGCGTCTTTTTCAGCCGGGAGGAGCCTTCGCTCACGGTCGCCGGGACACAGATCAACGAGAGCATCCTGGAGATGCTGCTGAACGGGTACCGGCAGAACCAGGAGCTTGCAGAGACGATCGGCGCGAAGAATCTGCCCGGACTTTTGGAGGCGGCGAGACAGATGCGCGGGCAGACCGATTTTATCGAGGCGATCGACGCAGGGGGCAGCACGCAGGACTCCGCGCTCGACAGTTTTTTCTCGCTGATCGCGATGACCTGCCTCTACGGGGCGCTCACGGGCGCAGCGTCCGCGCTTAAGCTGCGCGCGGATCACTCGGCGCTCGCGGCGCGGCGCAGCGTCACGCCGACCCACCGGATCGAACTGATCGTGAGCGAGCTGCTCGCCGTGTTTACGGTGCAGTTTGCGAACATCTGCATTCTGCTCTTGTACCTTCATTTCGGGCTGGGAATCGGCATGGGACGGCACTGGCAATTGCTGCTGCCGGTCTGCGCGCTGGGGACGCTCTGCGGGATCGCGGCTGGAATGTTTCTCGGCGGAACGAAACTGAATAAGGGAATGCAGATCGGGATCATCATCGCGGGCACGCTGTTTCTGTGTTTTCTGTCCGGTATGATGTATTCCGGGATGAAAGGGGAGATCGAGCGTTTTGCCCCGATCGTGAACCGCCTCAACCCGGCGGCGCTGATCTCGGACGCCTTCTACAGCGTCGCGGTCTATGAGAACGCGTACCGCTACGGGAGGAGCCTTCTTCTGCTTGCCGCGATCACGGTGATCCTGACCGGGGCGGCTTACCGCAGAATGAGAAGAGAACGCTATGACAGTATCTGAGAGATCGGGACCGACCGGGCAGATGTCGTGTCCCGCAGGGATTTGGGAGGGAGCAGAATGACAGTATTTCGGGGATATTTTCGGGTCGCCCGCAGAAACCTATATACGATGGCGGTCTACATCGGCATTTTTATCGGCGTCTGCGTCATGATACAGGCATCGATCGGAAAGCTGCTGCCCACGGAGGGCTTTTCCTCATA
>CANQYP010000173.1 GCA_947628045.1 uncultured Lachnospiraceae bacterium | reverse complement strand
ACGCCAGCCACAGCTACAGCCGCGACCGCAACCTCTGGCACATCAGCCACGAGGGACTTGAGCTCGAGGATCCGGCGAACGAGCCGAACTACGACCACATGCTCGTGCTCGGCGTGACGCCGGAGCGCGCGCCGGACGAGGGCGAGTACGTGACCATGACCTTTGAGCAGGGCGTGCCGAAGTCCTTAAACGGCAAGGCGATGAAGGTATCCGAGATCATCACGGAGCTCAACAAGCTGGGCGGCAAGCACGGCATCGGCATCGTCGACATCGTTGAGAACCGCGTGGTCGGCATGAAGTCCCGCGGCGTCTATGAGACTCCGGGCGGAACGATCCTCATGGAGGCGCACGACCAGCTCGAGGAGCTGATCCTTGACCGCGAGACGCTTGAGACAAAGAAAAAGCTCGGCAGCCAGTTCGCGCAGATCGTCTACGAGGGCAAGTGGTTCACCCCGCTGCGCGAGGCGATCCAGGCGTTCGTGGAGTCCACACAGAAATATGTGACCGGCGAAGTGAAGTTCAAGCTCTACAAGGGCAACATCATCAAGGCAGGCACCACCTCCCCGTACAGCCTGTACAACGAATCTCTGGCGTCCTTCACGACCGGCGAGCTGTACGACCATCACGACGCGAGCGGGTTCATCACCCTCTTCGGTCTGCCGCTGAAGGTTCGCGCGATGAAGATGGCAGAGGTCGAGAAGAACAGCTGATCCGTATCTGTTTCATAAAAATACAGACGACCCGCCCGGTTCTCCATGAGGTTCCCGGAAACGCGCTATCGGTTTCCGGAAGATCCCCCAAAGGACCGGGCGGGTCTTTTACAGACAGCCCTCTTCGGTCATCTGATGCCAAGCGCTCTTCTGATTCTGCACAGGAAACCGCTCCTGTGTCCCTTCGGTCTCAGCCCTGTATCTCCGCCGCTTTCACTTTCTGGTTGGCGTATGTATAATAGTCCTCAAGCTGGGAGCGGCATTGGATAAAATACTTCTCCAGCCCCGGGTCGAAATGGGAACCCATCGACTCCGTGATGATGCCGTATGCCTGTCCGAAGGACATCGCCTCCTTGTAGCAGCGCTCGCTGACCAGGGCATCGTAGACGTCGGCGATCGCCATGATCCGCGCCTCGATCGGAATCTCCTCTCCCTTGAGGTGCTCCGGATAGCCGTTCCCGTTCCATTTCTCGTGGTGGTACTTCGCGATGTTGCAGGCGATCCTGAGCGTGGTCTCATCCGTCACGTCCCGCAGCACCGACGGGATCAGCTGCGCTCCCTTCGTCGTGTGCGTCTTCATGACCTCGAATTCCTCCGGCGTGTACTTTCCCGGCTTGCGCAAGATCCGGTCCTCAACCGCGATCTTCCCGATGTCGTGCAGCGGCGCGGTCCGCACGATCTTCGTGCAGAACTCATCGGACAGCCCGAGCTGCCCGTCCCTGCGGATCGCCTCGACCAGGATATTCACGACGTCGCTTGTCCGCCTGATGTGCCCGCCCGTGTTCGCGTCGCGGTTCTCGATGATATTCGCCATGCCGAGCACGATCTTCTGCTGGATCTGCTCAATATGCTCCGTCTTCTCTTTTACATCGTGCTCCAGCTTTTTCTGGTAATTGTCCACAAGCTTGACGTGCTCCCGCTCCACGGTGACGTCCGTGATCCAGATCACGCTGCCGACCGTCCTGCCCTTGCTCTGAACCTTCTTCACTCTCGGCTCGTAGACTCTGCCCTTCATCAGGAGAAATCCTTCCTCATCGGTCGTCAAGTCGCCCAAAAGCTGCGAAAGCGTCTCCAGACGATCCACGGTGCTCGTCGATCTCAGCACCGGGAACAGCTCCTTCGCCAGGTCGTTGCTCCCCTTGTAGTACTGGTCGGAATCGATCACGATCAGCGCCGTGTCGTCCATGCTTGAGAACACATAATCCTTCGCCAGTCCCGTGACGTCGTAGATCCGCTCCACGTAGATCAGGTAAATAATCAACACGAGGCTGATGCAGAGCCCAAACGGCACCAAGTCGACCTTCGCGAATGTCTTCTGTAAAATATAGGATCCCGTCGGGCACAGGGCGACCAGCAGCAAAAGCAGCGACTGCGTCCGCCTTCTCCCTTTTTGATTGTTCCGGTAAAAGCGCACGGTCAATACAATAAAGGCGATACAGTAGCACGCCATCATCACAATGTACGCGTGGTGCGCGATCCCGTATTCCTTCTCCAGAACGAGCACCCCCTGCTCTTGCGCGAGCGAATAGGAGCGGTATAACAGACTGTGGTGGTCGAACGTGACCGCGATGAGCAGCATGCAGAAACTGAACGCCTGCAGCAGCTCGCTGACGGGCTGCGGAATCTTGATCCTGCAGAAATTCAGGTAGAAAAGCAGCATATAAAAGTACACATAGCAGCCGCCGGCGTAGATCACCTTCTGCGCGATCACCATGCCCTCGAGCGTCTGCGCGCTGATGCTGAGCCAGTAGCCCACCATCAGAATGCAGATAAAGCTCGTCAGGGTCTGCACCGACTTCTGTCCCTCTCCCGGCTGCTGCCTCAGAATAAGATAAAGGCAGAACATGGAGACCAGTGAGGCTATGCTGTATCCGATCAGTAAAAACTCTCTCATGACTCCCCCATAGACGCGTCATCTTTTGGTGTCTTTCTATGTCCTTTATTCTTGTTATTTTACTCTAAAACGCATAATATAGCAATATCTTTTTAGTCGAATTATACAAAAATGTAAACAAATTTTTGCAGTCTCTCCGTATTATTTCACAAATTATTTCGTGGGCTATATTTTCATGCATTTGCTATGTCGAGACGAAAGAGTTTGAAAAAACAAAAGGGCGGTTCAACTGACAACCGCCGTGATATGCCGATCGCCAGTGAACCGCTTTTTCTATTGTCCTGCTTTCACATTCCTGTGATCCAGCGCTGAGGACTATTTGTAATTCACGATCTGTCCGAATTCTTCCTTGAGGGAAGCGCCGCCCACGAGACCGCCGTCAATGTCCGCCTGCGCGAACAGATCCGGAGCCGTCTTCGCGTTCACGGAGCCGCCGTACTGGATGCGGATCGCCGCCGCCGTCGCGTCGTCGTAGATCTCCGCGATGCACGCACGGATCCCCGCGCATACCTCCTGCGCCTGCTCGGTCGTCGCCGTCTTGCCTGTACCAATCGCCCAGATCGGCTCATAAGCGATGACAGCCGTCTTTGCCTGGTCAGCCGTCACATTCAGGAAACCAACCTTCACCTGCTGACGGATCCAGTCCATCGTGATGCCCTGCTCTCTCTGCTCCAGCGTCTCGCCGCAGCACATGATCGGCGTGATGCCGTGCTCGAATGCCTTGAGCATCTTCTTGTTGACCGTCTCAGAGGTCTCCGCGAAGTACTCTCTCCGCTCGGAGTGACCGAGCACCACGTACTTCACGCCCGCGTCGGTCAGCATGTTCGGGGAGATCTCGCCCGTGTACGCGCCCTTCTCCTCGAAGTACATATTCTCCGCGCCGATCTGGATATTCGTGCCCTTCGTCGCCTCGACGACCGGGATAATGTCGATCGCCGGCACACAGAACACTACGTCAACCTCATCGTTCTTCACGAGCGGCTTGAGCGTCTCGACAAGCTTGACCGCCTCGCTCGGAGTCATATTCATTTTCCAGTTGCCTGCAATGATTTTTTTACGCGCCATTGTATTGTTCTCCTTTTTACTTAAAATTAAAATATCAGTCCCTGTCATCTGCCGCCACTACGCCCGGAAGGTCCTTGCCCTCGAGGAACTCAAGGGAAGCGCCGCCGCCCGTGGAGATGTGCGTCATCTTGTCGCCGAAACCGAGCTGGTTCACAGCCGCCGCGGAATCGCCGCCGCCGATGATCGTCGTCGCGTCGGTCTCCGCCAGGGACTTCGCCACCGCGATCGTGCCCTTCGCGAGGATCGGGTTCTCGAACACGCCCATCGGTCCGTTCCAGACAACGGTCTTTGCGGACTTCACAGCGTCTGCGTACAGAGCAGCCGTCTCCGTGCCGATGTCCAGACCCATCATGTCGGCCGGGATCGCGTCGGACTTCACGACAGACACCTCGATCTGCGCGTCGATCGGATCCGGGAACGCCTTCGCGATCGTCGTGTCGACCGGAAGGAGCAGTTTCTTGCCGAGTTTCTCCGCCTTGTCCATCATCTCCTTGCAGTAGTCGATCTTCGTGTCGTCCACGAGAGAAGTGCCTACCTCAAGCCCCTTCGCCTTCAGGAAGGTGTAAGCCATGCCGCCGCCGATAATCAGCGTGTCGCATTTCTCAAGCAGGTTCGAGATGACGTTCAGCTTGTCCGCCACCTTCGCGCCGCCCAGGATCGCTACGAACGGACGCTGCGGATTGTTCACCGCGTTGCCGAGGAAGTCGATCTCCTTCTGCATCAGATAACCCACCACACTGGTGTCCACGAACTCAGTCACGCCGACGTTGGAGCAGTGCGCTCTGTGCGCCGTGCCGAACGCGTCGTTCACAAAGACGTCACACAGGGACGCCAGCTCCTTGCTGAACGCCTCGCCGTTCTTCGTCTCCTCCACTCTGTAGCGCGTGTTCTCAAGGAGCACCACGTCGCCGTCCTTCATTGCCGCCACAGCAGCCTTCGCGTTCTCGCCGACTACATTGGCGTCCGCCGCGAACTTCACTTCCTGCCCGAGCAGCTCGGAAAGGCGCGCAGCCACCGGCGCGAGGGACATCTCCGGTTTCAGCTCTCCCTTCGGCTTGCCGAGGTGGGAGCAAAGGATCACCTTGCCGCCGTCCGCGATCAGCTTTTTGATCGTCGGGAGCGCCGCCACGAGACGGTTCTCGTCCGTGATCTTGCCGTCCTTGAGCGGCACGTTGAAATCACAGCGAACCAGGACTTTCTTGCCCTTTACGTTAATGTCGTCAACAGATTTCTTGTTCAGCATCTTAAATACCTCCTAGAATGATTATGATCGGACAGGAACACTCTTCTCCTGTCCGCTGCGCGACCCGCGTGCCGCGCCAGCAGCAAAATACTTCACGCGGGTCTGCGCATAAATGAGAGGCCCGGTCCAACTCGACCGGACCTCTTTTCAGGTCTTAACTCAATTCCATTTGATTATGCAAGCTCTGCGAAGTACTTGATCGTGCGAACCATCTGGCTCACATAGGAGTTCTCATTGTCGTACCAGGAAACGACCTGTACCTGAGACGTGCCGTTGCCCAGCGGCATAACCATCGTCTGGGTAGCGTCGAACAGAG
>CANQYP010000172.1 GCA_947628045.1 uncultured Lachnospiraceae bacterium | reverse complement strand
CGATGATGGCGGTCAGGGAGTCCGGGCTTGACAAGCTGGCGATCGCCGGGGGCGTGGCGTCCAATGGTGCGCTGCGCGCTGCGATGGAACGCGCCTGCGCGGAGAACGGCATTCGGTTCTACCGTCCGTCGCCGATCCTCTGCACGGACAACGCGGCGATGATCGGGGCGGCGGCGTACTACGAATACATCAAAGGCGTCCGGCACGGGCTGGACTTAAACGCGGTGCCGAACCTGAAACTGGGGGAACGGTGAGCGGATGCCGGGAACGCATGCCGGGAATGTGGGCGTGGGGCGGAAAGCCCTGCACAGGCGCAGCAAGGCTGCGGGATATAGGCGGAAGAGGATGGGGCGAATGAAGAACGTGGCGATCGTGCTCGCGGCGGGTCGTGGCAGCAGGATGCACAGCGAGATCGCAAAACAATATCTTCTCATAAAAGGGAGACCGGTGATCTGGTATGCGCTCTCGGCGTTTGAGCGCTGTCCGTTTATCGACGAGGTCGTGCTGGTGACCGGTGCGGACGAGATCGAATATTGCCGGACGGAGATCGTGGAGAAGTATGGTTTCAGGAAGGAGCGGCAGATCGTCGCGGGCGGAAAGGAACGCTACCACTCGGTTTACCGGGGGATCCTGGCGGCTGGCGACTGCGACTATCTCTACATTCACGATGGCGCGCGCCCGTTTGTCACGCAGGAGATATTGGAGCGCGCGAGGGACGCCGTGTGTGCCGACCGTGCCTGTGTGGTCGGGATGCCGGTCAAGGATACGATCAAGTTGAGCGACGGGGAGGGATTCTGCGCGGAAACGCCGGATCGCTCGCGCGTATGGCAGATCCAGACGCCGCAGGTGTTCGAGGGAGCTTTGATCCGCCGGGCATACGAGAGCCTGATGGAAACGCTCGAGAGAGGGACTGCGCTGCATGTGACGGACGACGCGATGGTGGTCGAGGCGATGACGGAGACGCGGGTCCGGCTCGTGCCGGGCGATTACCGCAACATCAAGATCACGACGCCGGAGGATCTGTGCCTGGCGGAGCTGTTTGCCCAGGAGGAGTGCTCTTAAGATCCGTATGCCGCCCGGAACTTTGCGCGGCGGACGGTTCGGGGATTATTTCCGGGAAAATGGGAAACATAAAAGTTGCCCGGGAAATGAAGAAAATTTTGTTGACAGATTTCCCTGAAAATGATAACATAATTTTTGCGTCGACGGAAGGCGTATCTCGGGAGAGTCATGGAGAGGTATCGAAGTGGTCATAACGAGGCGGTCTTGAAAACCGTTTGTCCGAAAGGGCGCGTGGGTTCGAATCCCACCCTCTCCGCTGTCTGATTTGCAGAGGAGGTCCCTCTGGGGTTCAACAGAATACAGACATTGATTTAGGCGTATGGAGAAGTACCCAAGCGGCTGAAGGGGCTCCCCTGGAAAGGGAGTAGGTCGTTAGTAGCGGCGCGTGGGTTCAAATCCCACCTTCTCCGGTCGAAGGAGCGCGAGGACATCGTGATGCGGTGTTCGGGCGCTTTTTCATTTTTACAAATATTTCTTGCAAGCCATGAAAACCGGTTGTATAATTTATTTATCTTTCACATGAATTTGCTGTATCTGACGGACGGAGGAAATTATGAAAAAAGAAATGGCAGCACAGGCGGCGCTTGTCGTGCGGGGCAACTGGTCGCGGATCAAAAAACTGATGGTAAGGGCGCAGGCGGGAGAAGACCTGCATATCGGATTTCTGGGCGGCTCTATCACGCAGGGGAGCGTGGCATCCGCGCCGGAGAAATGCTATGCGGCGCGCGTGTACCGCTGGTGGGAGGAGACATTCCCGAACAGCCGCTTTTCCTATATCAATGCCGGGATCGGAGGGACGACGTCCCTGTTCGGCGCGGCGCGCGCATGGAAGGACATGATGTGCTACCAGCCGGACTTCGTCGTGGTCGACTTTACCGTGAACGACGAGGCGACCCCGATCTTTCAGGAGACCTTCGAGGGCGTGATCCGGCAGCTATACGGGAACGGCAGGACGGCGGTCCTGATCCTGAACAATGCGTTCTATGACGACGGCAGGAACGCGCAGGAGTTCCACAATGAGATCGCCGCGCATTATCAGATCCCGGCGGTGAGTGTGCGGGAGAGCATGGTTGCGATGCTGCGCGACGGCACGTTTCCGGCGGCGGAGATCACGTCGGATTTCCTGCATCCGAACGACAAGGGACACGAGCTGCTGTCCTACATGATTACCTACCAGCTGGACAAGATCTATGCAGATCTGGGGAATGCGGAGGAGGAGCCGGAGTATCCGGCGGCGTTGACACAGAACCGGTTCGAGGACGCGAAACGATACCAGATCGTCAATTCCCGCCCGGAGCTGAAGGGGTTCCTTGTGGATCCGCGGGAGAAGACGGCGCTTTTGGACCTGTACAAGAACGGCTGGACGGCACGGCGCGAGGGAGACTGTTTTACCCTGGATGTGGAGTGCTCTTACCTCGCGGTGCAGTACCTGCGCTCCATTCACAAGCCGCGCCCGGTCGCGGAGGCGGTGATGGACGGGGACAGCGCGCACGCGGTCATACTGGACGGAAATTTCGATGAGGATTGGGGCGATTGCCTGGCGCTCACCGAGGTGATGGACGCGAAGGAGCGGGGGAGCCACCGATTGACGATTACGATCAAAGAGGAGCACCCGGAGGAGGCAGGACCATTCTATCTGGTCTCTGTGATCACGGATTGAGCGCTGCGAAAGCGGACCGGATTCAGGGATGAAAAATACAGACAGGAATACGGGAGAAACGATATGAAGGACGGGAAATTGACAATCGGATTGCTGGTTAGCGGAATCATGGATTCGTTTACGGAATCCGTGAGCAAGGGCGTCATGCTCGCGGCGCAGAAACGCGACGTGAATCTTGTCGTGATCTCATGTAAGTATCTGGATCGGGATCTGTCCCAGAATGAGGAGATCATGTATGAATACCAGTACAATACATTATTATCCTATGCGTCGAAGGAGAATCTGGACGCGGTCCTGGTGATGGCGGACTGCATCGGGTGTATGACGACAAAGGAGCGGATCATTGAAATGCTGAGCCGCTTTCAGGATATGCCCTGCGTGTTGATCGCCTCGAAGATCGAGGGATATATCAATGTATCCTACGATAATTACGAGGGAATCAAGATCGGTCTGGAGTATCTGATCCATAAGCTCAATTGCCGAAAGTTCTGTATGCTGTGCGGACCGGAGGGCAATACGGACGCGAGGGAGCGCAGGGATGCGTTTACCTCTGTCCTGACAGAGAATGGGATCCGGCTTGAGGAGCGGAATTTTGTGGAGGGCGGTCTGTCCAGGCAGGAGAAGGAGATCTATGACAGACTGCTGGATCAGAACCCGGATGCGGAGGCGATCTTCTGTGTGAACGACGATTCTGCGCTCGGGCTGTGCGATGAGCTGAAGAGCCGGGGGATCATTCCCGGTGAGGATATTTATGTCTTCGGCTACGACAATACGATTCCCGCGGCAAAATCCAAGCCGTCGCTGTCCTCGATCTGGGCGGCGTCCGGAGATCTGGGCGTGCAGTCCATGGATCTGCTGCTGGAAGTGCTTTCGGGGAAGACCGTGAGCAGCAGGGTGCTCCCCACCAGATTCATTAAAAGGGATTCCTTCGGGGCACAGGTGCGAAGTACGGGAGAGAATAAGGCGGAGTCGATTGACGAGGAACGGATCGACGGGTACTTTAACGATATCTTTTATCGCCTGATCGGCGAGGAGGTCGGAGAGCGCATAGAGCTCGTACATGAGGTTTTTGCGTCTCTGATGAGCACTGCGGCGGTGCTCTTTGACGACTGCAGCCTGACAGAAAAGCGCTGTGAGGAGATTCTGGCGGCGGTCGACAGGTTCTGCACCGGCGACGCGCTGCAGTATGCGGATGTGGCAAAGCTGACCGACATTTTCGCGCAGCTTTACCATTCGCTCGTGTCAGCGAGACCGGAGCGCGCGGAGGAGATGAAGAAGTACGGTCTGGTGGAGACCGTGATCGAGAAACTGATCAGCGCGGTGGACGCGAAATCGATGGCTGCGCTGGAGCTCCAGATATCAGACAGTTATTCCACAAAGCTGTTCGTGCGGGACAGCATGCAGTTCGAGACGGGAAATGACGAGAGCTATGCGGCGCTTTTGAGGCGGCTGGACTGGCTGGATATTCAGAATGCGTATGTGTATGTCTTTGACGAGCCGGTGATACGGCACGAGTCGGATCCGTTCTATGCCCCGGAGTACCTGAATCTGAAAGCCGTGCTGAAGGACGGGAAGGCGTATGGGATCCCTGTCACAGAGCAGAGAACAAGCTTTGCGGATCTCTACAGGAACAATCAGATCGGGACAGAGCGTTATACTATGGTCTTGCTGCCGCTGTTTACCAATGAGACGTTCTACGGGGTCCTGCTGTGCGAGCTGACGGATAAAGTGTTTGACAACGGGGAGTTTCTGGCGAACCAGATGAGCTCCGCCGTCAAGATGATCCGCCTTTTGAATGAGAACGAGAAGATCCAGCGTCAGCTCGAAAAGAGTCTTGTCATCATGCGCGAAAACAACATCATGCTGGATATGCTGTCCAAGTCGGATGGACTGACCGGCATTCTCAACCGGCGCGGGTTCTATACGGAGGCGGAACGTTTCCTGGAGAAGTGCAGGAAGGAAACGAAGGACGTGATGGTGATCTATGCGGATATGAACCATCTGAAGATCATCAACGACCGGTATGGGCATGAAGAGGGAGACTATTCCATTAAGCTGATCGCCGATTATCTGAAAGAAGGAATCGGTGAAAGAGGGATCGCGGGCAGGATCGGCGGGGATGAGTTTGCCTGTATCCTGAAGTGCGGTTTGCAGGAAGCGCAGTCCATCATCAATGGGATCAATGAGAGATTCGAGAACCACAATCTGCACAGCAGCAAGCCGTACAATGTCACGGTGTCCATGGGTACCTTCCTGTCGTCGGGAGAGGAGACATTGTCGCTCAACGAGATGCTGTCTCATGCAGACGAGAAACTTTACGAGGCGAAAAGCCATCGCCCGAAGACAGTGGAAAAGTTATAGAAAAAATAAAAAAACTTCCAAAAAGCTGTTGACAAAAAAAGAAACCTATGATAGGATATGAAAGCTGTCGCAAGACAACGAAGAACCTTGATAACTGAACAGTGGAACAACCTTGAAAATTCTTAAAAGTTTTATTTTAAGGGAACTGAACCTTTAAGACA
>CANQYP010000171.1 GCA_947628045.1 uncultured Lachnospiraceae bacterium | reverse complement strand
ACCCTCTTTTTTACAGCAGCGCGTTCAGGAACCGCGACGGCTCCGCCGCCTTCCCATAGCGCTGCCTAGTATAGAAAATATGCAGCCTGTCCTTGGCGCGCGTCATGCCGACATAGAGCAGCCTGCGCTCCTCCTCAATGTCCGCCTCCAGCACCGCCTTGCGGTAGGGGATCACACCCTCGTTCACATCGACCAGAAACACCTCCCGGAATTCCAACCCTTTCGCGCCGTGCAGCGTCGCCAGAGTAACCGCATCCTCCTGTTTCTCCCGAACAAGCCTCTTCTCCGCCAGTTTCTCCTTGTACGCCTCTATGTGCGCGTACCATTCCTGATATGTCCGGTACGGCTTTGCCCCCTGCTGGAGCTCGTCGAGCAGATCCGTCAGCTCCTCCGCTTTCATTCGCCGCGCCCTGGCGTACTCCGTCAGATAATCCTCATAGCCGATCCCATGGCGTATGTAATTGATCGCCGCGTACGGCGTCATCCGCGCAAGCAGTTTCAGATCCGCCTCCATGCGGTCGATCCGGTCCAGCATCCATTCCTTCTCTTCATAATAGCCGCGCAGCGCCTCAAACGACACGACCTTCGCGTCAATGCTGTCCCTGCTGATGTAGCGTTTCGGGCGGTTCATGACCTGCAGAAACTCGGCGCGGTCCAGCCCCTCCCTCGCCAGATGCAGATACGCGAACAGATCCTGCGCGATCCAGTGCTCATAAATGTTCGGCAGAGCATCCCGCATCTCGAACGGCAGGTTGAATTCCATCAGCCGCTCGGCGAAGGGTCCCGCGCCCTTGTTCGTGCGGGACAGCACCGCAATCTCGGAGAGCGGGATTCCCTGCTCCACGCTCCTGCGAATACAGCGGATGAGGTACAGGCTCTCATGCTCCTGGCTGTCCAGTCCCTGAATGTCGATCGCCTCTCCCTCGCCTCTGACGTCCCGGACCTCTTTGGCAAAGCGACGTTCATTCTCCCCGATCACCGTCAGCGCGCCGCGGAGAATCGGCGCCGCGGAGCGGTAATTCCGATCCAGCAGGATCGTCTCCGCGTCCGGGTACTCCTTCGTGAAATTCAGCATGATCTCCGGTTTCGCGCCGCGGAAACGGTAGATAGACTGGTCGTCGTCCCCCACGATGAACAGGTTGCGCTCCGGCTCCGCAAGCATACGCAGGATCTTATATTGCAGCAGGTTGATGTCCTGAAACTCATCGACCAGAATATAGCGGAACCGCCTCTGCCATGCCGTCAAGATATCCCTTCGCTCCGACAGCAGCTCGTAGGTGCAGACTAACATATCGTCAAAGTCCAGCATGCCCTTCGCGCGATGGATCTCCTCGTATTGCTGATAAATCTGCCGGAACAGCTCCTCCGAACAGGAGCGTGAATAATAGTTCGCCAGGCTGATCTGCTCATTTTTCACAAGGCTGATCTCCGAGGCGAGCTCCAGGATCAGCTCCTTCTCGTCCTGCTCCTCCGCGCGGATTTCCGCCGGAACCCTTTGCAGCAGCTGCCGCAGGATCTGGTACTTTCCCTCCTCGCTCAGAATGTTGGCGGAGGTGAAACGGTACGCCTGTTTCAATATGCCGAAAAAGACCGCGTGGAACGTCCCGAACGTAACTCCGGGCGATTTGCAGACAGCACAAAATCGCTGCCGCATCTCCTGCGCCGCAGCTTTGGTAAACGTGATCACGAGGATCTCCTGTGGTCTCACATGACCTTCCTCGATCAGGTATCTGGTTCTCTGTGTGATAACGAGAGTTTTGCCGGAACCGGGTCCCGCCAGAATCATGGCAGGACCGGTCCCGTGGGCGATCGCCCTGGACTGTGCATTGTTTATCTGCATATTGTTTGTAACTTTTCGATCGCCGCGCGAATCCGCGCAAGCGACTCTTCCTTGCCGAGCACGGACATGATCTCGGTCGCGCCCGCCGGCGTCATCGCCTTGCCGGACACCGCGACACGCAGCGGCCACATCACGAAATTGACTTTGCAGCCCTTCTCGTCGATGTACTCCTTCAGCATCGCGAACAGCGCGTCATTGCTGAAATCCTCCTGCACCTCCAGTTTCGGCAGCAGCTCGTTAAGCGTCTCATAGCATGTCTGCTCACTGGTCTTCGACTTCTTGTGCGCGTACAGGGAGACATCGTACTCTGGCACCGCCTCAAAGAAATCCACCATCTCCGCGATATCCGGGTAGACCTCGATACGGGTCTTCACCATCTGCGCGATCTTCCGCAGATCCAGCTCACGCGAGATCGCCTGACGCAGATACGGCAGTGCCGCCTCGCAGAATGCCTCGTCGTCCATCGCCTTCAGGTATTCCCCGTTCATCCAGCGCAGCTTTTGCAGGTCAAAAACCGCCGGGGACTTGCTGATATTGTGGTAATCAAACGCCTCCACCAGCTCCTCCAGCGAAAAGATCTCGCGGTTGTCCTGCGGGCACCAGCCCAGCAACGCCACATAATTCACGATCGCCTCCGGGACAAAGCCCTGCTCCAACAGGTCCTCAAAGGAAGAATGCCCGGAACGCTTGGAAAGTTTCTTGTGCTCTTCATCCGTGATCAGCGGGCAGTGCACATAGACCGGCACCTCCCAGCCGAACGCCTCATAGAGACGGTTGTACTTCGGCGCGGAAGACAGGTATTCGTTGCCGCGCACCACATGGGTGATCCCCATGAGATGGTCGTCCACCACATTGGCGAAATTGTAAGTCGGAAAACCGTCCGACTTGATCAGGATCATATCGTCGAGCTCCGCATTCGCCACCTCGATCTCCCCGTAGATCTCATCTGTGAACTTCGTCGTGCCTTCCCGCGGGACATTCTGACGAATCACATAAGGCACACCGGCGGCAAGCTTTGCCTCGACCTCCTCCTTCGACAGCTGCAGGCAGTGCTTGTCGTAGACGACAACCTCCTTGCCCGCGATCTCCTGTTTCAGGGAATCCAGACGCTCTTTGTCGCAGAAACAGTAATACGCCTCGCCTTTCTCGATCAGCTGTTTCGCGTACTCCATGTATATGCCCGCCTTCTGGCGCTCGCTCTGCACGTACGGACCGCAGCCTCCGTCCTTGTCCGGTCCCTCGTCGTGGATCAGCCCGGTCTTCGCAAGCGTGCGGTTGATGATCTCGACCGCGCCTTCCACGTAGCGCTCCTGATCCGTGTCCTCGATGCGCAGCATGAAGGTGCCGCCCGCATGTTTCGCGATCAAATACGCATACAATGCGGTGCGCAGATTCCCCACATGCATCCTGCCGGTCGGACTCGGCGCAAATCTCGTCTTTACCTTCGTCATATTCGTCTTCACTCCTGTTGTATTGTAATCTTATCACCGTGCTACGCGTCAGCCGCCATTCTACGCGTCTACCGCCATTCTATGTGTCTGCCGCCATTCTGCACGTCCGACGCCCCCTCGGTCACGACCGGATCTCGATCCTGCCCGAAATGGACAGCGCAAGCGCCATCTCCGCCATCAGGAAGATGATTGAAGTTCCTCCGTAGCTGACGAACGGAAGTGTGATGCCCGTCGTCGGGATCAAGTTCGTCACGACGGCTATGTTCAGCACGACCTGCAGCGCAATGTGCACGAAAACGCCCGCCGCGATCAGCGAACCCTGCAGATCCGGGGCATTCAGCGCAATGAAATACAGCCGGTACAGCATGTACACAAACATCAGGATCACGAGCATCGCCCCGAACACGCCCAGCTCCTCGCAGATGATCGAGAAGATCATGTCGTTCTGCGCCTCCGGCAGCGCCCCGAGCTTCTGCGCGCTGTTCCCGAGCCCTTTCCCGAACAGACCGCCCGAGCCGATCGCGTACAGCGCCTGCATGACCTGGTAGCCGCCCGTGCTCGCGTTCGCCTCCGGGTCCAGCCACACCTGAATACGGCGGATGCGGAAACTGCCGGAGCTCGCGCTGTTGATCACCACAAACACGGCTATCGCGATCAACATTGCCGCCAGCGCGCCGCCGAGAATGAACGGAGCCGTCTTCGGATGCGCAATGAAGATGAGCGCGACCGTGATCCCCAGTATGATGATCGCCGTGCTCAGATTGTCCGTGAAGTAATAGGTGCAGAACGCCGAGAGGAAACCGAACCCGAATATGACTGCCGGCGGTTTCCAGCCTTTCAGCCTGTGCCCCATCTTCCCGATCAGCATGGGAAGGAATACGATGACCGCCAGCTTCGCCAGCTCCGCCGACTGGAACGAGATCGGTCCGATATAGATCCAGCGCCTCGCGCCGTTTATCGTCCTTCCTATGAACCTGGTGGCGATCAGGACAGCCACGGAACCCCAATACAGGATCGTCGCGAACCGCTCATTTACGAACAGGTGATAATCGAACAGCACGGAACCCACCATCGCGGCAAGCAGCGCCACCGCGCTCAATCCCGCCTGCTTTCCGAAATAAGCCATGTCATTTCCGCCTGTCTCCGCCATCGCCTCGTAAGCGCTCGTGCTGTACAGCATGACAAGCCCGAAACAGGTCAGCAAGATCACGACCGCCAGAAGATTGTAGTCATAATAGTCCCGTTTTTCGCTGAACTTTCCTATCACGAAACTTGCGCCTCTTCGCAGAAAGCCCTGCTTTTTTTTCACCGGCGCACTCTTCTTCTGAACCAGCCGCAGATTATCCCTTCTCGACGCCATAATACCCCTTCCGCTATCCCTTGTACTTGCTTTGACAGTAAAGTATACCATATTCCCCTGTCGTTTTCCAGCAAAACCGAAAATTTTCCGCGAAAAAGTTCTCTCCCGGGTCCAAAGTCGCTCTGGTACAACTGTCATTTGTGTCCCGGCGTCATATTCTGATACTGAACAACGTTTTTCTCAGGAAAGGAGTAGTTATGTCAGAGATGCAAAGTCTTGACTGCGGCTGCAGCCCAATGGAAAACAGCCGCGTCAACGAGATCTATTATCATTTGACAGAGGCGCAGGCTCCGCTCGCGATCGCCTATGTGCCGTACCAGCAATGGGAGGCGACCTACGACCTGTGCACGGGTCTGCAGGTGGGCACGGTCTTCCCGTGCCTGCACAAACCATTCTGCGGGAAAGGGGGCTGCTGTCGATGAGCAACAATTGTAATCCGTACAGGAATCAGAACATGTCCCCAAATATGCGCAGCGCGAACATGCGCGGCGGCTACGTCTACCCGACCTCCGGGCAGGGGCAGCGCGCCATGACAAATGACTGCGGCTGCGGTGCAACCCCAGTGCAGCAGCGCACCATGACCGGCGACTGCGGCTGCGGTGCAACCCCAGTGCAGCAGCGCACTGTGACCGGTGACTGCGGCTGCGGAGCAACCCCAGTGCAGCAGCGCACTG
>CANQYP010000170.1 GCA_947628045.1 uncultured Lachnospiraceae bacterium | reverse complement strand
GGGGGGTAAAAGCAGCTGCAAGAAATGGATCGTAGCGCTCAGCTTTCTACTGAATCTTGCACTTCTGTTTTACTTCAAATACGTGAATTTTGCGCTGGCGCAGCTCGGCAGATTGTTTGCGCTGGTTCACATCGAGTTACAGATTCCCGTCTTTGACATTGTTCTTCCGGTGGGAATTTCGTTCTACATATTCCAGGCGCTGAGTTATACCGTAGACGTATATCGGGATGAGATCTATGCGGAGAAAAACTTTTTCCGCTACGCTTTGTTTGTGTCTTTTTTTCCGCAGCTTGTGGCGGGACCGATCGAGCGGTCGAAGAACCTTCTGAAACAGATGGCGGAGCCGAAGAAGTTTGACTATGATTCGGTGCGAGAAGGACTTCTTCTCATGCTGTACGGATTTTTCCTCAAGCTGGTGATCAGCGACCGCTGCGCGGTGCTGGTGAATCAGGTCTATGGGGATTACATGGCGTATCAGGGGTTCCAGCTCATTCTGGCGAACGTGTTTTTCGCGATTCAGATCTACTGTGATTTCATGGGCTATTCCGTGATCGCGAAAGGCGCGGCGAAGGTTCTGGGGTTTGAGCTGATGGAAAATTTCAAGCAGCCGTATTTGGCGACTTCCATTAAGGATTTCTGGCGTAGGTGGCATATCTCACTGAGCAGCTGGCTCAGGGACTATCTCTACATTCCGCTGGGCGGAAATCGGGGCTCAAAATGGAAAAAATACCGCAATCTCATGATCACCTTTCTGGTCAGTGGGCTCTGGCACGGAGCGAACACGACCTTTGTGCTGTGGGGCGGACTGCATGGACTCTATCAGGTCGTTGGGGAGCTCACGGCTCCTGTCTTCGCCAGCATATACAAGCGATTCCATGTTGACCGCGAGACCTTTTCCTGGAAATTCCTCAGAGTCATTAAAACCTTTCTTCTGGTGGATATTGCATGGGTCTTCTTCCGGGCGGATTCTGTGCAGTCCGCGTTTTTGATCCTTCGGCGATGCACCTTGCTGTCCAATACCGGGCTGCTCTTGAACGGCGGTCTGTACCAGCTTGGCTTGAACGAGAGGAACATGACGATCCTGGCGATCGCTCTGCTTGCGCTGCTGGTCGTCAGCGTGATGCGGGAGCGCGGCATACAGGTGCTTGCGTGGCTGTCGGGGCAGAATGTTGTCTTCCGCTATGCCGTCTACTGGAGCGGATTGGTGCTGATCCTGTTTTCGATGGATATTGTCGGGCAGGAATTCATTTACTTTCAATTTTGAAGAGGGACGATGCGATGAGAAAGCTTGTAAAATTATTCTGGAAATCGCTCTGTGTCATGTTCCCGATGTTGGTGGCGATCGGATATTTTCACGCGAGACCGATGTCGTACGCGGACGGGGAGATTCCCTATTATATCTGGAATAAGGACAAGGCGTCGACGACAAGCGATAAGCCGTATGAGATGATCATACTGGGAGATTCCGTGGCGAATGCCGCTTATGCACCGGAGATTTTGTCTGACCGGACGCTCAACCTGTCGCTCGGCGGGACGACGACGGTCGAGAATTATTATATCCTGCGGGACTGGCTGGAACACAACAAAGCGCCGAAGGTGTGCTACATCAGCTTTATGGACTTTCATATGGCAACGCTGGACTGCTTTTGGACTCGCTCCATGTATTCGCACCGGTTTCGTTTCGATCAGAATGCGGAGATGCTCTATGCCGCGACAAAATACGACGGACCTGGTATTCTTTCCGAACACCCCGTGCTGGACTACCTTTCCTATGAGCTGCGTCTGCCGAATAAATATATCGCCGCGTTTACGAACGCAAGCTTTAATCAGCGCTACAAAGGCAATGCAGAGGCACGGCGGCTGAACGAACTTCACGGGGGACGGTACATTGGCAGGGGGACAACAGAATACCAGTCAGACAGCGAGAATGTTTACACGGAGTTTACGGTAGCCCCGCTGATTGATGTGTATTATCGGAAAATCCTTGCGCTGTGCAGGGAAAACCAGATCACGGTACGCATCATAAAGCTGCCCCTGCCGGAGAATCGGGTTTTTACAGAGGAATACGAAAAAAGCTTTTATGCCTATTATGACGCGCTGGAAAAGGATTACCCGGAGATCACCGTGGACTGGATCAAGACTTCCTACCCGCAGGCTTATTTCACTGATGTACATCATATGAATTCGCATGGCGCGCTGCAGTTTGGCGAGGATCTGAAAAAGCGTTACCCGGAAGATTTTGGCGATGCGGTTTTGTCCGAGGAGCAGATCGCGGCGATCAACGATTCGATCGCCGGGGAGAACAAGCTGGAGCAGATCCTGAAATGGATCGCGGGAAAGGAGTACACGGTGCTCTTGTATGATGGAGAGGACGAAATGGACACGCTGTACCCTGAACTGCAGGAGAAGGAACCGGATCTGAAGAAACTGTCCCTGCGCCGCATGGAGGACGGAATAAAACAGGTTTTCTTTGTGTCCGGAACAAACGAGACGCACCCGGATCTCTCCGTATATGAGGAGGACGGCATCAGAAAGGCACGGCTGCCGGGAGACGCGCAGGAGCAGTGGGAGACGTCGTCAGACCATGTCCTTGGGGTGATGGTGATCGACCGCTATCATCAGAGGGTCGTGTGCCGGAAGGAATTTAAGGAGATACGGGAACTGAGGGGGCTGTGACAAGCGCCCTGACGGGTATAAATAAGTCCCTTTATGATAAAAACTTGTCTTGCATTTGTCCGCACAATCGTGTATGCTAATTACATAGATAGAGATATTACTTATGTTGAAAGGGGCTTTCGATATGGCAAAATCAGCAAATCTTTATGCACGAATCGAGCCAGATGTAAAGGAGCAGGCGGAGAGCATTTTGACTGCGTTAGGAATTCCGGCGTCCAATGCAATCAATATGTTTTATAAGCAGATTATTATGCACAAGGGATTGCCTTTTGCAGTCAGACTGCCGGGCGAGCCATTGGACGTAAGCCGGACGACCGAAGAACAGTTTAATGCGGAGCTAGAGAAAGGACATGCGGATACTGATGAATAGTAAAAAAGGCATATAGTGAGGGGCGGCGAGTTTTTGCCGCCCCTTGACTGCGCGGTCCGCATTTCGGCGGGCTATTTTTCCCTGCCCCGCAGGCATTTCTGCTCCACCAGGTTCAGTATTCCGTACAGCAGCATGGCGATCACGCAGAGGATCACGATGGAGAGAATCACCCAATCCAGCTTGAAGACCTGGCTGCCGTAGATGATCAGGTAGCCCAATCCCTGCCTGGCTCCGATGAATTCCCCGATCACGACGCCGACCAGGCACAGCCCGATGTTCACCTTCATGACGGAGATCAAAAGCGGCACGGTGCCGGGCAGGATCACCTTTGTCAGCACATCGCGCCGGGTTCCCTGCAGGGTATAGATCAGCTTGACCTTATCCGGGTCCATCTCGCGGAAACCGGTGTACAGGTTCAGGATGCTCCCGAAGACCGCGACGGATATGCCGGCGACAATGATCGACTTCATGTTCGCGCCCAGCCAGACGATCAGCAGCGGCGCGAGCGCGGACTTCGGAAGGCTGTTCAGGACGACAAGGTACGGCTCGAGAATCTCGGACAATTCCGTGTTGTACCAGAGCAGCACCGCCACGCCGACTCCGAGCAGGACGACGCACGCAAAGCTTATGAGCGTCTCGACAAGCGTGATCCCGATGTGCCGGAAAATACTGCCGTCCGCCCACATGCCGCAGAATGTCTTTGCCACCCGTGACGGGCTGCTGAAGATAAAGCCGTCGATCCAGCCGAGCCGCACCGCCGCCTCCCAGAGAACAAGGAAAGCGGCGAAGATCAGGACGCGGATCACGGCAATGCGGTACTGCCGGCTGCGCAGGGAGCGCAGATAGCTGTGCTGTGCCGCGGAGGTTCCGCTGTTCTCCGGGTCGTTTTTCGCAAGCTGTGTGGCGCGGACTTCGGCGGTCTGTGTTTTTTTATACATGGTCGTTCATCTCCTCCCACAAAAGATTAAAGTATTCCTGAAATTCCCGTGTGTTTCTGCGCGCCAGCGGGGAGAGCCCCGGTTCCTCAAACTTCAGCTCCAGTATATTCTGAATCTGCGCCGGACGCTTTGTCAGAACAAGAATGCGGTCCGCCATGCTGACCGCCTCCGAGAGATCGTGCGTGACGAGCAGCGCGGTCTTTTTTTCCCGATGAAGGATCGCCGACACATCGTTGCACACGGCGAGCCTTGTCTGGAAATCCAGCGCGGAGAACGGCTCGTCGAGCAGCAGCAGCTCCGGTCCCAGCGCCAGCGTCCGAATCAGCGCCGCCCTTTGGCGCATCCCGCCGGAAAGCTCACTCGGACGCGCGTCGCGGAATCGCTCCAACCCGTAGTCCCGCAGCATTTTTTCAATCTTTGCCCGATTCTCTTCATTCAACCGGTGTTGGATCTCCAGTCCCAGCGTGACGTTCCGGTAGACGGTGCGCCACTCAAACAGATGGTCCTTCTGCAGCATATAGCCGATTTTCTCCCGCAGCGCGGAATCCGCGGCGACTTCGCGGCGCGCGCCGCCGCCGTCCCCGTCCGCAAACAAAACAGAGCCGCTCTCAGGAACAAGCAGCCCGGAAATCAAAGAAAGCAGCGTGGATTTCCCACAGCCGCTCGGTCCTACTACCGCGATGAATTCCCCCTGCCGCACCTGAAACGATATATCTTTAAGCGCGGGCGTCTCGCCGGCCCGGCTGTGATACGCGTAACAAACATTTTTCAGCTCCAACAATGGTTTCACATTTTGACATCTCCTTCCTTCTCCATGTCCGGCTGCCGTGTCCGTGCGGTAGCGGAAACATGGTCTCTATAGTCCATGATATGAAAAAGGAGCGTCCGGTGTACGGCAAATTTTTTCAAATCACTGCAAATTTTGATTGATTTTCCAGAATATCATGTTATAATGGTTGATGTACTGACGTACCAGATATGATTTGGAAGCATAGCTCAGCTGGGATGAGCGCTCGCCTGACTAGCGGGAGGTCAAGGGTTCGAGCCCCTTTGCTTCCATTTCTTTTTGGGGCATTGGCGCAGCTGGGAGCGCGCCACACTGGCAGTGTGGAGGTCACGGGTTCGAATCCCGTATGCTCCATTCCGGCGCGAACGGACGAACCTGCAGAAGGCTCGTCCGTTTTATAGTTATCCATAAAATTTTTGTATAGAGATGGAATTTTGGTTTGCAGATCATCTGTCTGCCTGAAGAGAACTATATAGTTCGTCTGTTTCGCCTGAACGGTTGGACGAGTGTTCCCGCTCCTGCTTAGAGAAGATACAGCCGCAGTAATTCTGGCGGTACAGCCCATACTCGGCGGAGAGCTCGACCGAGCGCTTGTAGCCGTTCTTTTTCTTGAAGTCGGAGGGGAGCCAGCGTGTTTTGTATACGCGCGCGAGCTCTTCGCCGATCTTGTTGAGGGCGGCGAAGAGCTCGCGCGCGAGCTCT
>CANQYP010000169.1 GCA_947628045.1 uncultured Lachnospiraceae bacterium | reverse complement strand
AGAAACAGTTTCAGCGAGGTGAACGTAAAACCGCTCATCAGGATCAACCCGACCAGCGAGAACCCGATGCCCAGCGTGTCTCCCATCGCCGCCGCGTGCATGCGGTTCAGAACATACTTAAACCGGAACACGCCGACCATCTCGATCAGAAAGATCACAAGTCCGAACAAAAGCAAAAACGCTCCGCCCAGAAAGCGGATCCACTCAATCGCCGCCATGCTTTTTCTCCTCCTTCTCTTTCTTCTCCCGGTAGACGCCCATATACACCCGCGTCAGCACGATCACAGCCAGAAAACTCAGCATCGCGTAGATCAGGCAGATGTCCGCCAGATAACCCTCCTCGAGCATCAGCGCAAGGATCGCGATGATCACCATGACCATCGTCCCCATCATGTTGACCGCGACGATCCGATCCGCAACGCGCGGTCCGATGATCGCGCGCACCAGGCAGAGCACCACCATGACCGCAAGAAAGATCAGCGCCCCGGTAAACAGCACCTGGTACGCCTGTTCAAGACCCGGAATCCCTCTTCCCATCGCTCACACACCTCGTTTTCCCTGTTCTTCTTCCAGCTCGGAGAGCATCTCCACAAACACGGAGCGGTCCACGCCCTCGCCCAGGCTCTCGTCCAGGCAGTGCACGACATAGTCCGACCCCTCCAGCGACACCGTGATCGTCCCCGGCGTCAACGTGATCGCGTTCGCCAGAAACGCCCTGCCCGCCGCCGTCTTCATGTCCGAATGAAAGCTCACGAGCGCCGGTTCCAGCTCCTCCTTCTCGGATAGGATCATGCGCATGACCGTGAAATTCGCCGCCACGATCTCTTTCACCAGCACGACCGCGTAGCGCACGAACCCTACGCAGCGTTTCATGACCGCTATCTCCTTGCGGATGCTGTAATCCATGAACCGACAGATAAACGCGAACATCACAGCCGCGATCACCAGCCCGAACAGGCAGATCTCCAGTGTGATGTTCCCGTTAAAAATCACCCACAGCGCAAAAAATAAAAGATACATTCGGCGACGCCTTCCTCTCCGTTACATTCCCTACATTTTAACGCAGTCCGCGCGTTTCGTCCAGAATAAATTTGCGGGATCTTCCTCAAAAATAGCTCCCGCCCAGATAGACGATGCCGAAATACACCAGCCCGAAATACAGGTGCAGACCGATCAGCACAAGCGCGAGCGCCAGATACGCTAGTTTCCCCCTGCAAGCCGGATTTTCCCGCACATACGCGAGGAGCGCCGTCTTGCCCGACGCCTTGTACGCGTCCCGGAACTCCTTTCCGTTTCTGTACAGCCAGCACAAGCTGACCATGAAGACAGGGAACAGGCAGAAACAATACCCCCAGGTGAGGTTGCCGTCGTTCTGGCGGTATCCCATGTCGTTGATGAACAGATATTCAAACAGACCGACCAGCCACATCAGCCAGGTCACTCGGAAACGCCGGTCCGTCTTCAGGTCGCGCAGGTTCGCCGCCAGCACGACCAGCGGAAACGCCGCGGACTGCAGAAGCGACGCGATCGGATGGTCCGTCCGCATGCGCAGGACATAGGCGAGCGAAAAGCCCAGCGACGAGCTCTCGTTGCTGCCGTTGAACAGGATCGCGTTCTGCCGGATCAGCACGAGCAGGGAGATCAGTACCGGAATGCCGATCACGATCTGGCGTTTCAGCGTCCTTCCCTTCGACGCAATGCAGTCCGTCAGCAGCATGACCGCCATCGCCGGGGCGAACGCCACGATGAAGTTCGGCTTGCACAGATTGGTGAAGGCGAGAAGGACCGTGAACCAGATAAAATCCCATACAGAAAATTTCTCCCGGTAGGTCTCCTGATAACCATAGTAGAACAGCAGGACGCACATCGCCCCGAACTTCATTCCTATGTAGGTCGAGTTGTGCCAGATCGTGGGCGTCTGAAGACCCAGATAACGATTCGGGTTCAGCGCCTTGATGTAGAGCGGCGCGACGGCCATGCAGACGATCGCCATCAGGTGCAAAAGCGCCGGATTGCCCTCCGGCACCAGCTTGCGCATGATGCGGTACGTCACCCAGAGCGTCCCGAGCGTGAGCGCCGAGAGCAGGATCCCGACCGCCTTCGCGTTCATGCCGAGATCCCGGATCATCACCCCGAAGATCTGCTCCATCAGGCTGTACGCCGGCTGGCGGATCCCCTCCTCGATATGCGCGATCAGGTCAGACGGGTAATTTCCCAGCTTGCCCGGGTACGCGATTGCCTGGCGCATGAACATCCGGTACAGCATCGCGCCCCAGCCCGCGTAAAAACAAACAAACAACGCGTTCCACACATTTTTTCTGTCTTTCGTATTCATATCTCTCTTCTCCCTCACTCCACAGAGTGTCGTATTCCAAAACAATCCGCTCGAGCCCTTTCATCCCACACTCACGGCATCGCAGGATCCGCGGACGAGTGCGCCGTCCCCGCATTATGCGCCCAAGGCATCTGCATCCGGCACCAGCGCCCCGTACAGCGCGCGGACCGCCGTCTCAAAGTCGTCGTTGCTGACGCCGATCGTGCAGTTGATCTCATTGGAGCCCATGTCGATCATCTTGATGTTGACGCCCGCCTCCCCGAGCGCCCCAAAAAACCGCGCCGCGATCCCGCTCTCGGACCGCATTCCCTTGCCGACGACCGTCACGAGCGCCATATCCTCGTCCACGCTGATCTTGTCCGGACGCAGCAGCCGCTGCAGCGACGCCGTGATCGCCTCCTGTTTCTGCCGGTACTCCTCCAGCGGAAGGATCACGCTGATCGTGTCGATCCCGGAAGGCATGTGCTCGAACGTGATGTGGTTCTCGTCAAACGCCTCAAGCAGCCGGTGGCAGAACCCGATCTGCGCATTCATGCGGTTCTTCGCGATGCTGATCGCCGCAAAGCTCTTCCTGCCCGCGATCCCGGTGATCGGGACCTCCTGCTCAGGCTTTAGTTTCCGGCAGATCAGCGTGCCCTTCCCGTCCGGCTGGTTCGTGTTGCGGATATGGATCGGGATCCCCTCCCGGCGCGCCGGATAGACCGCGTCCTCGTGCAGCACCGCCGCCCCGCGGTAGGAGAGCTCCCGCAGCTCCGCAAAGGTCATCGCCTCGATCTTCTTCGGCTCCGCCACGATCGACGGGTCCGCCAGCAGGAAACCGGAGACGTCCGTCCAGTTCTCATACCGGTCCGCCTGCACGGCGCGCGCCACGAGCGCCCCCGTGACGTCCGAGCCCCCGCGCGTGAACGTGTGGATCTCTCCCGCGTCGTCCGCTCCGTAAAAACCCGGGATCACGGCGCGCTCGACCCGCGCGAGCCTGCCCCGCAGGAAAAAGTTCGTCCGCTCATCTTCAAAATATCCGTCCTGATTGAAACGCACGACCTCCGCCGCGTCGACAAATTCATACCCGAGGTAATCCGCCAGCAGAATCCCGCAGAGGTACTCGCCCCTGGACGCCGCGTACGTCTCTCCCGCGCCCTTCGAGAACGCGTACTCGATGCGCTCAAACTCCTTCTCCAGCGAGACGGAAAGCCCCAGCTCCTCTATGATGTCCTGATAGCGCGCCCGAATCTTCTGCTGTGTCTCAGAGCCGTCCTTTCCCTGGCTGAGCTGCGCATAATATTCGTACAGAAGGTCCGTCACCTTCTCGTCGCCCTCGAAACGTTTCCCGGGCGCGCTCGGCACAATGTAGCGCCTGCCCGGATCGCGCTCTACGATCTCCTTCACCTTTCGGAACTGAGCCGCGTCCGCCAGCGAGCTCCCTCCGAACTTTGCGGCTATCACATGTTCAGCATTCATTCTGTCTGCTCCTTATCCCTTTGTTCTTCTCTATGCCCTGATAAGCGCTATAGTTCCTCCGTGCGTCCGCGCACGCCCGACTCCACCTATCATAGCACTACTTCCACGAAATGGCTATCTTTTTCGCAAAAAAACGTACAGGCAAAAACGCCTTCGGGCAAAAGCCTCTGTGGGCTCTTCCCGAAGGCGTCTTGTTCTTGTAGAATCGTTTCAGCTGTTTTAGGAAGATTTCTTCCGCGACATCACGATGCTCTGGATCACGAGGAACAGGCAGAGCATGCCAGCGGTCGTGATACCGATCCACCACGCCTCGTCGAATCCCGCCGAGGACACGATATTCTGGATCGTGCTCAGGGACAGCACGCCGAAGAGCGTGCCGATGATGTTGCCGACGCCGCCCGTCAGCAGCGTGCCGCCGATGATGGACGACGCGATCGCGTCCATCTCAAACCCGCTGCCGTTTGCCACAGAACCGGAACCGCGGATCATAAACAGCACATAGCCGCCGATGCCCGCCAGCAGTCCGCAGAGCAGATGCGCGAGGAACTTCGTCCTCCTGACGTTGATGCCGAGCATCAGAGCGCTCTGCTTGTTGCCGCCGACCGCGTAGAACGCGCGCCCGAGCTTTGTCCACTTGAGCAGGATAAACATCAGCACCACGACGAGCAGCGCGACCACCACGCCGATCTCGATGTAAGCGTCCACATAGATTCCCTTGCGGTTCACGCTGCCGAGCCCCGGGACGATGATCCTCGTCGCCTTCAGCTTGGTGAACGCCTCATTCGCCACGTTGAACGGAGCCGTGCGCACGATCGTCGTCATGCCGCGCGCGAAGAACATGCCGGCAAGCGAGACGATGAACGGCTGGATATCCAGGTACGCGACCAGGAAACCGATGACCCCGCCGAACGCCATCCCGATCGCCAGGGCGATCAGGATCGACACGAAAATATTGCCTCCCATCTCGTCCAGGTAGACCGCGCAGCACATGCTGATCAGCGCCATCTGTCCGCCGAGGGAGATATCAATGCCGCCCGTGATCATGACAAGGCTCATGCCGCACGCCAGAATGATCAGCGCCGCGTTCGAGTTCAGAATATTCAAAAACGCCTGCGGACGCAGGAACCCGCCCTTGAGGAACAGGATCGCCCCGATGTACATCGCGAAAAAGATCACGATCGTGATCAGGAGCAGAAGGTTGGAATCCGAAAGCTTTTTCTTATTTTTCATATCAGCCAACCTCCTTTGCGTGTGATTTTCTGCTCTTCCACATAGAAGAGACCTTTTCTCTCACGGTCGGAGCGCTCGCCACGACGAGAGCAATAACGACGACCGCCTTGTATGCCGGCAGCGCGTCCGAGGACACCTTGAAACGGTACAGCGTCTGTGTCAGGAACTGAATCACGTACGCGCCGAGGATCGACGCCACCATGCTGAACTTACCGCCGCTAAGCGCATTGCCGCCGAGCGCGACCGCGAGGATCGCGTCCATCTCGATATCCTTCGCGATAACTGAGTAGTTGATCGTCGAGAGGCGGCTCACCTTGATGAAACCTGCCACCGCCACGCAGAACCCGAGGATCACAAAGCTCAGGAACTTGATGAACGTCGGGTTCAGACCGTTCAGGCGAGCGGACTTCTCATTGATGCCGACCGACTGCGTGTAGAGCCCGAGCGTCGTGAACTTCAGCACCAGCGCCATCACGATCATACATGCGGCAGCGAT
>CANQYP010000168.1 GCA_947628045.1 uncultured Lachnospiraceae bacterium | reverse complement strand
TTTGCAAAAGCCCTGAAACCCGCCACCAGAGCGGGATTCAGAGCTTTTTTTGCTGAAAAGCTGTCAAAGACAGGATTGTATCAGGCAAAAATCAACGAGAATCAGTTGACATTTTTCGACATTATTTTTAGAATAATCAATAAGTATGTGGGTTGTTGAAAACAAATCGAAAGGAGAAAAACATGGCTGAGAACTGTATTTTCTGTAAGATCGCGAACGGAGAGATTCCGGCTGCAACACTTTATGAAGACGATGCGTTCCGCGTGATCCTGGACCTGAATCCCGCGGCGCTGGGACACGCGCTGATCCTTCCTAAGAAACACGCGGCAAACCTGATGGAATTGCCGGATGAGACGGCGTCGAAGGCGCTTGTGCTGGCGAAGAAGATCGCGGGGAAACTGCAGGACGGGCTGCATGCGGACGGTCTGAATGTAGTCCAGAACAACGGGGAGGCTGCCGGGCAGACCGTGTTCCATTTCCATATACACCTGATCCCGCGCTATGAGGGCGACACCGTCAGTGTGAAGTGGAAACCGGGGACGCTGACGGACGCGGACCGGGAAAAGATCCTGAATTTATTTGCATAAGTGAAAGAACGTACAAAAGAGAAAAATAAACTTTAAGGATACAGGCGATGAAGAACAAAACGTATGAAGATTATTTTCGGAGGTATAAGGATCTTATCATCAAAATCGCCATGGACAAGATCGGCAATTACGATGACGCACAGGACATATGTCAGCAGGTGTTCATTTCGTTTTATCTGAATATGGACATTGTGCCGGAGGAGCTGGTCAAGGCATGGCTGATAAAATGTACAAGGCATGCGATTTCCGATTATTACAGGAAAACGTCAAGAGAGAAGGAGACGGTCGTGGAGGTCTCGAAGAATGAGATCGGAAACATCGCGGTAGACGGGGAGGTCGAGCTTGCGGAGGAGAGGCTCGACGACCTCAATCTGCTGGGGAAGGTTCTTCGGGCGGTAAAGGCGGTGAACCAGCAATGGTTTGAAGTGCTGTTCATGTATTGCGTGGAGGAGTTGTCGTATGCCGAGATGGCGCAGAGACTCAGGGTCTCGGACATGGTCTTGCGCGCCAGACTTTATCGGGCAAGATTGTTTGTGAAAGAGAAATTCGGAGAAGATTACCGGGATCGCTGATCTTCTCCGCCGCAGATATGACCCCTTTCCTTTTAGGGGACTGCCCTGCAGGGTAAGGGGTCTTATCTGAAATGGTTCAGCCGACCAGCTCCTCAAAGAGGGCGGTGATCGCTGCAACGGCATCGCCGGCGCTGCTCTTTTCCATTGCCGCGATATAGCGCTGTCGGTTTTCGTACAAGTCTAAGATTTGGTTTATAAGAAGTTCCGGGCTGAGCTGCTCCTCCTCGACCACGACGCTGAATCCCTGTTTCTGGAAGGATCGCGCGTTGAGGATCTGGTCTCCGCGGCTGGCGGCGGCGGACAGGGGGATCAGCAGGTTCGGTTTGCGCAGTTCCAGCAGCTCACAGATTGCGTTGGCTCCGGCTCTCGACACGACGATGTCGGCGAGCGCGAAGAGATCCGCGAGCTCCTGCTTGATGTATTCGTATTGTACATATCCTGCAGTACCCGAGAGAGATTCATCGAGATTTCCGTTTCCACAGAGGTGGACGACCTGAAACGTTTTCAGCAGCTCGGGGAGGATCGCGCGGATCGCGTTGTTGACGGCGACGGAACCGAGGCTCCCGCCGATGACGAGCAGTACCGGCTTGTCGGCGGTAAAACCGCAGAACTTCAGCCCGGCGAGCCGATTGCCCCGGCGCAGCTCCGCCCGGATCGGGCAGCCGGTCATGACCGCCTTGCCCTCGGGGAGATGGGAGACGGTCTCGGGGAAATTGCAGCAGACCTTCGACGCGGCGGGAATCGCGAGGCGATTGGCAAGCCCGGGGGTCATATCGGATTCATGGATGACGACGGGGATGTGCAGCCCCTTTGCCGCCTGCACGACCGGAACCGTCACAAAACCGCCCTTGGAGAAAATGATGTCGGGGCGCAATTGTTTCAGAAGTTTTTTTGCCTGCAGGAATCCTTTCGCGACGCGGAACGGGTCCGTGAAATTTTTGAGGTCGAAGTATCTGCGCAGCTTGCCTGACGCGATCCCGTAATAGGGAATGCCAAGCTCTTCGATCAGTTTTTTTTCGATGCCGTCATAGGAACCGATGTATTGGATGTCGTAGCCGAGCTCCCGAAGACGCGGGACCAGGGCAATGTTTGGGGTAACATGACCGGCGGTGCCGCCGCCGGTGAGGATAATTCGTTTCATAGTATTCTCCCAATCGTGGATTTGTTATTTACAGTTTACCGTTTATCAGGAAAAAGTCAAGAAGGGACTTGGATTCGATGAGTGAAGAGAACAAGAAGGTTGTGCCTTTTCAGATAAGTGAGGAAGAGCTGCAGGATCCGGAGACGGATCGCCTTGTGCGCGAGAGCCTGATCCGCGAGGCGGACGAGCTGGAGCGCGAGATCAACAGTAAGCCGGAGCTTGCCGGGGTCAAGGCGCCGGAGGGAATGTTCGAGTCGATCGTCGCGGAGCTGAAGGAGCGCGGCGTCTGGGAGGAGGACGAGGCGGAGGAGCAGGGGGACGAAAACAATTCGGAGGCGATATACGCGCAGCTTTCCGAAGAGGATCGGAGGGCGCTCACGCTGGGACGCCAGATGGTGCAGCGACAGGACGCGAAAGCAGGGAAACGCCGCCGCAGGAGAAAGTTTCTGAAGGTGTTCGGCGTGGCGGCGGCATGTCTGGCGGTGGTGTTTGGTCTTAGCATGACAAGTGCGGCGAACCGGAGATTAGTGAAGAGAATGTGGGACGGGCTGACAAGGGATTTTGCATTTAATGTGAATACGGATTATTTGGGAGAGAAGGAGTCAGTTCGGAGTAAGAGCAAGGAAGAGGTAGAGGCGATGGAGACGATTCGGAGGGAGACAGGAGCTCCGGCGATAGATTTTTGCTATCTTCCTAGAGGAATGATCTATCAAGATTATGAAATTTCGGGGGTATTTGAAACCGTATTGTTTTATTCTTATCAGGATACCATTTTTAGTGTGACAATAGTGGATGTAGATCAGGAGGGATCATATTACTATATGTATGGTGGCGATGCGACACTTCGGGAAAGTATTGTCAATAAAGCGCAAATTGAGGCAGAAATCTGGGAGGTAAACCAGGATAATGAAGAAGAAACCTATATTGCAGAAATTGAATATGATGGTTGGCGCTATGTTCTGAACGGGATGTTGTCTTTTGATGAGATGAAAAAAATTGTAGATAATTTAGTTATTTTATAAAATTACGTCACAAATTCAAAAATAAATCGTTACTATCTATGTAAACCAAAAAAGAAAGGAGGGAGAGCGATGAAGAACTTCAAGAGAATGGCAGTCTCCATGTTGTTGGTACTCGGTCTGATGTTGATGGCACTTCCGGTACATGCGGCGGACGAGCGGCTCGGAACTGTGGTTGACGGTTCCCTGTTGACAGACGACACCTATGCAGAAGGGCAGACTTACCTGAAACAGCGCGGGAGCATCTTGAGCTACGGCTCTGGGAGCGTATCGATCGCGGGAACACGCAGAGTCACGCTTTTTGGGGCGACCACCGCGCACAAGACAGTAGAGCAGGTTCAGGTGACGATGTATTTGCAACGTCTGGAAGGCAGCAACTGGGAACATGTGCTGACGATGGGTCCGAAGATCAAGTACAACGCGAACTACGTATCGAATAGCAACACGTACTCGGTGGCTGGCGGCTACTATTATCGCGCGTATGGAGCACACACGGCAATCAATGGTAGTACTTCCGAGTCGGCGACGAGCTATTCCAACGGCGTCTGGGTAAACTAAGCTCAACAAAACCGGATGGGCATTGCCCTGCGGGGCGTGCCCGGGGCGCGCCGGAAACTGCGCCCGAACATGAGACAACCACATACGAAGCAACAAAGAGGAGGTACCGTGTTTTTTACAAAAGAGGACAGCATAGCGGAGAGGGAGTGTTCCGCTATGCGGTATCTCCGGAGCAATAAGGGGTGAAATGCAATTATGAAGATGAAGTATTTTCGATTTTTGTACGCGGAGACAAGGCAATGCTTTCTGCACTTTGGGGAGCTGCAGGACACAACGAAGGGTGGGACTTATACATTTCTGTATCTTAGAAAAGTGGAGAGGCATGCAGATCAGACAGACTCTGATTGCAGGCTTTTTTTGTTTCCGAACCATTTGGATCTTGTCATACTTGGAAGTGCGGACGAAACGTCCGTCCGTGTGCTGAAGGAGCTGCTTGAAGGCAGGACGGTCGGCATGCTGATTCTGAGCGAACGCGCGTGCCCGGAGGATTTGGAAGGGTTGTTTGGGGTCAAAGAGCTGGTGAGGCTCGGCGGCGGGACGTTCCACACGGAGTCCTTGGGCTGGCGTTTTCTGGCGAAGTCTTACGGGGACGGCACGGTCGCGCTGGCGCACGGGCTCCCGGCGGGCGAGCAGGAGGATGCGTTTGAGGACTGCGTGATGAGCGTGAAGGCGCTGCGGGAAGGGCTGCCGTGCCAGAAGGAGACGTCTCCCGACGGTTACGGCTGTGCGCTCGGCTGCGCACTGTATCAGGACTACGACGTCTGCAAGTACCGCGAGGGCGAGGAGCAGCGGTCGGGGTTCCGGACAGGCACGCTGTTGTTCGGCGGAGGCGAGGACGAGGACGCATGCCGGGAGTTTCTGCGCGAGGTTCGGGCGGACGTCGGAGAGATCCGCTTTTTCGGGCTGGCGTCCAGATACGCGTCAGAGACGAGACCGGAGGTCAAGGGAGCCGCAAGCCAGATTCGTGCGCTGCGGGAAGGGGATGGCGAGACGCCGTGCGTAAAGCCGGATGGGTTCCGCCGCTACCTGATCGGTACGGAGGAGCTGGACAGTGGAACGGTTGCGGACATCAGCCGCGACGGCTGGTACCACAGACCGATCCTGCTTGGTGAGGGCGAGGGGATCTGCTGTTCCGGGCTGCTGAAATACCGCTCGTAAAATCGACAATATTGATTTTTCAAAGCGGAGAAGGGCTGCTGTAGAATTTTTTGCGGCAGCTCTTTTTCTGATTTTTGGTATGGTGAAATGTTCCATAAGGTGGTAAGATAAGGGAAACAGATCTGAAAAGAGGTGCAGACGATGAAACTTACTTTTTTGGGGGCGACCCACGAGGTCACCGGCAGCTGTTTCCTGCTGGATGCCGCGGGGAAAAAGATACTGATCGATTACGGAATGGAGCAGGGACCGGACACGTATGCGAACGCGGAGCTGCCGGTCAAGCCGGCGGACGTCGACATGGTGCTTTTGACGCATGCGCACATGGACCACTCGGGGAAACTGCCGCTCTTATATAAGAACGGATTCAGCGGGCAGGTCTTCGCGACGACCGGGACCGCCGACCTGTGCGAGATCATGCTGCGTGACAGCGCGCACATTCAGATGTTTGAGGCAGAGTGGAAGAATCGCAAGGCGAAACGCGCCGGGCGGGAGT
>CANQYP010000167.1 GCA_947628045.1 uncultured Lachnospiraceae bacterium | reverse complement strand
GGGGCTTGGGCTACCGACAGACGATTTCGTCGCCACCGTCGAGCGCTACAACGAGCTCTGCAAGAAGGGCGTGGACGAGGACTACGGCAAGGAAAAACACCGCATGACCCCGGTGGACAAAGCGCCGTTCTTCGGCATCCGCACCGGCGCATGGCAGCTGACGACCCTGAACGGCTGCCGCATCAACACCGACATGCAGGTCATCAAGGAAGACGGCTCTCCGATCGAGGGACTGTACGCGACCGGCGACTGCACGGGCGGTTTCTTCGCGACGACCTACCCGAACCTGATGACCGGTCTCGCCTGCGGGCGCACGATGACCTTCGCACGCCACGCGGCAAAGCAGCTTGCAAATAAATAGGAGGATAACCTATGAAGTTAAAAACGTTTCGGGGAGGCGTTCACCCGGAGGGACACAAGGAGCTCTCCAAGGGGCAGGAGGTCGTGCCCTATCTTCCCAAGGGTGACATGGTCTTCCCCATCAACCAGCATATCGGCAAGCCCGCCAAGCCGGTCGTCGCCAAGGGCGACGAGGTGCTTGCAGGACAGATCATCGCCGAGGCGGACGGTTTCGTCTCCGCGAACATCATCAGCTCCTGCTCCGGCAAGGTAAAGGCGATCGAGGAGCGCCACGTCGCCTCCGGCGCGCGCGCGACCTGCATCGTGATCGAGAACGACGGGCAGTACACGCTCGCGCCGGGCATCGGCAAGGTGCCGCACGAGGGAACGCTCTCAAACAAGGACATCCTCGACGCGATCAAGGCGGCGGGCATCGTGGGCTTAGGCGGCGCAGGTTTCCCGACGCACGTCAAGCTCTCGGTCAAGGACCCGGAGGCGATCGACTATGTCATCGCGAACGGCTCCGAGTGCGAGCCCTACATCACCTGCGACGACCGCCTGATGCAGGACGAGAACCGCGGGATCGTCGAAGGACTGCGCCTCGTGCTCCAGCTCTTCCCGAACGCGGTGGGCATCATCGCGATCGAGGACAACAAGCCGGACGCGATCCAGGCGATGGAGGCGGTCTGCGCGGGCGAGAAACAGATCTCCGTCCAGCCGGTCAAGGCGAAGTACCCCGAGGGCGGCGAGCGCAACCTGATCTCCGTGATCAGCGGGCGCGACCTGCGTTTCGGTCAGCTCCCGGCGGACGTCGGCTGTGTCGTCTGCAACGTGAGCACATTAAACGCGATCTACCACGCGGTACATAAATCCGAGCCTCTGATGGAGCGCTATTTCACGATCTCCGGCGACGCGGTCGCCAACCCCTGCACGCTCTCCGTGCGCATCGGCACCTCCCACGCGGAGCTGATTGAGGCGGCGGGCGGCATCAAACCGGGCTGCACCGTCAAGAAGGTGCTCTCGGGCGGTCCGATGATGGGCATCGCGATGTCCTCTCTCGACGTGCCGACCTGCAAGGCGAACAACGCGCTGACGGTCCTCGCCGAGGACGAGGTCGAGATCGCCGACGCGCAGATGACCGCCTGCATCCGCTGCGGACGCTGCACGCGCGCCTGTCCGATCCACCTGATCCCGCAGATGATGGCGGAGGCAGCCGAGCGCAAGGATTACGAACAGTACGAGAAACGGCTGTACGGTCTGGACTGCATCGCCTGCGGCTGCTGCACCTATGTCTGCCCGGCAAAACGACCGCTGATGCAGCTCTTTAAGCAGACCAAGGCTGACATCATGGCAGCGAAGAGAAAGTGAGGGGGACGGACTATATGAATGAGAATTTACTGAATCTTTCTTCCAGCCCGCACATCCGGGGCAAGCTGACGACCGGAAACGTCATGCTCGACGTCGTGCTGGCGCTGATGCCTGCCACCGTGCTCGGGATCTACCACTACGGACTTCACGCGTTCCTCGTGATCGCCGTCTCGATCCTCTCGGCAGTCATCACGGAATTTGTGTTCGACTATATCGCGAAGAAAAAGAACACCGTCAAGGACGGGAGCGCGGTCGTCACCGGTCTTCTGCTGGCGCTCTCCCTTCCGCCCTCGGTGCCGCTCTACATCCCGTATCTGGGCGGGCTGTTCGCGATCCTTTTCGTGAAATGTTTCTTCGGGGGACTCGGCAAAAACTTCATGAACCCCGCCGTCACGGCGCGGTGTTTTCTGCTGATCTCCTTCGGCAGCACCATGACAAATTACGCCGTGGACGGCATGAGCGGCGCGACGCCGCTTGCCGACCTGAAGGCGGGCGCCGCGATCGACGTCGCCAGGCTGTACCTCGGCGATGCGCCCGGCGTCATCGGGAGCTCCGCCCTCGCGCTGCTGATCGGCGGACTGTTCCTGTGGGCGGTCGGCGGGATCACGCTGGAGATTCCGGTCTCCTGCATCGTCGCCTTCACCGCCTTCATGGCGATCTTCGGCGGACAGGGCTTTGACCCGGTCTTCCTGCTCGCGCATATCTGCGGCGGCGGCGTGCTGATGGGCGCGTTCTTCATGGCGACCGACCCGGTCACGAGCCCCGTGACCTCACAGGGGCAGATCCTCTTCGGCGCCGCAATCGGCGTCCTTGCCGGACTGTTCCGCGCGTTCGGTTCGGCGGCTGACTCGTTCAGCTACGCGATCATCCTCGCGAACATCCTGGTGCCGTTCATCGACAAGCTCCCGATCCCGAAACCGCTCGGCTACAAGGAGAGCGAGAACAAGCCGCGCCAGTTCCCGAAGGCTGCGGTCAACCTGACCGCGATCACGCTGATCGCCGGTCTCGCCCTGAGCAGCGTCTACATCGTGACCAAGGATAAGATCGAGGAACAGCAGATGGCGGCGAACGCGGCGTCCTATCAGGAGGTCTGCCCGGAGGCGGAGTCCTTCGCCTACGACGACGCCGTCACCGCGGCGGTCGAGGCGCTGGAAGGCAATCCTTACAACCAGGAAAAATACGGCAGGACCTTCATCAAGGAGGCGGTCGTCGGCAAGACGGCTGACGATTCTGTTGCAGGTTACGTCCTGAGCGTCACCAGCTCGGACGGCTACGACGGCGACGTCACGATCTCCGTGGGCATCTCCACGGACGGCACCGTGAACGGCATCGCATTCACCGAGCTGCACGAGACGGCGGGCATGGGCATGCTCTGCGGCGAGGACGCCTTCAAGAGCCAGTTCTCCGGCGTGCAGACCGACGCTTTCATTCTCAACAAGGCAGGCGGCTCTGCGGCGGACAACGAGATCGACTCCGTGTCCGGCGCCTCCACGACGTCCGGCGCTGTCGTCAACGCCGTCAACACCGCGCTCGACTTCTATGCGGCGAATTTACAGTAAGGGGGCTGAACAATGAACAAATATGTGGAACGAATCTATAATGGTATCGTGAAGGAAAATCCATGTATCATACTGATGCTCGGCATGTGCCCGACGCTCGCGGTCACGACGTCTGCGATCAACGGCATTGGCATGGGACTCTCCACACTGGCGGTACTGATCTTTTCCAACCTGATCATCTCGATCATGCGCAACATTATCCCGGATCAGGTGCGCCTGCCCGCTTACATCGTTATCGTCGCCTCGCTCGTGACGATCGTCGACCTGATCATGCAGGCTTACACGCCGGGGTTGTACAGCGCGCTCGGCATCTACATTCCGCTGATCGTCGTGAACTGTATCATTCTCGGACGCGCCGAGGCGTACGCGAACAAGGTGACGCCGGATCTCGCGTTCTTCGACGGCGTCGGCATGGGTCTGGGATTCACGATCGCCCTGACTGTCATCGGTCTGGCGCGCGAGTTCTTAGGCTCCGGCTGCGCATTCGGCATTCAGGTGCTCTCGGAAGAAATCTTTCATCCGATCGCGATCTTCGGTCAGGCGCCGGGCGCGTTCCTGATCATGGCGATCCTGATCGCGATCCTGAACGGCGCCAGCATCTCCACCGCGGCGAACGACAAGGTGGAGGGCTGCGACGGCTGCTGCGCAAGCTGCGCGAAAAGCTGTGATTCCAGGGAAAAGGAGGAGACAAAAGCATGAATAATTCACTGATCCTGATCATTGTCACGACCGCGCTGGTCAACAATGTCGTGCTCAGCCAGTTCCTGGGCATCTGCTCCTTCCTCGGCGTATCAAAACAGCTCAAGGCGTCCGCGAGCCTTGGCGGGGCGGTCATCTTCGTCATGACGATCTCCTCTGCCGTGGCGAATCTGCTCTACACCTTCCTGCTCGCTCCGCTGCAGCTGGAATACCTGAACACGATCGTGTTTATCCTCGTCATCGCCACTCTGGTGCAGATGGTCGAGATGTTCCTGAAGAAGACGTCGCCCGGCATCTACAAAGCGCTCGGCATCTATCTTCCGCTGATCACGACGAACTGCGCCGTGCTTGGCGTCGCGCTGACGAACGTGCAGGATGGCTACGGCTTTGTGGAGAGCGTCGTCGCCGGGTTCGGCACCGCCGTCGGTTACACGATCGCAATCATCCTGCTCGCCGGCATCCGTGAGCGCATCGACGAGTCGAGCGTTCCGAAACCGTTCCGCGGGGCACCCGTCGTACTGCTCTCTGCCGCCCTGATGGCGATCGCTTTCATGGGATTCGGCAGTCTGGCTTTGTAAAGGAGGTTAGCATATGCAAGGAATCATCATCGCCACCGTTGCGGTGGGCGTCATCGGCCTCCTGATGGGTCTGCTCCTGATCACGGTCGATAAGAAATTCAAAGTAGAAACAGACGAAAAAGAGCAGGCGGTGCGCGAGTACCTGCCGGGCAACAACTGCGGCGCCTGCGGCTACGCGGGCTGCGACGCGCTTGCCTCCGCGATCGTGCACGAGGAGGCGCCGGTCAACGCCTGTCCGGTCGGCGGAGCGTCCGTCGCGGAGAAGATCGCCCACGTCATGGGCGTGGACGCTGAGGAGACCGAGAAGATGGTCGCCTTCGTCAAATGCTCCGGCGACTGCGAGAACGCCGCGGCAAGAGCGCATTACGTCGGTATCACCGACTGCGCCTCCGCAGTGGCAAGCGGACTCTCGCCGTGGACCTGCGATTACGGCTGTATCGGTTTCGGCACCTGCGCCGCGGCGTGTCCGTTCGACGCGATCTCCGTCCACGACGGCGTGGCGCGCGTAGACCGCGAGAAATGCCGCGCCTGCGGCAAGTGCGTGGCGGCATGCCCGAAACACCTGATCGAGCTGCTCCCGGACAAATCGCCGTATGCGGTACGCTGCTCCAATCAGGACCGTGGCGTCGCCGTCAAGAAGGTCTGCTCCGCCGGTTGCATCGCCTGCAAGCTCTGTGAGAAACAGTGCGAGTCCGACGCGATCCATGTGGAGAACAGCATCTCTCACATTGATTATGAGAAGTGTATCGGCTGCGGCAAGTGCGCGGAGAAATGCCCGGTGAAGGTCATCACGAAACGCGCCTGATCTCCCCGCAAACAACAGATTTTGATCTACATCTAAAAAACAGGACAATCTCACATATGCAATTGAGATCGTCCTGTTATTCTTTTGTGAGATTAAAATTTTATGTAGCAATATTCCGTCATCTATTGTATAATCCTGTCTTTGACAGCTTTTCAGCAAAAAAAGCTCTGAATCCCGCTCTGGTGGCGGGTTTCAGGGCTTTTGC
>CANQYP010000166.1 GCA_947628045.1 uncultured Lachnospiraceae bacterium | reverse complement strand
CAATCTTTTTCCCTTTACTCACGCTTATCACCTACTTTCATCTGGAAGAATGCCAGGATCGCCACAAGGATCAGGATCACATAGGACAGAGCCGCGGCGTATCCGAAGTTCGGCACGTTCTGGAATGACATATTGTATATGTAATGCGACATCGTGATCGTTGCGTTCGCCGGTCCTCCGCTTGTCAGGTTCACGGACTCGTCGAAGAGCTGCAGCGTACCGTTTGTCGACATGATCGTCGTCAGAAGAATGGTCGGTTTCAAAAGCGGAATCGTGATCCGGAAGAACGACTGCATCGGGGACGCCCCATCGATGCGCGCCGCCTCATAGACCGAATAGTCGATGTTCTGCAATCCCGCCAGGTAAAATACCATATTGTACCCGGTCCACCGCCAGATCAGCGCAATGATGATAATGATGCGCGCGCTGGTCGGATGCCCCAGGAAATTGTAGGCAGTCTTCAGTATGCCCATATGGATCAAAGCATTGTTCACAAATCCGTCCACCGCGAAGAGCGAGCGGAAAATGATCGCGTAAGAGACCAGCGAAGTCGCGCACGGAAGGAAGATCGCCGTGCGGAACAGTCCCTTGAAACGCAGGTCTTTGTTGTTCAGCATAGACGCCAGAATCAGTGCCAGCACGAGCATGACCGGCACCTGTATGATCAGGTATAAAAAGTTGTTGACAAGAGCTGTCTTGAAAATTCTGTCCTGGAACATGCGGGTGTAGTTGTACAGACCCGCCCATTTCATATTGACGCCGACGCCTGTCTTGAATGAAAGGATCAAGGCACGGATCATCGGCAGAAAACTCATAGCGGCGATCAGGATCGTCGCAGGAGCCAGAAATATCCAGCCGGACAAGCTGTGTTTCTTGCTGAGAGACATTCTCTTTCTCGGCTGACTCACATGTATTCCCCCTTTACTGCATACGGTTTTCCCGTATCATGATAAAGGGGAACGGGTCCGAAGATCCGTTCCCCGCTTTTGTATTCCCCGTGAATTACATGCCCATCGCAAATTTCACGGTATCTTCTGCTGTCTGAATCTCAGACTCGATGTCGCCGCCCGCGATCACGTTCGCGATAGCCGTCGCGACAGCGTCACGCGCCTCGTAGTAGTAAACGCCCGTGTTGTTGCTCGGAGTCTGCCCCGCAAACTCGGTGAGCTTCGCGGATACAGCGTCTCCACCGAAGAATTCGGACGGCTCTGCATACGCATCGCTCTCGCCCGCCGGAAGATAGGTCGCCAGAGCGCCGCTCGGAAGAATGTTCTCGTACAGCTCAACACTGCCGCCAAACGTGGCGCCAAGGAAGTCTGCCGCCAGCTCTACGTTCTGGCAGTTCGAGGTAACGGCCCAGCTGGAACCGCCGTTGTTCGAGTAGTTCGTCGCGCCGTCGATGCCATCCAGGGACGGCATGTTCGTCAGCGCCCAGTTACCGGACTGATCCTCTGCGGTCTGAATGGATGCCATGATCCAGCAGCCGTTGATCGTGCCCGCCACCGTGCCGGCGTTCATCGTCTGGATGTACTCATCCCAGTTGTTTACCTCGATCATAACGCCGGACTTCACCAGCTCCTGATAGGTCCCCATAACGTTTACAAGGACGTCGTTGCCGACCATCGCCGGATTGCCCTCTTCGTCAAACAGGCTCGCGCCCGCGGACTGCAGCATCATCATGATCAGGTCGGACTCGCCTGCCTGCATGGAAAGAAGCGGCGTGCCTGTCGCGTCCAGAACCTTCTTGCCAAGCTCAAGGTACTCGGTCCATGTGATATCCGTGAAATCGTCGATCGTGAGACCTGCCTGCTCCAGAACGTCGGTCCTGTAAGCGCCTACCACGGTACCGTTGTCGAACGGTACGCCGTAATTCTTGCCGTCAACCACGGAGTAAGCGGTCTTCGCCTCAGCGAACTGCGAGAAATCAATGCCGCTGTCGGTCAGATCCGTGAACGCTTCCGGATAGCTGATCACGTTCTTCTGGAACGCGTTGTCCTGCATCAGCAGGATATCCGGCAGAGTCGAAAGATCGCCGGAGGACGCCGCTGTGGTGAGAAGTGTCTGAACATCTTCCCACGGAGTCTCAACGACATCCAGTTTGAAATTCGGATGATCCTGCTGGTAAACCTTCTCCGCCTCATACATCGCATTCATGTTGAACGCCGGATCCCAGCACCATACGGTAAGTGTCTCTTCCTCTTCTGCGGAAGTGCTCATGCAGGTCATGCCAAGCACCATCGTCGCGGCAAGAATACCGCTCAATACTTTTCTCAACTTCATTTACACTGCCTCCTTTTGTGCAATTTGTGTATATTTCAGCGCTTTTCCAAACGCTTTATGTACTTATTGTAGCAATTCCGGCTGTGCTAAAGTAATCATTTTCAATCAAAAAAAGAGCATTTTCAACCACGTTCAAAATGCTCTTTTGACATATTGCACAATATACGCCCCACCAAGAGATTACTCCCAGCCGTCCTCCAGCCGGACATGATAGCTGCGCAGACGGTCTTTCTGGGAATCCGGACTGCGCCTCCACTGGTGTGGCGACATCTGCATGATCTTCCGGAAATTCCGGTTGAACGTGGACAGGGAGATAAATCCCGCCTTCATCGCGATCTCCTCGATCGAGGCATCCGTCCGCTCCATGAGGCTGCACGCCGTCTGGATCCGCACAAAGTTCACATACTCCATCGGCGCCATGTTCATCACATCCCGGAAGATCCGCCGGAAATGTGTCTCGCTCAGGCTGCACTGCCTCGCGAGCGTTTCGATGTGAATGGGCTCGCCGTAATGCTTTCCGATATAATGAAGCGCGTTGCTGATCTTCGCCTGACTGCTCTTGTCCTCCTCAATCAGCCGCTGCGTCAGATCCCCGTGCGAGAGCCGCGCGATCTCCACAAACATTGTCATCAGAAGCCCTTTCAGCTTGGTCCGGTAATACTCATCCTGAAAACGCAGTTCATGGATGATGTCCTGGATCACACTCCCGAGCACGGGATTTCCCTCAAACGTCAGGAAGTGCGCCTCCTTGTAGAGCCGTTTCAGCAGATCCTGCGCAAGCCTCGGTTTGTCCTGACAGACATCGCGCAAAAACCCCTCCGCATCCACGAAGAGATACTCCCAGAAACTGAGCGAATTCTTCTCCGGACCGCTGATCGTGTTGTGCGGGTAGTTCGGCGGAATCACGGAAAACGTATTCCCAAAGTATGGGTATTCCCGGTCGTCCAGGATCAACGTGCCCTCCCCGTCGTAGCAGTAGCCGATCTCCAGGTAATTGTGGAAATGGAGAATCTCTATGTCGCGCCCGTAAACGCGTTTCCAGTGTTCGCCGAGCAGGGGGAGCACATAGCTGCCCTGCGGCATCTCGTAATAGCGAAATTCGAGTTTTTCCTGTTTCTTTCTCGCCACAGCTTTCCTCCTGCGTCCCCGTACCGCGCTTTGAACGGTTTCTCACGTTTTCCTGTCTCCGCGCTTCGCGCCCGGGCATATGCCCCAGCGATATTTGCAGCGCTTTCTGCTCTGTTATTCTACCATACTCTTCGGATTCCGGCAAGACAATGTATCCTCCTGCATTCTCACAGATCGTCTCCGTTTCCGCATCCCTTTATATGCTCACGAGCTTTCGCAGATCCGGGATCCCCCAGCCCTGACGGTTCTTTGGCAGCCTGAGATCGACCGCCGATTCCCGCAGCCGCATCTTCACCTGCACATTCGTCAGGTAGGGCTCCCGTTCCAGCAGGAGCGCAACGCAGCCGCTCACCGCAGGAGCCGCCATCGAGGTTCCGCTCTTGCACGCGTAATACTGCCCCTGCTGCCATCGTGCGGAGCAGGAGACGATGTTCGTGCCCGGCACGACCAGCTCTGGCTTGCAGACGCATTCCTGCGTCGGTCCGCAGCCGGAATAGTTGGCGTTCACATTCCCCTGCCGCCGCCAGAACTGATTCGAGGAACCAACGGTGATCACCTTCCTGCTGTTGCCCGGCGCAGTAATGCTCATCGGCCCCGGACCCATATTTCCCGCCGCCGCCACGACGACAAGCCCGCTGTCCCAGGCGCGCTCCACATAATCCACGAGCAGCCTGGAGCCGTCGTCATCCACATCCCGCGTCGTCCCGACCGAAATATTCATGATCCGAATATGGAAACGCTCCCTGTTCGCGATCACCCACTCGATTCCGTGGAAAATATCGAGCAGGCTCCCCTGCCCTCTGTGATCCAGTACCTTGATGTGGAGCAGATTGCACCCCGGCGCGATCCCGCGGTATCTCCCCCGTGAACTTCGCCCGTCCCCGCCCAGTATTCCGCTGACGTGGCTCCCGTGCGAGGCGTCGTCGTAGCACGCGCTTTTTCCATTGATCAAATCCACAAACCCAACGATCCGGTCCGCGTAATCCGGGTGACGACAAACACCGGAATCCAGCACCGCAACCGTAACACCCTGTCCCGTAATTCCTGCCCTGTGGATCTCGTCCGCGTGAAGCTTTGCTCTGACATGATCCATAATATTACCCTCCTGTCAACAGTGTATGCGGGGAGGGGCGTTGTGTGCATAATATATAAAATTAAGGACTGGCGTAAATACAAGAGATATGATAGAATGGACTTCAACGCGTCAGCGCATTTATGTGATAAAGAATCGTGTAGAGCGCTGCGTCGACGCAAGTACGTATTTCAAAAGGAAGAACTGAAAGGATGAACTGACATGAGTGAACGAATCACAGGACATACGGAGCTGCTGACTTTGATGGCGTACCCGATCCGGCATTCGCAGTCCCCTGCCATGCACAATGAGGCAGCCGCTTATCTGGGACTCGACTACGCCTATCTCTGTTTCGACGTCGACCAGAGCAATCTGAAGGAGGCGATCGCGGCGATGCGCGCGCTGAAGGTGCGCGGCGGAAATCTCTCAATGCCGAACAAGATCGCGGTCATCCCCTATCTCGACAGGCTCTCGGAGCAGGCACAGATGTGCGGGGCTGTCAACACGATCGTCAACGACGACGGCGTGCTGACCGGACACATCACCGACGGCATCGGCTACATGCGCTCTCTGAAGGACAACGGCATCGACGTGATTGGCAAAAAAATCACGGTCGTCGGCTGCGGCGGCGCCGGAAAGGCGATGATGGTACAGGCCGCGCTCGACGGCGTGGCAGCGCTGTCCGTCTTCAACCGCCGCGATGAATTTCACCAGCGCGGCATTGATACCGTCGAGATGTTGAACGAGAAGACGAACTGCAGGGCTCACTTCTACGACCTCGAAGATCTGGACCGCCTGAAAGCGGAAATCGCCGACAGCGTGCTGCTCGCCAACGCGACCAGCCTCGGCATGAAACCACAGGAAGGTCTGACCTACATACCGGATGCGAGCTTTTTCCGCCCGGATCTGATCGTGACCGACGCGATCTACGCGCCGGAGGAAACAGAGCTTTTGCGCATGGCGCGCGAGGCGGGCTGCCGCACGATGAACGGCCGCGGCATGATGCTCTTCCAGGGCGCGGCGTCCTTCAAGCTCTGGACCGGTCAGGACATGCCGATCGAACACATGAAGGAAGTACTGGGAATCCACTACAAAAGGAGAATAAGTGTATGAAATTTCTGAAATG
>CANQYP010000165.1 GCA_947628045.1 uncultured Lachnospiraceae bacterium | reverse complement strand
GATAGATTGATTTTAGAAGTTGTTCCAAGAACATTTAAGGATGTAAGTGTTTATTCTGATGATGAAGATGGGGATTTGGTACAATTGCAGACATTGGTAAAATCAAAATTTCCAAATACAGAAGATATTATCAATGATATATTGAATATGTAGTACTAGTGGAGCATTTCAAATATAATGGGAAGCATTTTATGATATGTGTAATTTTTGCTTAAAAAATAAGATTTAAATTTGTCGGTTATTGGCTGGTACTTTTAAGGAGGATGATAGATGTGAATTGCCTAAGATTCATTTAGATGTTGTGCTTCTAAAATGCTTCTAAAATTTCCAAAAACCACAAAAATACACTGATATAATGGATAATATGAATAAAAAAGTCCCCATTTTATCAGGATTTACGACATGTCACACTCCATCGTAGCAACGTGAGGGTGGCAGAACCGTTGGTTCGGGTCGTGTTGCGACGATCATCGAGTGACTGTGAGCACTTAATGAGTGCGAAACACGAATTTAGTGGGAACGTCCGCATCGAACCATAGCGAGATCGAGCGACAGCGACGATTGAGCTTAGTTGAGAGGCGAATCGAGAAGTGCAGTAAAATCAAGGTTTCCGAGTGTATGCTCGGAAACCTTTTTGTGTGGCTGGCAGCTTTATATGGTGTCTATGTTTCTCGATGGCGGCGTCAGAGAGTGTGACGGAGCAGTTAAAGGCGGCGGATCAGATGTTTTGGGTAAGGAAGATGAGTAGTATTCAGGAAAGGGCGGAGGAGGTTGTGAGGGAGGAAATTATATACACGTTATAAAAACGGAATGGGGCAGAGCATATCTGTCCCATTTGTGGGTTATGTGCAACTTTGATAAAGATTTAAGTGACAATTTGGATATTTTATAGTAAAATTAGCTTGGATTTTTATGTAAGGAGATTGTCCAATGATTGACAACAAGAAAGAGAAAAACTTCATCGTACGATATGGAATATGGCGAATGAGCTTAGGGGAAGTGTAGACGGCTGGGATTCCAAACAGTATGTGTTAGGTATGCTGTTTTACAGATATATTTCTGAAAATTTTGCGAGATATATAAATGCAGGCGAGATTGAGGCAGGAAATGCCGATTTTGATTATGCGAGTCTTTCTGACAGTGATGCAGAGCCTGCAAGAGAAGAATTGGTCGATACAAAAGGCTATTTTATACTGCCAAGCGAATTATTCTGCAATGTGAGGGAAAAAGCGCCGAAGGACGATAAAGAGTATTATGCGGCGGTAGTGGCAAATGACAAGATTGCTGAAAATGAGTATAATCTGTTGATAAGATCATTGCAGAAATCGAGGGAGATGCGAAATGAATAATTTAACTTTTGCAACGAACAATATCCTTATGGAAAATTATAAGAATACAAACAATATTACAAATGATGTCGGGGAGATTATCCTTTCCGCACAACAGACCGCATATAAGGCAGTCGATGCAGTTCTGGTACAAAGGAACTGGCTGATTGGCAGGCGGATTGCTGAGGAAGAATTGGCGGGAAAAGACAGGGCAGATTATGGCGTAGAAGTGATAAAGAAACTGTCAAAAGAGCTTGGTCAACAGTTCGGCAAAGGTTTTGCCAAAACGAATCTTTATAGTTTTTATCTGTTTTACAAGACCTATCCGGAGATTTTCCACACAGCGTGTGGAAAATCTGAGTTATTGTCATGGTCACATTATCGCCTGCTTATTCATGTGGATGACAGTAATGCGAGGGAGTGGTATCGGAAAGAGGCTTACGAACAGACTTGGAGTTTTCGCACTTTGCAAAGAAACATCAATACCCAATATTATTACCGTCTGCTGCAGTCTCAAAACAAAAGCGCTGTGGAAACGGAAATGAAAGAAAAGACTTTCGACTATCAAAATGATAAGCTGGGATTTGTAAAAAATCCGATTATTGCCGAATTTATGGGATTGTCTTCAAATACAGACATGACAGAAAGTGACTTGGAAACGGCTATCCTTAACAATCTCCAGAAATTTTTAATGGAGCTGGGGAAAGGCTATGCTTTTGTGGCAAGACAGCAGCATATCCATACGGAGAAGGAAGACTATTATATTGATCTGGTATTTTACAATTATATCCTGAAATGCTTTGTGCTGATTGATTTAAAGGCAAATAAGATCACACATCAGGATGTAGGACAGATGGATATGTATGTCCGTATGTATGACGAATTGAAAAAAGGAGAGGATGATAATCCTACAATCGGACTTGTACTTTGCGAAGAAACAGACGAAGATATTGCCAGATATTCCATTCTTCATGGGAATGAACAGTTATTTGCCTCTAAATATAAGCTGTATCTGCCTGACGAGGAAGAACTGCGCCGGGAAATCAGCAGACAGAAAGCGATTTTTCAGTTGCAGCAGCAGGAAAAGGCTGCTATGGAGGAGGTAGAGGTGGATGAGTAAATTAGATGAACTGATAAAGGAACTTTGCCCAAATGGGGTGGAATATATAAAGCTTGCCGGATAAGAAGGAGTTTCAGAAGAAATTAGAAGGAATGGATAAAAGAAGGACCGGATTTGTAGACATAAACATTCAGTATGTCTCTAAATTCTTTATAATGATTTAATAAGGAGTAATCCAAATATTTATGATGCCTGAAACGGAGAAATAGAAATTGATAAAGGTATAGCGGATACTTCCCGGTGCCAATCCGATACCAACAACTTGTGCAAATAGAACTATAATACAGTCAGATTATGCAAGGAGGCGAAGTCATGAAATCGTCAAATCCGATCGCCGAAACCCTGAAGGCGGTCTTCGACGACAACTGGTTCTATGTGGCTTGCATTGAGCTGTGGGGAATCTATGTGCATTTGCCGTGGCTGTTTCCGGCGGCGCTGGTTCGGCTCCCGATGCATCTTTATCTGCCGATTCTGTTCGCGTTTTGCTATGTGATATTTTTTGTGATCGAGCTGTGTAGGAGAAAGCGGCGCGCCGGAGAGGAAGGATACGGGATGGATTCCCTGCAGGAGGAAAGCGCGGTGAGCCGGAAGGATTTCATGGACGGACTGGCGCAGACTCTGACAAGCAAACTTAGCTGGCTGATCGCGGCGGTCTGTTCAATTCCGCCGTTCTGGCTGGCGGAGTATTATTTCGACGGATCGCGGATCGAGCTGGTCGTGAAGGGAGCGGTCATGTTGATCTCGTTTGCGCTGGCGTTTGCATTTTTAGCGTATGAGAAGGCGAAGAAAATGTGAGAAGGGGGAGGGAAAAAACTGCCTGCAGGTTCTGGACGTTTAAGCAATAAGAAAACAGGGAAATGGGAGAAACGGAAAACAGTAAGATAAGAAGTAGTAAAATATGAAACAACAAAATATAGAGCGGGAAATACAGGAGGGAACAAAACGATGAAGAATTGGAAGAAAAAGTTGGTAGTAGTATTTGTCTGTGCGCTTATGGCGTGGGTGCTTGGCGTGTTTGCATCAGCGGCGGAGGGGCCATGGGCGCCGACGGAGGTCACCATCGTCAATGGGCAGAACAAGTCCATCGGAAAGAAGACCGTAGCGAAGGACGAGCGTTTTGAGCTGAAAGCCCGTGTGAACCCGGGTGCGGAGGACGATTACCTGGAGTGGAAGATCATAAGCGGGAAGAATGTCGTCAAGTTTGTCAACTACGAGAAATACGGCGATGAGGCGGAGCTGAAAGCAGTGAAGACCGGTACCGCCAAGGTTCAGGTATTTGTGAACGGTTCCACGGGGAAGACGGTAAAGGACACTATCACGATCAAGGTGAAGAAGGCTTCGGCATCTGCGGGCAAGATCACGGCAAAGGGCGGCAAGACCAAACATGAGGAAGCGGGAGAAGATTTCGACCTGGAGGTAAAGAAGAGCAGTTCTTTGATTCTGGATAGCCAGCTGCAGTGGTCGATCGCAGACAAAAGCGTCGCAGACTTTGCGCATGGGGGAAAAACCGGCAGGGAAGTCGAATTCTATGCCAAAAAGGCGGGGACGACAAAGATTACCTGTAAGTATGTGGTGAATGGGAAGACGAAGTCGAGCGTCACATTTACGGTAAATGTGACATGGGACGACTGATCCGCAGACGAAAGGCACAAAATATCACAGAATACTACGGAAAAGTGGAAGAGAAAAGTATTGATAAAGGGCTGTCTGGGGAAAACAGCGCTGTTTGGAGGCCAAACGGCTATTCCCTGGCAGCCCTGTGCTTTTCCTTCTTTTCCCGGTACATTTCCTGGTCAGACTGGCTGATGCAGCTTTCGAGAGAGTCCTCCTGGCCGTTCAGCGTGGCGATGCCAAACGAGATGCTCAGCTGCCAGCTCCCGATGCGGAACTGCGCCGCCGCCTGTTTCATCTGCGCGACATACTCCGCGGCTTGTTCCGCGGTCGTGCGGGGGAGCAGCAGGAGGAACTCGTCGCCGCCCATGCGGAACATGAGGCAGTCGGACGGAAGTTCATTTCGGAAAAGCTGAGCCGACATGCGAAGGTACTCGTCGCCCGCCATATGCCCGTAGGTGTCGTTGATCTTTTTCAGGTTGTCACAGTCCGTGGAGATGAGGCTGACAGGGAAGAGATCCTTTTTCGGCAGCTCCCGCATATATTCGTAAAAATACACGCGGTTGTGCAGTCCGGTCAGCTCGTCGGTCGTCGCCTGTCTGTGGAATTCCCGTTTCAGTTGTTCGTGCTCCGTCACATTGTGAACCAGCCCGATGATGCCGCTGATCCCTCCCGCGTCGTCGTAGAGCGGCTCCTTGACGATATCGTAGAACTCCTGTATCCCATCCGCGTTGATCTCAATCGTGTAGGACGCGCCCTTCCCGGTGCGGATGATCTCCATGTCCCTTTCCTGTGCGGCGAGGGCGTTCTCCCGGTCCTTGCGGATATCCGGGTCGGTCTTGCCACGGATCGTCCAGTTCGGGTCGTTCGAGTGATCGAGATGGTGCCAGTAGTGGGTTGCGAAAATATAGCGCCCCTCCTTGTCCTTCAGGTAAATATTTGAGGGAAGTGCCTTCAGCATCTTCTCGATCTCAGAGAATGTGATCGAATCCTTGAGCCGGATGGCGTTCGCGATGCGGTTCCGAATGACGGCGGGACAGTAGGGCTTTTCGATGCAGTCGACGAAACCACGCTCAAGCCGCTCGGAAAGCTCGCCGACAGCCGTGCCGTCCGTCAGCAGGAGCACCGGAATGGCGGAGAAATCGGCGTCGCCCTGCAGATATTCCAGGAACGCGTCCTCGTCGCCGCGCGACGCGCCTGGTCTGAGCAGCACCGCCGCGGCAGCAGCCCCGTTCTCCTCAAGGAAAACCCTTCCTTCGCGGGCGCTGTCAAATTCTATGAACTTGTATTCCTCTGACAGGAGCGAACACAGCTCCTGACGATCTCGGGCGTCCGTGTCGATGAGCAGAAGGCTCTGCCGTGTATCTGTGCTGAAATTCATTGTTCGGATTCCTTTATTAGAACTTTTTTCTTATCATACCCTAAAAAATGAAAAAAATCAATGACCGTTCCGGTTCTCAAAAAGACAATTCCAAAATGCGTGAAGTGAAAAGTTTATTTCCACTTTGAAAAGTACCAGAAAAAAAGTGGCATTTACTCATACAGAAAGCAGTGAA
>CANQYP010000164.1 GCA_947628045.1 uncultured Lachnospiraceae bacterium | reverse complement strand
TCTGCCCGTTCTGCAAGTCCGAGATCCACATCGAGGCAGTCAAGTGCCCGCACTGCGCGTCCGAGCAGCCGGAATAGGATTCCCGGGACAGGACAGCGCCCTGACGCGCCGCGCCGTTTCGCCGGGGAGCTGAACAGAGTGGAAAGATCGTTGAGAAGGGCTGTCACAATCCAGTTGTACATAGGTCCGGGACAGATATGCCGAGGACCAGAGGGACAACGGGTTGGTGACAGCCCCTTTTTCGTTTTTCACTTATTCTGTTTTCGACTCCGCCGCCTCCTGCGCCTCCGCGAGTTTCATGTCCGCCACTTCGTAGGACGCCTCCATCATCTCACCGTGATAGTGTTTGAGGTAATTCTCGATGATACGGCTCATCACCGGTCGAATGTTGTTCTCCCCGATGTTCGCGAACACGACGAGGAACTGCAGACCACTGTAGCGCGAGCAGATGTCCGTGCTGCGGATCGTGGAGCGGATCGCCTGTTCCATGCACGCCATCGCCTTCTCCTGCTCGTCCACCCTCACCGCCGTCCGCGGCTCCAGGGTGACGAGCGCGAGGTTGAATTCGTATCCGTAGCGTTTCTCCAGGTTCTTTATGTACTTGTACAGTTTCGTGAACAGAGGATACTCCACGTCGAGCGCCCCGCGATAATTGCCGCTGTTCTTCAGTCTCTGGATCAGGCGGTCCATGTCCACCTTGGAGATCTCGTTCGCGCGCTCGCTCTTCCTCTGATAGGTATAATAACCGGATTTTCCGTTCTGTTTGACATAGTAGAGCGCCTTGTCCGCCCTCTTCTGAATGCTTGCAAACGTGTCCTGCTTTCTGCAGGAGCAGATGCCCACGGACAGAGATACATCCCGCAGCAGCTCGTCGTTTTCCTTCTTCTTCTCAAAGTTCTCCAGCAGCTCGTTCACGATCTCCTCTGCCTGCGCCTTATCCGCGCCCAGAATGAACATCTGGAACTCATCTCCGCCGGCTCTGCAGAGAATGCTGCTCTCCTCATACTGTTTCAGAAGATCTCCGGTCACCTTGAGCACATGGTCCCCGGCAAGATAGCCCTTCCTGTCGTTCAGTTTTTTGAGGTCGTCGATGTCGATCACGCAAAGGCAACCGATCATGTCCTGCATCGCGTCGCCGATCGCCTTCTCGCCCTCGTAGCGGAGCATCAGCCCCGTCAGCGGGTCGCGGTCCTGGGTCTTTTCCTGTTTCACGCTCCGCATGATCTCCCGCAGGACGCTCTGCGCCTTCTCGGCGTCGATCCGCTCGATCTCGCTGTCCTCTTCCTGAAGTTTCCCCTCGTCAAACAGCCGCAGGAACACTTCTATGAAATCCGGGTCAAACTGCGTGCCCTTTCCCTTCACCAGCTCCTCCCGGATCTTCTCCGGCGAGAGGCTGTTGCGGTATACTCTCCTCGAGCTCATCGCGTCGTAGGCATCGGCGATGCACACGATGCGCGCGATCTCCGGGATCTCCTCGCCCTTCAGCCCCTCCGGGTAGCCCTTGCCGTCATAGCGCTCGTGATGATAGCGCGCCGCCTCCTTCAGCCCCGGCAGCACGGCGATGTTGCTCAGAATATCTCCGCCCACCGCAGCGTGCGACTTGATCACCTCGTACTCGATGTCCGTGAGCTTGTCCGGTTTGTTCAGCACGGAATCCGGGACGCTGACCTTGCCGATGTCGTGCAGCAGCGCGACGTTGCGCAGATTGCTCAGCTCCTCCTCGGAGTAACCCAGCTCCCTCGCAAGGCGCACCGCATACCGCGCCACACGCGTGGAATGTCCCTTCGTATACTTATCCTTGGCGTCGATCGTATCCGCCAGCGCGCGCACGACCTGGATCGACATCTGCTCCATCTTTCTGCCGCGCTCTTCCAGCTTGCTCGTCTGGATCGCCACCTCATGCTCGAGGTGCTCCTCGTAATGATAGCTGTCCGTGACGTCTTTGAACAGGCACAGGTAGATCTCCCTGCCGTTCTTCGGGCGCATTTCCTGTCTCACCGGCTTGTACACCCGGTCGTCCTTAAACAGATATTCCTGCGTAAACACCTCTTTTGATACCTCGGGCACGAGCTCAGTCCCCAGCTTGTTGCGGTACAGCACATGGAACTCGCTGTCCAGGATCACGAGGCCCTCGCTCAGCTGGCTCATGGAATATTCCTTCGCCTCGACGACGACATCCAGGAAATCATAGCGCGTCATCCCCCGGAACAGCAAAAGCGAGGCGATCGCGTAGGCAAACGCCGTCGTGTCGTAGCCGCCCGTGCAGCCGGACAGGACAAAGAGCAGCCCTACCACCGCGATCAGAAGTGTCGCGAACATGCCGATCAGCTGATGTTTCCTGTGCACATTGTCTTCCGTCCGATACCGCCGGAACAGGCAGAACGCCGCAACACAAAAATACACCCCGGAGGCGCCAAGGAACGCGTAATACATCGGTCCATGCCCCAACACAAGGTGCGGGAAAAAGCCCTCATCGAGATAATCGATGCTGGTATAAAACAGGCTCTGCTGTTCACAGAACACGACAAGCCCCCAGATCCCAAAATGGAACACCGACAGGAGGGCATAGATGGCGTCAGGGACTTGAACCTCGCAATAGTTCAGCGCAAACATCAGGATCAGCAACGGTATAAAGGACTTCCCGAGATAGCAGATCTTCGTCCCAATGATCGCCGTTTCCTTCGTCGTGGAGACGATCTCAACAAAATAGCCGGCATTGTTCACCCACGCCGCAAGCGTCAGCAGCATGAGGATCACCCGATGACGCGAAAACGCGTGATGAAAAATATAGAGAAATTCCGCAAAGACGACGATCGTCGTCAATCCCTGCAAGCCCAGCAAAAAATAATACATATTTGATTCCTCCGCCGTAATTCAGTCTCGTCCTGTGTATGCCTGTTGAATCATCTTATATTACAATATCATGTTTTATTCCATTTATTCCGGCAGGATCCTTCTACGTGATAGAAAAACAGGCGGCTCCCCGCCGCCCGGTCTCACCTTTGACACCCGGATTCAGATTACATTGCGAAGTTTACGGAGCTCATGTTGCTGCCTTCTTCCGTCTCAGCCGTCACGTTGTTCACGCCCGCCTCGTCGATGTGAAGGACTTCCTGCATCTCTACTTCGCTGCTGATCTGTACCGTCTTGAACTCTACCTGTACGTATACGCTGTTCTCGCCAAGCTCTACCTCGCTGCCGTCCACCGTGAACGTCACATCGTAAAAGCTGTACTGTGCATCCTCTGCCGCCTCGGTGCTCTCCGCCGCCGCTGCCTTCGCCGCCTCGTACTCTGCGCTGCCCTCCTCGAGCTTTCTCACCTGCATCTCGATGTTCTCCGGGAGCTCTGCCGCTGCCTGTGCCGTGATGACCACTTCGTCGTTCTCATATGTGAAGGTCTGTGCCTCTGCTGCCTCAGTCTGGGCTGCCTCAGTCTCGATCGTCTCAGTCTCTGCTGCCTCAGTCTCGATCGCCTCGGTCTCCTCCGCCACTGCGTTTGCCTCGGTCTCGGCTACCTCTGCCGCCTGCGCTACCTCGGTCGGAACCTCTGCCACCGCGATCGTCTCGAATCCGAGAACCTCGATCTCAACTGCCGGCGCCGCTGCCTCTGCCGCGATCTCTTCCGTCTCCTCGAAGGACTCCTCAATGATGAACTCTTCTTCTACTTCTTCCGCCATCGCCGGAGCGCTTACCATGAATGCTGCCATCGCTGCTGCAAGGATCATTTTCTTCAGGTTCGCCTTCATCATTGTTTTGTCCTCCTTTTTTATTTCTATCTATGTCCGAAATCGTTTTCCCTTTTGTTGATTCGAGTATAGCATGGGAACTCTTTCGCAAATTATTTCGTCAAGAGTTTTTTCTGCTTTTTTTCAAAAAAAAGGAAAGAATTTTTTGCGGACAAAAAAATGCGGCGCCCAAGCGCCGCACTGCAAATCTGTTTTTCAGAAAAACTTCTCCGGTGGTTTCACATCATAAAACTGCTTACCTACATGATGAAGGCAGCCTGCGGAAACTTCTTCCAGATCGGCACTGGAAAGCTCTCCTGCCGCGCCGTTTGAACCTTTCTGCGGTTCCTCCGCCCGGGCAAGCGCCTGCTCCAGATCCGCGATGATGTCCTTCACGTTCTCAATGCCGACCGAAAGCCGGATGAGACCCGGCGAGATCCCCGCCTCGGCGAGCTGCTGATCCGTCATCTGGCGATGTGTGTGGCTTGCCGGGTGCAGGACGCAGGTCTTCGCGTCCGCGACATGCGTCACGATCGACGCCAGTTTCAGGGAATCCATAAAGCGCACCGCCGACTCCCTTCCGCCCTTGAGTTCGAATGAGATCACGCCGCAGGTGCCCTTCGGCATATATTTCTGCGCGAGCGCGTGGTACTTATCCCCCGGCAGCCCGGCGAAATTCACCTTCGCGACCTTCTCGTGCGCGTCCAGATACTCCGCGACCTTCTGCGCGTTGTAGCAGTGGCGCTCCATGCGCAGCGGCAGCGTCTCGAGCCCGTTGTTCAGCAGGAAACAGTTCATCGGGGACGGGATCGCGCCGAGGTCGCGCATGAGCTGCGACGTCGCCTTCGTGATGTACGCCGCCTTCCCGAACTTCTTCGTGTAGATGATCCCGTGGTAGGACTCGTCCGGCGTCGTGAGTCCCGGATACTTGTCCGCATGCGCGTCCCAGTCGAAATTGCCGCTGTCCACGATCGCCCCGCCGACTTGCAGCGCGTGACCGTCCATGTACTTCGTCGTCGAGTGCGTCACGATGTCCGCGCCCCACTCAAACGGGCGGCAGTTCACCGGAGTCGCGAAGGTGTTGTCCACGATCAGCGGAACGCCGTGCGCGTGCGCCAGCTTTGCCATCTTCTCGATATCCAGAATGACGAGCGCCGGGTTGGCGATGCTCTCCGCGAAGACCGCCTTCGTGTTCGGGCAGAACGCCTTCTCAAGCGTCTCCTCGTCCGCGTCCACGTCGACAAACGTACACTCGATGCCGAGCTTTTTCAGCGTGACGCCCAGCAGGTTGAATGTCCCGCCATAGATCGCGGAACCGCATATCACATGGTCGCCCGCCTCGCAGATGTTGAACACCGCGTAGAACGTCGCCGCCTGTCCCGACGCCGTCAGCATCGCCGCGACGCCGCCCTCCAGGTCCGCGATCTTCGCCGCGACCGCGTCGTTCGTCGGGTTCTGCAGCCTCGTATAAAAATAGCCGTCCGCCTCCAGGTCGAACAGCTTGCCCATCTGGTCGGTCGTGTCGTACTTGAACGTCGTGCTCTGGTAGATCGGGAGCTGCCTCGGCTCCCCGGTCTTCGGCTGCCAGCCGGACTGGATACATTTTGTCTCGATCTCGTAATTGCTCATGGTAAAACCCTCCCTCTATTCTTTTATTGGTCAGCAACACAGCACCGGGCGTCCGCAGCAGCAGCCGCACAGCGCGTTCAGCATGCACAGCCGCATGCACCAGTCGCCCTGCCCCGCCATCGGGCTGCCGTAGGTCTCGCCCATCGTGCGGTACCACTGCCCACCGTTCTCCAGCTGCGACAGAAACTGCTGGTACAGCGCGTTGTCCGGCTCCATCGACACAGCGCGCTGCGCATGCTCCTTCGCGAGCACATTGTTGCCCTGTCCGGCGTTCGCCATCGCGCTTAAATAGAACCAGCGCGCGTTGTGCAGCTCGATCTCCGAGA
>CANQYP010000163.1 GCA_947628045.1 uncultured Lachnospiraceae bacterium | reverse complement strand
CATAATAGCCTCCGGTGTACCAGACGCCGGGGGCACTCCTCATGTTCGCGAAAGCAATGAGCCGTGCCAGACGGCGTAAAATACAGACGTGGGAGCTTGCTCACAAAAGTCTGTATTTTGACGACGGATGATAGGGCGAATGCCCGCGACCGAGCTGTAGCGCAGCGAAAGCGAGGTCAGCACGGCTACTTCACCCCTCCTGCAGCACCTGTATTTCCAGATAGTCGAACGGTATCTCCTCGATAAAGCTGTCCTGATAAAACCGCGCCTTGCTGTGTCGCTGAAACTGCGCGACCGTCGCGTCCAGCCAGATCGGTTTGCCCAGGTCAAACTCCCGGCAGATCTCCTCCAGCCCACGAAAGATCTTGTGCGTGCGCGTGTCGCCGCTCTCTTCCTCATACACCGTATCGCGGATCATTCTGCTATCCTTCCATAGCTTTCCCCACAAACGAAACATGTTCTCCTCCATGTTTTGCCAGGTCCAGAAAGGAGGACGCCCCCTGCAGATTTATCCGCACAGGGGCGTATTCCCTTCTGCAACATTAATTCAGAAATTCATACACCATATTCGACATCGACGCGATCCGTGAAATCGCCTGATCCTTGCTGCCCCAGTCGCTGGAGAGGACCACCAGTATGTAATCGCAATTCTTCGCGTAGACGACTGCCGCGTCGTTCTCCGTCGTGTCCATCTCGCCCGTCTTGTTCCCGCACGCGACGCCCTCCGGGAGCCCCGCCGGGATCTTATATCTCGTCTGCTGGTTCAGCATCATCTGTTCGATCTCATTCGCCGCCGTGCGGTTCAACAAGGTCCTGCGGTAGATATCCTCGAGCAGCTTGCCGCAATCCTTCGCAGCCACCTGGTTGTTGTGCCCCGAATCCAGCACCGTGGCGGAATTGTTGAATCCGTTGTACTCGACCGTCATGTCGCTGAACCCATACTCCTGAATGAACGCGTCCACGCACGCGATCCCGTCCGCATAGCTGGAATTTCCGAGCAGGTACAGCAACCGGTTCGACGCCTCGTTGTCGCTCGCCGTGATCATGCTGTTCATCAGCGACACCACCTCGTCCGTGCGCTCCAGCTCACCCGCCTCGATCGCCTTGTAGACCGTCCCCAGGATAAACAGTTTCATCACGCTCGCCGACTTCATCGGTCGGTCGTTCACGACAAAACTCTCGTCCGTCTTCAGGTTCTTGACGTAGACCGACCAGTCCCCGTCGTAACGGGCGATGCGGTTCTCTACCATCTTTTTCAGTAGTCCAAACGGACGGTACGCCCCATATCCGACGATCTCGTTGTCCGCGTTCCCTTCGGAGGAAACCTCCGCCAGATCCTCCAATGCCGGAGAAACCTCCACAAGATCCCCAGACGCCGGAGAGACCTCTACAAGGTCATAGGAGCCGCTCCCGCTGATCCGGTACCTGTCGCTCACGATCTCCCACCGGCGCGCCGGCAAATCCTCCTGATACTCCACAAGCTCTGTGTCCGGCGCCGCCATCGGGATCCGAAAATCCGCCGGCCTCAGCGCGGCGATCCACAGAGCCGTCTTTTCCTCCTCTGTCTCCGCCGCCGTCTCTTCCTCTGTCTCCATCTCGCGTTCGAGCGCGGCAAGCTCCGCCGGTGTAAAATATTCGCTCTGCGTCTCCGACATTTCCTCGGTCACAGCCTCGGTAAGCGTCTCCGTCTCCTCGTCGGCGTCACGCCCGGACTGCGCAGTCGCCTTGTCGGCGATCACCCTGCTGCTGCCCGCCTCGGACGCCTGCCATATCAGCTGGCTCCCGCTCAGCAGCCAGAAGAGCCAGACAAACAGCCCCGCAAACAGGATCCCGAAAACCACTCTTCTGTATTCATCTCTGATCTTCTCGAAAAGGTTTCTCATGATTCTCCTCGTCAGGTCTTTGCTCGTTTCTCCGAATCTTTTTCTATCATAACATAAAACCGGAAATATAACACTCTTTTTTTCCTCTTTTCATCTTTCCATTTTTCCCGGCATGTGCTACGATAAGCCAAAAGCAAAGGGGGCTGCGCCATGACGGAAAAATCGAACACCGGTCTGATCCACATCTACTGCGGCGACGGAAAAGGAAAGACCACCACGGGTATGGGGCTGTGCGCGCGCGCCGCGGGGTACGGCCGCCGCGTGCTGATCTACCAGTTCATGAAGGATAACTCGACGAGCGAGCGCCGCGTGCTCGGACTCTCGGAGAACATCACGCTCATGGACGGGCTGCCGCAGGAAAAATTCAGCTTTCAGATGACGCCGGAAGAAAAAGAAGAGCGCCGCGCATATTACGCCGCGCAGTTTCGCGCTGTGATCGAGAAGGCGCGCGAGGAGCACTACGACGTCCTGTTCCTCGACGAGATCATTTACACGATCCGCGCCGGGCTGTTCGACGAGGCTCTCCTCCTCGCGTTCCTGAAAGAAAAACCGGCGAGCCTCGAAGTCATCCTGACCGGGCAGGAGCCCAGCCAGGCGCTTATCGAAACCGCCGATTATGTGTCGGAGATCCGCAAGGTCAAACACCCCTTCGACCGCGGCGTTCCCGCCAGAGACGGGATCGAGCGCTGAACCGCCGCAGCGCCTTTTCGCGGACATCCGCGGGGAGCATATCTCTTTGGAAGAGCGCAGCGGACTACGCGAAGAAATCCAGATACCGATTATCCTTTCCGAATATGTAATTGTATTCCAGGATATGATAGTCGTTCACCATCTCATAGTACGGAGATTCCTCGTCGCTCAGCGTGTAGAAGTCCCCGTCCTTCGTCCAGTAGCCGCCAGCCGCCAGCACCGGCAGCTCCTCGCTCAGATCCAGCAGGTACTTCTGATATCCGGTCATCGGCAGGTCGAGCCGATCCGCCAGCACACTATACAGATAGTTGAGGCTCGTCTTCTCGATCGTCTCCTCTTCGATGTCGTAATTCGCCCACGCGACAAACGGCACCTTGTACTTCTCCATCAGCTCCTCGGGCGTCAGGCTCTCCTCGTCGCCGATCAGATACTGATAGGTATTATCTCCGAGGTTCGGCTGGTGATCCCCGAACATGATGATCACCGTCGGATCCTCCTGCCCGTCAAAATAGTTGACCAGTTTCTCAAACGCCTCGTCCGACGCTTTCACAAGGTTCGCGTAGATCTGCGTCTTCTCCCAGTCGACGCCCTGCGTCCGGATCTTGATCGAATTGTCCAGGTTCCTCGTGTTCGACAACGAGTATCCGCCGTGATCCTGCACCGTGACATTGTAGCTGAACAGCGGCTCGCCCGTGCGGCTCTTGTTCTTCTCGTACTCCAGGACGATGCGGTTCACCAGCTCCTCATCCGAGATATAGTTCCGAATGTATTCCGGCGACGTGAAATTCACCCGCGCGTAATATTTGTCAAAGCCGATCTGCGGATAGACGATATTCCTGCGGTAGTTCGTCCCGCGGTACGGGTGGATCGCCAGCGTGTTGTATCCCTCTGCCTTGAACTCCGAGGCGAGCGACGGCATCTTCCCGCGCACGAACAGATGGAAACCGACCGAAGACGGCGGCAGGAACCCCATCGTATTGCCGGTCAGGAACTCATACTCCGAGTTCGGCGTGTTCGCGCCGAAGATCGACGTGTACGCCGTGCCCTTGATCGTATTCTCCTTCAGGCTGTGCAAAAACGGCATATAGTCCTCGGAAAATTCCAGCCCGTTCCCGATGTCGCTGTAATCCGCGAGAGACTCGTTCATGATCACGATCACATTGGGCGTCTGCGCGCTCTTCCCCGCCGCCTTATCCCCGGTCTCGGGTTCCTCCGTCTCAGTCTCTTTCTCTTTTTCCTTCGTCCCGTCCCCCGTGTCGACGTAATCCGCCGCGATCTCATGGACGCGGTCTACCGAATACCCCTCCGGCTTATCCGCCGCCAGATAAAAGCAGGTGCACAGCGTCGTGAAGATCATGTCAAACTGCTTGTAGCGCAGCTGGTGTGTGTAGCCCTCCGAGCGGATGTCGTGATCCTGCAGGAACGACGTCCTGCAGCAGATGTGGTAGAAGGTGACCGCGCACACCAGCCAGATCCCGCACAGCGCCACGCGCTGTTTCCAGGCAAACAGCTTGAATCCGCGCAGTTTCAGGCTGATCACGCAGATCGTGAAGGTCAGGAACACCTCCATAAATATGTACCAGTCGATCGTGTATTCATAGCCGGACGCCACCGTCAGCGCCGTCCCGAGCGAGAACAGATCGCCGCCGGAGATCGCCATGCCGCGGAACTCGATGATAAAGCAGTTCGCGATTCCCAGGACCGCGATCGGCACGGCAAGCAGGATCGCGGACAGCCGGATACTCCCGGTGATCAGCAGGAACAAAAGCAGCAGCCCAAACAGAAACCAGAAGGTAAAAAACAGCGCGATCTTGTTCAGCTCAAAAAACTTGATCTTAAATTTGACTGCATTCAGATACAGCAGCGTAAAGTAGACCGCGAACGGGGCGAGCGCGCACCATGCCCAGCTCAGCCTGCGGTTCATGCGGTCGGACAGGCGGTTCGGGATAAAGCACAGCGCGATCAGCCCTGTCGTGGCGACGATCAGGAACCATGTCCTCGGGCTGGAGAACAGCATTCCGAGCTCGTTTCCGCCATAGTAGGATGGGTGGGCGCAGTACCACAGCAGCAACAGTACATAACCGAGCGCGCCTATGCATTTTCCCGCCATGCGGACGGCGCGCAGGACCTTGTCCTTGGTCTTCCCGGTGTTTTGCCCCTCCGTGTCCTGCTCCGTCTTGTTCTGATTTTCCTCGTCAGCTACCGCTGTATTTTTGGTATTCTTCTCCGGTACTTTTTTCCCGGTCTTTATTTCCGGCATACGTTTCTCTCTTTTCCGTTTATAAAATCATTCAAATTCAGCCAGACCTCGTCGAGCAGACGCGTCCTCGCCTCCACCGCCGCCCACGCGATATGCGGCGTGATCAGCAGACGGTCGCTGTCGGAGAACTTTCTGAGCGGGCAGTCCTTATCCATCGGCTCCTTCTCGAGCACGTCCAGCCCCGCCGCCGCGATCTTCTCCTTGCGCAGCGCCTTGCTCAAGCCTTCCTCGTCCACGATCGGTCCGCGCGCCACGTTGAGGAAGATCGCGCTCTCCTTCATCCTGCAGAAAGCGTCGTAATCCATCATGTGATGCGTCTTCTCCGTCAGCGGCGTGTGCACGGACACGATATCGGAAGTCTCCAGCAGCGTGTCAAAATCCACCTGCTCGTAATCCGTGTTCGCGTTCTTCCCGGACGGCGAGCAGTAGATCACCCGACAGCCGAAGACCTGCGCGATCTGCGCGACTTTCTTCCCGATCGCCCCGAGCCCGATGATGCCCCAGGTCTTCCCCGCGAGCTCCGTGAACCGGCGGTCCATATGGCAGAACGACTTGCTGTGGCAGTAATCGCCGGACTTCACATAGTCGTCATAGTAACGCAGGTGCTCCAGCAGATAGAGCGCCATCGCGAAGGTGTGCTGCGCCACGACGTCCGTGGAATACCCCGCCACATTCGTGACCGTGATGCCTCGCTTTTTCATAAAGTCAAAGTCAATGTTGTTCGTGCCGGTCGCCGTGACACCGACATACTTCAGGAACTGCGCGCCTCCCAGCGTCTTCTCGTTCATCGGCAGCTTGTTGACGAACACGGCGTCCGCCTGCGCCACGCGCTCCGGGATCAGCTCCTC
>CANQYP010000162.1 GCA_947628045.1 uncultured Lachnospiraceae bacterium | reverse complement strand
CAGCTCGTCCACCTGCTCCCCGTCGCGGCTAACCAGGATCGTCTCATAGCACAGGGTAGACGTGATCGCGCTGCCGTACCTGCGCACGCTCTCAATGTTATCGCTGATGACGCCGTACTCGACAAACGGGCGCACGCCGTCATGGATCAGGACGACCGAATCGCCCGGGTTCTCCTGCGCCGCCTTCTCCAGCGCATGGAAGATCGAGTCCTGCGCCGTCTCGCCGCCCGGCACGATCGCCGCGATCTTGTCGATGCGGTAATCCAGCGCAAGCTGATCCGTATAGCGGATATAATCCCGGCTCACCGCCAGATAGATCTTGTCGATCTCCTCGTGCTCCTGAAACAGCTGCAGCGTATGGATCAGGATCGGTTTCCCGTTGATCTCCAGAAACTGTTTCGGCACGCCCGCGCCCATGCGCACGCCGCTGCCCCCGGCAAAAATAATCGCAATATTCATAAGTCCTCCTTGCCCTCGTCCGGGCTTATCCCCGCAGATCCGATCTTCCCTGCCTTGCCGCCGCGTCCGCTCAGCCAAGCCCGACCAGCTCCAGGATCCGCTCCGTCGCATGCCCGTCGCACGCCCCGACATACTCTTCGCGGAACCGGTCGACCTCCTCGTCCGAGCGTCCTTTGCCTTCCCGCGCACCGCCAAGACCGGCGACCGCGCGCTCCAGCTCCTCCGCCGTCTGCGCGAGCGGATAAGGGATCTCACGATAGTTCAGGTAGAACCCGCGCTCCGCCTCGTACTGCTCCAGATCCGGCGCAAACAGAATGATCGGTCTCTGATAAAGCAGAAAATCAAACATCACCGACGAATAGTCCGTGATCATCAGATCCGCGACCGGCAGCAGCTCCTCCGTCGGAATCGAGCAGTTTGAGACCTGCCCGTGCGCGTCGACGTGCGGGTGCGCCTTGATCACAAAATACCACTCGTCCTGAAGTGCCTCCGCGGCGCGGCGCAGCTCCTGCAGCCCCTCCAGCCGCGGCATCGCCGCGTTCCCCCGGAAGGTCGGCGCCCACAGCGCGATCCGTTTCCCCTTCGCCTGCGGGTACTGCTCGCAGAATGCCTCCCGGCACCTACGGTTCCATTCCTCGTCAAAATAATAATCCGTCCTGCTGATCCCGGTCGCCCGGATCCGCTCTTCGGGGATCCGCAGCGCCCGCGCATGCACCGGCACGCAGATCTGCGCGCTCAGCGTCAGGTACGTATAATTGCCGAACATATTGCCGCGGTAGCCCTTCGGAATATCCTGCCCGGCGTCGTGCGCGATCCGTTTCATCAGACCGCAGGAATGCCAGAGCTGCACCACCGTCGTCTCCTGTCTCTTGCGGCACGCGGCGACCGGCAGATAATAATCGCAGATAAACACATACTCCGCCGTCGCGTACTGTTTCATGAACCGCAGAAGGTAACGCAGCAGCTCCCCGTACGGCATCTCGTCAAAATTCCGGACATACACCCGGATCCGCTTTTCCTCGTCCGCGGCTGATCTCTCTTTCTCCTGCCGCGGTTCTCCCGAACCCTCGCGGTTTCCCGGGTACTTCCGCACAAGCGCCTCATACACCCGGCGCATTGAGAACGGGATCTCCTCATGATGCGCGTCCGCAAACAGAATGCTGCCCTTCTCGACCGGCCGCCTCGCGTACCAGGCGTAGACCAGCGGTAGGAGCACATTCTGCAGGAACATTTTTATGATCTGTTTGATTCGGAACATCGCTCACTCCCCCATCACCACCACGGGCGGAGATTGAGTTCCTTCGCCACAGCCTCGAACGCCGCCGCGATCACCTTGTCCATGTCATAATACCGATACGCCCCGAGCCGCCCGCCGAAGATGACGTTCTTCTCCTGGTCGGCAAGCGCGCGGTACTTCTCGTAGAGCGCGTTATTCTTCTCATCGTTCACCGGGTAATACGGGTCGATCCCCGGTTTCCACTCCATCGAATATTCCCTCGAAATATACGTGTAATCCTTCGGGTTCTTCTGCTCCTCCTCCGGCTCGAAATGCTTGTGCTCGATGATCCGCGTGTACGGCACCTCGCGGTCCGTGTAATTGACGACCGCGTTGCCCTGGTAGTTCGCCTCCCCGATGCGCTCCGTCTCAAAGCGCACCGTCCGGTATTCCAGGTGCCCGTAGCAGAAATCAAAATACTCGTCGATCATGCCCGTGTACAGAATCTTCTTGTACGTGTCCGGGTGCTCCTTCCGGTACTCGAAGAAATCCGTCTCCAGCATCACGTCGACGTTGGAAAGCAGTTTCTGCACGATCTTCGTGTAGCCGCCCATGGGAATCCCCTGGTAGCGGTCGTTGAAATAATTGTTGTCGTAGGTAAAGCGCAGCGGCAGTCTGCGAATGATGAAGGACGGAAGGTCCCTGCAGTCCCTGCCCCACTGTTTCTCCGTATAGCCCTTGACCAGTTTCTCATAGACGTCCGGTCCCACGAGGGACAGCGCCTGCTCTTCGAGGTTCTTCGGCTCGGTGATCCCGAGGTCCGCGATCTGCGCGGCGATCCGGTCCTTCACCTCCTGCGGCTTTTTCAGCCCCCAGAGCCGATAGAACGTGTTCATATTGAACGGGAGATTGTACAGCTCGTCCTTGTAACAGGCGACCGGCGCGTTGATGTAGTTGTTGAACTCCGCGAACCGGTTGACATATTTCCAGATCTTCTGGTTGCTCGTGTGGAAAATATGCGCCCCGTATTTGTGCACCTGGATCCCGTCCATATTCTCCGTGTAAATATTGCCCGCGAGATGGTTCCGCCTGTCGATCACCAGACAGCGTCTGCCCCGGCGCGCCATCTCCTTCGCGAACACCGCGCCGAACAGCCCGGCGCCAACCACCAGGTAATCATATTTCTTTCCGGTCTCGCGCCACCGCGCGCGCCTCTCTTCCTTCCGTTTCGCGGTCTGCTCCTCCTGCTCTTCCTTGTATGCCTCGCAGACCTCTTCCGCCGGTCCCATCATGCGTATCCTCCCCTTGTCCAGCCAGACGACATTCTCGCAGAGCGTCAGCACCGACTCAATGTTGTGGGAGACGTACAGCAGCGTCGTCCCTCCGGCAAGCATCTGCTGCATGCGCTCGTTGCATTTGCGGCGGAACCGTATATCCCCGACCTCCAGCACCTCGTCCACCACGAGGATATCCGGGTTCACGACCGTCGCCACGGCAAAGCCAAGCCGAGCCTTCATGCCGGACGAAAAATTCTTGAGCGGAGAATCCAGGAACTCCTCCAGATTGGAAAACTCCACGATCTCGTCAAAATGCTTTTCCATAAAGTCATGGGAATGTCCGAGCACCAAACCGTTCAGGTAGATATTCTCCCGCGCGGTCAGGTTCGGGTCCACACCGGCGCCCAGCTCGATCAGCGGGGCGATGCGCCCCTCGACCTTCACCGTGCCCTCGTATGGTTTCAGGATGCCGCTGATCGTCTTCAAAAGTGTGGACTTCCCGGAACCGTTGACCCCGATAAAGCCCCAGGACTCGCCCTTTCTGATCTTCAGGCTGATATCCTGCAGCGCCAGAAACTCCTGAAACATCAGCTCATGTTTCACCAGCTTGATCGCATACTCCTTGAGGTTGTCCACATTCTCGCTCGCGAGATTGAACCGTATCTTTACATTCTCTACTTCGATCGCATATTCGCCCATGCTTTCCTCCACAAATGTGCCTGCCGCTATTTATATCGCTCGCCACGGCATTATATATAGAGTATAAACTTGTCCTTCGACCTCTGGAAAGACCATACGCCTATCACCAGCGCGATAAACGCGATCACCCAGCCGCCCCAGAACACCCTCGGTCCCGGGAGCCTTCCGTAATAGATCAGGTCGCGCGCCTGCGCCACATAGTAGTACAGCGGGTTGAACCCCTTGACCGCGACATGGAACCACTGCGGGAAACGCTCGTCCAGCTGATAGATGATCGGCGTAAAATACAGCCACGCCGTCAGCACCGCACTGTAGATATGCTGAATATCCCGGAAAAATACATTGAGCTGCGCCAGGAAAAATCCGAGACCGCAGCAGAAGATATAGAGCTGCAGGATCACATACGGCAGCAGCAGCAGCGTGGCGTGGAATTTAGACCCGGTCACGACCATCACGATGAACAGCGCGCCCAGCGAGAGCACCATGTCCACCATACAGCTCGTCACCTTCGCCAGCGTGAAAATATACTTCGGCACGTAGACCTTGCGCAGCAGCGGCGCGTTGTTGACCACCGACTTCATCGCCTCCGTCGAGCTGATCTTCATGAAGTCGTACAGCATACGTCCGCTCAGCAGGTAGACCGGGTAATTCTCGATCTTCTTTCCCAAAAGGTTCGTGAACACGATCGTGAGCACGATCATCGTCAAAAGCGGGTTCAGCACGCTCCACACATAGCCCAGAAAGCTCCGCCTGTACTTCAGCCTGAGATCGCGCGCGACCAGCTCCCGGATCAGGTCTTTATACTTAAACAATGTCTTAATGCGGTACCGCAACAAATCCATGTCTTTCCTCCAAACCTAATTTTCCAAGCTACATCTTACCACAATCCCCCTGGTTTTTTCAATAATATATGCTTTTTTTCTGGAAATTCTGGAAAAACTCCCGTTTCCGTGCTATGATTACCAAAAGCCGCTGCTGCAAATCCACACGGAAAAGGACATCACAATGAACAGAGAACGCCTGCATTATCTGGACGCGGCGAGGGGATTCGCGATCCTTCTCGTCGTCCTGGGACACATCTGGGAGACCGATCAGCCCCTCCCGGTTCTGATCTATTCCTTCCACGTACCGCTCTTCTTCGTGATCAGCGGGATCCTGACCGCATACACCGATCAGGCAGAGCGCCCCGCGGCAAAGCGAATCTCCGCGCGCGTCAAAAGCCTGATCGTGCCTTATATATTCTTCGAGCTTGTCTTTCTCGTGATCTTCGGGCTGCGGAATCACTTTGACTTCCGCTCACAGCACGCGCACGTCTACGACGGGCTTTTTCTCTCGCCGCTGAACGTACCCATGTGGTTTCTCCCGACGCTGTTTTTTGCCGAACTGTTTCTCATTTTCCTGATTCGCTTTACCCAAAACAACGTCTGCGCCGCCCTGATCTGTCTGGCGCTCTATCTCGTGCCGTTTTTCCCCGGAACCGCCGAATTTCTTCCGGCTGCTCTTTTGCGCTGCCTCAGCTCGATCGGGTTCCTCGCCGCCGGGTATTTTTCCGCCGACCTCGTCCGCGCGAAAAATCCGCCCGCGCTCCTTTTGCTCTTCGCGGCCGCGGCAAGCGGCGCGCTCGCATGGCTCAACGGAAAAACCGGCATCTACAAGCTGACCTTCCACAACCCCGCGCTGTTCACGCTCTGCGCGCTCACAGGTTCGTTCTGCGCCATCTTTCTGCTGAAAAAACTGCCGCAAGAAGACCCGCTCCCGCTCCGTCCTGCGCCTGAACACAACAGCCGCGGCACACTCCGCCTCGTCTCTGCACTCCTTGTGCTCATCGGGCGCAACAGCCTGACGATCCTCGGGCTGCATATCATCGTCCTGCGCATTCTCCAGGAGATCCTCGGACTGCACACCGATTCCATCATCGGCGGTCTGCTCGCCCTGGTCGGAATCTGCGTGATCCTCACCCCGGTATGCTGGTTCTTCAACCGTTTCCTTCCCTTCCTGGTCGGGAAAAGTTCCCCGAAAAAAGAACAGAGATAGTCTTTCCGAGAAAAAGAGCCGGGCAGCTCGCCCGGCTCAGACTGTAGACAAAGCTGGTGCCGGAGG
>CANQYP010000161.1 GCA_947628045.1 uncultured Lachnospiraceae bacterium | reverse complement strand
CAAGGTCCGCCATCGCGCGGTAGAGATAGACCGCGCGCACCGCATGTCCCTTCGCCGCGCGCTGCTCGCGCACCGGGGCAAAGCTCTGATTGTAATCCAGATCATGCGGGTCCATGCCGAACACGTCGAAGTCCCGTTCGCTCTTCTCTCTGGCAAAAAACTCCGGATCCTTCCCGCGCGCCTCGATAAAATAGGACGCAAGCTCCCGATACTTCGGATCCCCGGTCGCCTGATAGAGCCGCATCAGCCCGACCTCCACTTCCTCGTGCCCCGGGATCCCGTACCGCTTGTCCTCTCCGAACACGGACGCGATCTGCGCCGCCATCCGTCTCGCAACGTTCAGCAGGGTCTCCTTGCCCGTCACCTCGTAATGCGCCGCGGCAGCCTCCATCATATGTCCCATGCAGTAGAGCTCATGCCCCTCCAGCAGATCCTGATAGCGATGCTCCGGCTCCTTGATCGTGAAATAGGTATCGAGGTAGCCGTCCGGCTGCTGCGCCTTCTCCACGATCGCGATCACCGCGTCCATGCGGCGCTCCAGCTCCGGGTCGGGGTGCACCGCAAGCGAATACGACGCCGCCTCCAGCCATTTCGCCACATCGCTGTCCTGGAAGACCATCCCGTAGAATTCGCCCTCCTCCATCCCTGCCGCAATGCGGAAATTCGCGAGCGCATGGCTCTTCTCCGCGCCCGGGATCTCGTCGTTCAGGATCTTCTCCTGATAGGGGAGCACCACGTTTGTCACCAGCTCCTGATACGGCGTCCAGAACGCGTCGTTCAGCTTTGTCTGGTTCAGGCGGATCGCTTTTCCCGCGTTACTCTTCATCTCTCTGTCTCCTCCCCTGTGTTTTTCTTAATCTTTTACTTTACAAGCTGCTCTTTTTCTAGTAGAATAGAACTGTTTCGGGGTATGGCGTAGCTTGGTAGCGCGCTCGGCTGGGGGCCGAGAGGTCGCAGGTTCAAATCCTGTTGCCCCGATTTTTTTGCGCCCTTTATGCAGCGCTACCCGAAAAGTCTCTCCGGGTATACGCCCCGTCTCACCAGATCCAGGATCGCCTCCCGCACATACGGCACGTCCTCCTGGTAGGTCACGCCGAACCAGCGGTCGTTCGACTGCAGGACAGTCAGGTCCACGCGGTCCTCCTTGAGCAGCCCGTCCACGATCGTCGGCAGCAGATACTCCGCCGTCGTCTCCTTCCCCTCCAGATCTCCGAGGAAACGCGCAAATCCTCCGGCAAGCTCGTCGATGAAGTCCGGTGTGAATCCCCAGAAATTCATGGATACCAGTGTCTCCGGATCCAGCTTGTCCACGCTGCCGTCCGCCCGCTCCACCTCGGCGCCTCCCGGCGTCTTCACGATATTTCTCGTCTCGCGGATCTCTGTCAGCGCATGCGCCTCATTCACGCGGCACAGCCCCCTCGTGACGCCGCCGTTCTCCGACAGCGTGTTTTTCAGGACAAAGCCCGCCATGCAGAACTGATAGCGGCTCGCGCCCTCCCAGTCCACGGACACAAGGTACTCATGCACCTTCCGGAATGCGTCCTTTCCATAATAATCGTCCGCGTTGATCACGGCAAACGGCTCCTTCACGATGCCTCTGCACGCCAGGATCGCCTGCCCGGTCCCCCACGGTTTCGTCCGCCCCTCCGGCAGCTGATATCCGTCCGGCAGGTCGTCCAGCTCCTGAAACGCATAGGATACCGGAATCTGCCTCGCGATCCGATCCCCGATCACCGCGCGGAAGTCCTCCAGCATGCTTTTGCGTATCACAAAGACCACCCGGTCGAATCCCGCCTCCATCGCGTCGCGGATCGAATAATCCATAATGATCTCCCCGGACGGACCAAACGCGGTCAGCTGTTTGATCCCCTGTCCGAAACGGCTGCCGATTCCGGCCGCCATGATTACCAGCGTCGTACTTTTCATAGTTTCTCCCGCCATAACGTTATTTTGTATATTTTATCACAATAAGACGAAAAAAGAAACCCTTTCCCGCCGACAATTTGTCCGCCGCGCGCACAGCGAAAAACAGGCATTCCGCGCCCGTCTTGCCGGACTGCGAAATGCCTGTCTGAACCTGCCCGCCGATCACTCGGCAAGCTCGGTCTCCGCTGTTTTCTTCGCCGTGATCACAATGTTTTCCCCGGGGATCTCCGTCTTGCGTTTCACGATGTCCTCGATCTGCGCGCGCTGCGCGTCTCCGAGATCCGCCTCGTTCACCACCACGTCGGCGCTCTCATCTGTGATGCTCACCACACACCCGGCGAACCCTTTCGCCTCGAGCAAAAGCTCCGCCGCCGCCTCCATCTCAGCGTTCTGCGCCATATCGGTCATCGCCAGGATCGCGTTTTGTTTCTGCTCTTCCGCGACGTTCGTGCTGTTGATGACTTCAAGGAGCGTCTCCTTGCTCTTGGCGCGCACCTGCTCCCGGTTCAACTTTGCCTGCGCAAGCACATTGTCGCTCACCGTGGAGCTCGCCAGCACCGCCTCCCCGACCGCCGCGTCCGGCTCGTCTGTCTCGTCTGACGCCGCCTCGTCCAGAAGGTCCGCGTCCAGGCTCACGATATCCGAGTAGGTATCCGTGTATGTATCTGCGTAGTCGTTTTCATCTGTTACCAGAACGGTATTATCTCCTGTGCTCACCGCATCGGTCTTATCTCTGAGGATCGTCCCTGAATAATTCAGATACCCCGCGATCGCGATCATGATCGCAAGCGCCGTAATGATGATCTGGTTCTTCTTGAAAATGCGTTTCACTTTGTCCTCCTCATTCCATCTTCATTACTTTGATTTTATGCGCCTCCACCCCGAATAATGCCATCACTGCATCTGTAATCTCCGAGACGACCGACGCGTTCCCGGCTCCCTGCGCGATCACAAGGACTCCGGCGATCTCCGGTTCAAATTCTTCGGTGACGTAGGGGAGCTCATTTCCCTGGGCGTCCCTCTGATACACGGTATTCTCGCTGCTGCTCGCCTGATCCGACGCCACGGCAGCGTCTCCTCCCTGATTCTCCTCCTTTCCCTGGGATTGCTCCAGATCCTTCTCGATGACCTTCCTGCCGTTCGACTTAAGCGTCAGCATCACCTCGGTCTTCCCGATCCCCTCCACCTTGCTCAGGATCGCCTTCAGCCGCCGCTCCATCTGCTGCGCGCGTGTCAGCTCACCGTCCTGCGCGGTCATCGTCTGACGCCCGGATTCCTGCTGTATCCCGGACGCGTCCTCTGTCTGCCCGGATTCTCCCGACGGAAACGCGATCACAAGGAGCAAAACGCCGCAAAGCAGCAGGATCAGGATCTGCTCTTTCTTAAATGCCTTTCCTTTTTCCAACCATTTCCCCATCACTTTGCCCCTCTTTCGACCCGGATGCGGTTTTGCTCCAGCGCGTAGACGCCCGCGATCTCCTTTCTGGCAAGCTCCGCCGCCCCGTCCGGAGTATCGATCCCGACCCGGAAGGCGACGCCCGTGATCTCATATCCATCCTCACCTCCGAACGTGACCCGAATATCCGACGCCGCGACCCCGTACGCCGAGGCGATCTCCCCGATCTGCCGCGTGATCTCAGCCCGGTACGCCTCCATGATCCGCTCGTTTCTGAGCTCCGCCATGTCCGCCATCGAGGATTCCAGATCATAATAGCGATCCTTCAGGAAGGACAGCTGCAGCAGACGTTCCAGCTCGCCCTCGCCCGCCAGAAAGTTCCAGAGCGGTCCCGCCGCCACAAGGAAGAACAGCAGTCCGCCGTAAAAGCGGACATAAGACGAAAATTTCCCTTTCGGCACCAGATGCATCAGCACCGTCAGAATGCAGAGGCAGCCGGTCAGCGTTTTTATCCACTGCGACATGATCCGCCCTCCTGTGTCACCCGCCCCGGATCGCCGCCGTGACCATCGCGAGTGAAATGACAAACATGGATATGCCGGTCGCCAGGATCTGCAGCAGCAGCACGGCGCCCCGCGAAATGCTCGCGATCCCGTCCACCATCCGCTTGTCGCTGACCGGCTGGATCAGCGCGCAGAGCAGGCGGAACAGCAGGATCGACGCCAAAAGTTTCAGCAGCGGCGTGACGCTCAGGATCACCAGCGCGATCATTCCCGTCACCCCGACCGCGTTCTTCACCACGACCGCCGACCCAACCACCGTCTCCGCGGCGGAGTCCAGCAGGTTCCCGATGCCCGGAATGCTCTTCGCAAGCCTGTGGAACGCGGAATTTTTCAGGGAATCGAGCGCCGGCGCCACGAGCGCCTGAACCGCCTGCAGCCCGACCACGACCCCGAACATGCTTTTCGTCACCCAGCGGACCGCCGTCTCAACGAGCTCCGCAAACCGCGAGAAAAGATCCTCCGTGCTCATCTGGTTCAGGAGCAGGAGCACCAGGTAAAAGCGAACCGACGGCAGAACAAGCTGTACGATCAGGGACTGCAGCAGCTGGATCCCGAACAGCGTGATCTCATAAAACCCGACCGCCGAGAACGAGCCGGAGCTCAAGACCACCGTCACAAGATAGGACGGGAGCAGCAGCCGCATGAAACGGTTCAGCGCGCCGCAGGTATCGGCGACGCTCTGGCTCATCGTCAGAAACGCGCGCATCAAAAGCGTGGAGATCAGAAGGTACATCATAAAAAAGCTGATGTCGGCGATTTGCCTGCTGTCAAAAACCTTCACGAAATTCGAGAAGAGCGCGGACGCAAGCACGATCACCAGAATCTGGATCGCCATCTGCCTCTGCTGCCGGAGCTGCCCGAGAAACAGAGACGAGATCAGCGCCGGAATCTGCCGCGGCTCAAACGGGATCTCGCCCTTCAGCAGCCCGAGCACGGTCTCGGAAAAAGAAAACTCCGTCTGCCCGGCAAGCTCCTCAAAGCCGGACTGGATCTCCTCGAGATCCAGGTACTCCTCCAGCCCGTCCGCCACGCTGTCCAGGATCGTCTCTTCCGTTTGCGCCTCCGCCGGTCCGCCTGTCCCCGCCGCCCTCGCCGCATTTCCTCCTGCGAACAGCAGCGCCGGGAGCGCGAGCAAAAGAATCCACCGCATGTTCCTCCCTCCCCGCACCCGTGAACGCCCGCTCACAGAAACCCGTAGATCGTCTCCAGCAGCGCCAGTATGATCGGCGAGCTGATCGCCAGGATCGAAATTTTTCCGAAGACCTCGATCTGCCCGGCGATCGCGCCGTACCCCGCGTCCTTGCAGATATTTGAGGAAAAATCCGCGATATAGGTGATCCCGATGATCTTCAGGAGAATCTTGAAATAATCCTTCTGTTCCGAAAAATAACCGCCGATCGTGTTGAGCAGCTCAAACACGGCAGAAAGCCTTGACAGACTGAAAAAAATGATCAGCAGGCAGGTCGCCAGGCTGATCAGCTCCGCGAACGGCGACCTGAGCTGTTTCAGGAACAGCCCCAGCAGCACGCCGGACATGCCCAGGCAGGCAATCTTTATCATATTCATGGTTCCACCTCACAGAGCAAAGAGCGACTTGACCGTCTCAAAGAGCTGACTGATATAGGGGATCAGCCAGAACAGCACCAGCACCAGACCTGCCATGCCGGTCAGGAACGCGTGCTCCTCCCTGCCGCTCTGTTTCAGGATCTGCCCCAGCACCGAGACCAGGATCCCGACAGCCGCTATTTTGAATATCAGATTTATGCTCATGTCCTGTCCTCTCCTCTGTATCACAGCTTTTGTCCCGCTAAAAAAACAGGATCACCAGAAAGACGCCCGCAGCCATCGCAAGTTTCCGGTACAGCCCGCCCTTCTCGCGGCAGAC
>CANQYP010000160.1 GCA_947628045.1 uncultured Lachnospiraceae bacterium | reverse complement strand
TCCGTGTACCAGGCCGACTGCAGCTCCGAGAGGCTGTCAAAGACGTAGAACGCGTCCCGCCCCTCCTCGGTGATCCGGTTGTGAATGTCGACCGTGAACTTCTCAAAGCCCTCGTCCGGGTCAAACTGATAGATCTTTAAGCCCTCCATTTCCGGCAGGATCGGCTCGTGCTGCGCGAAACGGATATACACCAGGTTCCGCCCGTCCGCGATCGCCTGCCGCACATACGGCTGCACGAAATAACGGTACTCCTCCAGGTTCGTCACCTGCCACACCACGTTGTCGCCCAGCCGGATGTTATCCAGCACCTGATCCAGTCCCGGCATCCCGCTCTTGATCTTCTCAAACGCCGCCATGTTCTCACTCCTTCTTTCTTTTTTCTAATGATTGCTTTCCTGTCTTCCCCAAGTTCCCGGAAAACGCAAAATCCCCCTGAAGGGACGCCTTTGTCCCCTTAGAAGGATTTCTGTTCTCAAACGATCTGTTCTTTTCGTGTCCCGTACAAGCCTCAGTGGAAAAACCTGCTCCCCATATAGCCGGTCATCCCATCGACCTGCACCTTGTACCAGCCGCTCGAATCGTCGAGCACCTGCACGGTCGTCCCGTACGTATACTCTCCGATGATCTCGTACTCATAGCCCGGACCGCTGCGGATATAGCAGGATCCGGTCAGCGTCATATAGACCGGCTCCGGCGGTTCGGTCGGCGCCTCCGTCGGCGGTTCCGTCGGTGCCTCTGTCGGCGGCTCGGTCTGCCTCTGCGTCTCCGTCTGTGCGTTCTTCTCGCTGGTCGGCTGCGGCTTGGCGTCCGGTTTCGTCTCCGCCTCAGTCTGACGGACGATCGTCACCCCCGTGCCGTCCTCCGGCAACAGGCTGGAAGAACGCTCCGTCGCCTGCTCAGAGCCTTTCTCAGATTCCGGCTCTTCCTCCGAGCCTTTTCCCGATTCCGGCTCCGAAACTTTCTCCGACTCCGAAACTTTCTCTGATTCTGAATCATTCTCCGATCTCGAATCTTTCTCTGATTCCGAATCTTTCTCTGATTCCGAATCTTTCTCTGATTCTGAATTCTTCTCCGATTCCGATTCAGACTCCTGCTCTGTTTCCATGGTCTCCCCGGTCTCTGACTCCGGGTACACCTCGATAACGTCCTGCAGATCCTGCCGGCTGCCGCGCTGGTATAACCTGACGCCGATCAGCACAAGGAAAAAGATCAGCACCGCCGCCAGCAGCAGCATGATGTAACGCAGATAATCCGACAGCCATTCCTTAAAGTTCTTCATGAGACCACTCCCCTTTTGTATCCCGGCAAAGCCGGCGGTTCCTCCCTACCAGAGTTTTCGGATCACTTTTTTCATATAGGTCGTATACCAGACCGCGTAGAGGATAAACACAAGGAGACACAGCAGGTAGACGACCGAATTGACGATCCCGGCAAGGTCCTGGAGCAGTCCAGCCACACCGCACCCAAGGGCAAGGAGCCCGAGGATCAGCTGTTTCAGCCAGGTCCGCCGGATATACTCTGCCACGTCCTTGCAGTTCTTCACCTTGAGCCCTCTAGGCAAAAGCATCGTCTCCCGGATCTTCCCCTTCGTCTTCATCTCCATGCACAGATAGATCACGTACAGTCCGCACCCGACCACCAGCATGTCCACAAGAGAAAACATTGAATTCACATTCATTTCACGTACCCCACTTTCTTTTCACGCGGTTCCTGTCTGTCCCGACGCATCCCGGGACAGCCTCCCCGCGGGAACGGTCACCGCATTCCCAGAAATTCCCGAACCGCCGTTTCCATTTCGCTCTTATCGATCACCTTGTCATGCAGCACCTCCGCGTCCCGGATCTCCTCGATCGCCCGCGGCACCTTCGTCCCGGAGATCCGGCTCAGCGCATCGATCAGGGCGAAATCATCCATGCCCGCATCGCTCGGGTCGATCGCCTCCATGACGCTGCGCGCGAACTTGTACGGACTCGCCGTTGACGCGACGACCGTCGGTGTATTGTCTCCCGACTGCTCCCGGTACGCGCGGTACACGCAGGACGCCACCGCCGTATGCGTGTCAAGCACGTACCCCGTCTTCGCGTACAACCCGGCGATCTCCGCGGCGACCTCCTCCATCGTGGCAAAGCCCCCGGTGAAGTCCTCCATCGCCTTCTTCATCGTCTCGCTGACCGTATAACTGCCCTTCGCGGAAAGCTCCGCCATCAGCCGCGCGTTCTCTGCCGCGTCGTCGCCCGCCATGCGGTAGATCAGCCGTTCAAGATTGCTCGAGATCAGAATGTCCATCGACGGCGACGACGTCAGGATAAACTCCCGGTTCCTGTCGTAAACGCCCGTCCGGAAGAAATCATACAGCACCTTGTTCTCATTGGAGGCGCAGACCAGCCGGTCGATCGGAAGTCCCATGCACTTCGCGTAATACGCCGCCAGAATGTTGCCGAAATTGCCGGTCGGCACCACCACGTTCATGCGCTCGCCCGCGCGGAGCTTTCCCGTCTTTTGCAGTTTCCCGTACGCATAGACGTAATAGACGATCTGCGGGACCAGCCGTCCGATGTTGATCGAGTTTGCCGAGGAGAAACGGTATCCCGCCTTTGCAAGCGCCACCCCGAGCGCCTCATCCCCGAAGAGGCGTTTCACCCCGGTCTGCGCGTCGTCAAAATTGCCTCGGATGCCGATGACGCAAGTATTCGCGCCTTTCTGTGTCACCATCTGCCTCTCCTGCACGGCGCTCACCCCGTTCTTCGGGTAGAACACGAGGATCTTCGTCCCCGGGACGTCCGCGAAACCGGCGAGCGCCGCCTTTCCGGTATCCCCGGAGGTCGCCGTCAGGATCACGATCTCCTTGTCCTCATGGTTCTTCTTCGCCGCCGTCGTCATCAGGTACGGCAGAATGGAAAGCGCCATATCCTTGAAGGCGATCGTCGCCCCGTGGAAAAGCTCCAGATAATACGCGCCGTCCGCCTCGCGCAGCGGCGCGATCTCCGGCGTGTCAAATTTCTCGTCGTACGCGCTGCGGATGCAGTACTTCAGCTCGTCCTCCGTGTAATCGGTCAGGAACTGCCGCATCACCGCGTACGCCGTCTCCTGGTATGTCATGTCCGCAAACGCCTCAAGCGGCAGCTCCAGCCCGGGGATCCGCTCCGGCACAAACAGTCCTCCGTCCTCGGCGAGTCCCTTCAGCACCGCCTGGGATGCCGTCACCTGGTTCTGAGCGTCTCTGGTACTCCTGTACATCAAATCCATATCCTTCATCCTTTTCTGTTCTGTCTAAGATATGATCCATCATACCACATAAAACGGAATCCTGCAATGCACGATTCTTCGCCCGCCTGAGATCCTCCGCACAAAAAAAGGACCCCTCCGCTTGTCCGAAGGAGCCCTCTTCCTTATGTACCACTCACATATTCTTCAAAGGTAAAATATTCATGCCCGCCGTACTCGAAGATCTTGACCAGGCTGGAGTCAAACCAGCTCGCGCTCGCCGAGTCGGAATCCTCGCGCGCAAAGAAGAACAAAGCGCCCTGTGAGTAATCTTCTCCCTGCAAGACCCGGTCGACCGCCTCTACCGTCGAATCTGTAATACTGCAGCTGTAGATCCTGCCGTCCGATGTCGGCTGGAATTGCGCCTTCTGCCAGACCACATCGTAGATCGTGTCAGGGAAATGCGAATCCTGTACCCGGTTGAGGACCACCTGGGCTACGATCATCTTGCTCCTCATGTCCCCGCCCGTGGCCTCCGCCTCTACGATCTGCAGCAATGTGTTATAGTCGTCCTGCGACATCTGATTCTCGTATACCGCCTGCTGCGCGTAGTAGCCAAGCTCACCGGCGATTTTCGTGCCTTCCTCGATCGCCGTCCGATGGAGAACCCTTCTGTCGAGTCCTTTTACCCCCACCAGCACTTCCTCATTCGCATCTGCGACGTCCACGAGCCGTACGGCATCCGAATATTGCTCCATCGATGCCACGCCGCTTAAGACCCCCATAAGCCCTGCCTGCAGCTGCTGCGCCCTTCCGTCCCCCTGTTCCGGGGAATCAACAGCCTCCGCTATGCCCTGACCGCTGGCGTCCAGTCCCGGCATGACGAGCACAACGCCGACAAACAGCATAACGCCTGCCAGCATTGACGCAATGTCCCTGATGTACCGGCACATGACACGTCGTGTGAAATCAACAAGTGATTTCGGTCCGTCTCGTAACAGCATCATAAACTCTCCCGTCCCTTTGGTAAACATGTCCCTTATCGTTTATTTTACTGCCTCCCAACGTACCTGCATTATACATAAAATCGAAACTATGTGTCAATACATTTTTCATATTTTTGTAACATATTATTTCATCGACTTTTTTCGAGTCACAAAAACTGTGCTATTTGTCCATAAAATCGTTCTATTTTGATTCATTTTTTGTATAAAAATGAAAACCTGCCACAAATAATTTGTCCATTCTGCCAGTTGCAGAATGCGACCTTTTTCCTTTATTTTCGGGATTTTACGGGATAATTTGCAGAACCTTGGAACATTGTGTCGAATTGTTAATATTTTTGTAATATTTTATGATTTATTTATGAACACACAATCTTGTGCATCGGGACGTCATGGCATAGAATATTTTGCGTCCGCGCCTATGCCATGACAAACCTGACGAGAATGCCCAGCACCAGGAGGTGCAGCGGGTAAAAGAGGTAGAACGCAAGGTTCCATTCCCTGTGCTTGCGCTCTTCGTTGTAAAACCAGATCAGATAAAACGAAAGGGGCGCCGTGACGTGGATCGCGCTGACCAAGAGCCCCAGCACGGTCTTCAGCACATTCCTCGCATAAAAGAGATAGAAGATCGCCGCAAGCAGCACGGTGGTCGGTCCGAAGTTCACGCGCAGCAGGACGACCCACATCAGCGCGCCGATCACCGTACAGACACGCGCCAGGACCGCGACCGCCCCGCTGCCCTCCTTGAACAGATCCAGCACATAGAGCATCATCAGACTGACCGCGATCCCAAACATCGCGTTCTGCGCGGAGAAATCCAGAAAGGACTGCTGCATCGCAAGATCAAACGGGATCTCGCTCACAAACGAAAAAAAGAGCACGCGCAGAAGGTATTTCCGATAATTTGAGGTATGGCGGAACCCCTCCACCGCAAAAAAGGCAAAGAGCGGAACCGCCATCCCGCTGATCAGCTGCATCACGGAGCCGACCCCCGCCGCCGTCATCAGACGCGGGCTCGCGCTCAGCGCCTGCGACAGCTCCTCCTGCGTGTACGTATCCAGATGGATGATGCCGTCCTGAATGACGGAAGAACCGATGCTCCCGAGCAGCATCGCCGCTCCGGCAAACACCTTCAGCCCAAACCCTGAGATCGAGGGCATTTTCCAGACGACATTCGGTTTTCTCATCATGGTATTTTTCATCGGTCACCCTCCAAAGTCACGTATGACCTCCAGCGCCGGGAGCGCGTTTCCGTCATAGTCAAACAGCGCCTGGTTTGCCCACTCGTTTCCTCCGGGACCGCGCTCCCCGAGGTACGCGCACGCCTTCTCAGTTGCCCAGCCGCTCCCCGGCACCGGGATCCACGCCGGCTCCCAGTAGCAGAACCCTTTGCCGCGCCCGTCGGGAACCTCCCGTATGATGCGCAGGATATCGCGCATAAAATCCGCCTGTCCCTCCGGCGTCATCGGATAATCGATTCTGTCCGCCAGCTCCTGCCGGGTCGCCATCCCCTTCCGCTCCCGCGGCGCCAGGCGCTCATAGGCGGCGTAATCCTCCATCGT
>CANQYP010000159.1 GCA_947628045.1 uncultured Lachnospiraceae bacterium | reverse complement strand
TGCTGCTTGAACACATCGTTTACCGTGTATGCGAAATCCCACCACTGATCGCACATGCCGAGCACTGCGCCCGTGGACAATTTCGCGATGTACTCGTCGTAGATCTGGGTCGCAAACTCGCCGTCGATCATGCCCTTCGCGTACTCTTCATTCAGTTTCTGGAAGTATCTCTTCGCGGTCTCGGTCGTGTTGTAGTCCACGATCTTCGGAGCGTTCGGGTCGGACTTGTCAACGATGACGGAACCGTCGTTCGGATAGCCGTCCAGGAACTCCGGCGCGTTCTCGATACAGAAGTATCTCCAGTCGTCGCAGAGGATCGTGTACGGGATGTTCGGCGTGCCGTCTTCCATGGTCGGGTTCGCCTCGTAGTAGCTCTCAAGAAGATCGAAGTACTGATCCAGCGTCTTGATCTCCGGATAGCCTGCCCACTCGAGTACTCTCGCCTGTACCCAGAACGCCTCGTCGTTGTGCGTCGTACTTCTGTTCTCGCCGTAGCTGTTCTGGAACACGTTCGCCCAGTAGATGTGACCGTCGTCCTGACGGAACATATCCCACTCCTCGTCGGTGTACATTTCCTTCAGGTTCGGATACTGCTCAAGATAATCATCCCACGCCACCAGAGCGCCCTCGTCGTACAGCGCCATCATGCCGTCGCCGCCGTCGATGAAGTCCGGAAGGTCGCCGCTCGCGATGATCGTACCGACTGCCTCAGCAGCCGTCTGCCCGGTCAGCCAGGTCTCTTTTACCTTCGCACCCACCTTGTGTGCGATGATGTCCATGATCTCGTTGTCGTCGTTGATCTCGGATCCCGGCATCGCGGAGAACATCGTAAAGCTGACGATCTCATCGTCCGAATACTCGCCTTCCTCTGCGGAAACCGTGAATCCGGTCATCATCGTTGCCGCCATCGTTGCGCTCAGGAAAAGCGCGGTCAGTTTTCTCAGTTTCATTTTCTACCTCCTTGTAAAATGAATTTTTCCGGTCCTTAAAACCTGCCTTCATTATAAAGTGTTCACAGAAAATTCACAACCTGAGAAAGTCGAGAAAAAACCCTGAAAAAGTCTAGACATGTTCTCCGGACGCCACTGGGATAAAATATCTCCGGGTGGACACCCCTATAGGTCCTTCCCGGAGACATTTTATCCTCAGTGTCTGTTTACTGAAAAATGCTGCAGGTCCTTCCCGGAGACGCCCTGTCCATAGTTGCTGGCATCTCGATAACGTTTGATCATATACAACTCTAAATATCCTTACGGTAGCGTGAGGGCGTGCAGCCCTTGAGCTCGATGAATTTTCGGATAAAGTAGTCCCCGTCCCGGTAGCCGACCTCCTCCGCGATCTCGCCGACGCGCCGGTCGGTCGTCCGCAGCAGTTTTGCCGCCTCGTTGATCCTGAAATTTGTCAGGTAGTCCTTGAACGACTGCCCGTATTTCTTTCGGAAGATCTGCCCCAGGTAGGAGCTGTTGATGTAATACTTTCTGCCGAGGTCGCGCAGCGTCAGGTTCTCCGCGTAATTCCTGCGGATGTCCTTCTCGATCTCCGAGAGGACCCCGGATGAAACGTTCTGCCGCAGCTGCATGAGGTAATCCGCGTAGGCGCAGGCAAACCGGGACAGATGCGACCGGCTGCCGGGGCGGATCCCCTCCTCGAACGCACCGCTGCTGATGAAACGCAGGATCTCCTCCTGGTCGGCGTCGCTGTCCAGCTCCGAGGCGAGGTGCACCAGCCGGAACAGCAGGTAATTGATGTTCAGGTTCACGCTGTCGCTCTCCATGCCGCTCTGCTGCATCTCCTGGAACAGCCGGTCCACGCTCTTATGGATCGCATCATGCTCATTCTGCTCGATCGCGGCAAACAGCGCATCCAGGCTTTCCTTGCACAGCACGATCCCACTCTGCCGTACCTGCATCTCGTCCTCATATATGTGGATCGGCTTGCGGCTGTGGAACGCCTCCAGCGGACGCAGCATGCACGCCGTGCCGTAGGAGGTCGACACCAGATGGATGTCCGGAACCTTCTTCCCGACCAGCATGCGGATCTCCTGCTGCATGAGGACCTCCAGCCTGCGGTGAAACTCCTGCAGGTATTCCTGCTCCGTGCATCCCGCCCGCGCCGCCATATAGTCGCAGTAAATGAGTCCGACGCTGTAGTTGACCCGATCCTGGGAGACGTCGTAGACGCAGTGCGCGCTGTCCTCCCGCAGCAGCTTGCGACAGTTCTGATAAAGTTTCCGCTGCTGCATGCGCAGCTCCCCCTCTTCCGCGTCCACATCCTGCGCCCCGCAGAATTCGATCTCAAGGTAGCGGACGCCCTCGGAGAGCTGCATATGCGTTTTCACGTAGTCCAGGTTGAAGTCGTCGTGTTTCCCGACCAGCAGCGCAATGACGTTTCGCGCCAGGTACGCCTCCTCGAAACGCTCATGGTCCTGCTGCTCCTGTTTCGCGTGCTCAGAGAGCCGGTTGAACCTGCGCAGAATGCGCAGCAGCTCCTCCCGCTCCACCGGCTTGAGCAGATAATCCATGCAGCCGTCCCGCAGCGCCTGCTGCGCGTAGGAAAAATCACTGTAGCCGCTCAGGATCACAAAGCCCGCCTCCGAGATCTTCTCCCGGTGCACGGTCTCCAGCAGCTCCAGACCGCTCAGCCCCGGCATGGAGACGTCGGTGATCACGAGGTCCACCGGATTTTCCCTCAGATATTCCAGCGCCTCCTGTCCGTTCGCGGCGGTCGCGACGACCTCATAGCCCTCCGCCTTCCAGTCGATCAGGACCAGGAGCCCCTGTACGATAAAATATTCGTCGTCTACGAGCAGTACCTTGAGCATGCGTGATCTCCTTCCCGGCGCCGCAAACGTGCAGGGACGCCCTATAGGTCCTTCCCGAAGATGTCGTGTCCCGTTTGCGGCTGTTCCTGTAATTTTACTGTGTGTTTCTCTGTCTACGCGGAAAACGGCATGCGGATGGATACCGTGGTTCCGATGCCCTTCTCGCTCTCCACGAAAAATTTCGCCCTGCCGTCCGTCAGCATTCGGACGCGAAGGCACACGTTCACGATACCCACGCGATCCCTCTCCTTGAGCATGTCGATGCTCGCGTTCTGCATCCGGTACCGGAGCGCCTCAAGCTCATCCTCCTCCATGCCTCCGCCGGTATCCTCCACCTCGAGGCACAGCTCCTGCCCTTCCCGGTAGACGCGCACAAAGATCCAGCCCGGCGTCGTCTTGCACTCGATCCCATGCACGCACGCGTTTTCCACCAGCGTGGTGACCGCAAGCCGCGGGATCTCCTGCTCCCGGCATTCTTCCTCCACCTCCAGGCGGTAGGAGAGGCGGTCGCCGAACCGGTATTTCTGCAGCTCCAGGTACGCCTCGACAAACGCCAGCTCCCGGCTGACCGTGCCGGTGTCCGACGTCCAGTCCACCGTCTGTCGCTCCATGACCGCAAGCTTTTCCACCATGCCCGCCGTCTCGTATTCTTCCTTCAGAATGCTGTGCATGCGGATGCTCTCCAGCGCGTTGAACAGAAAATGCGGGTCGATCTGCCGGCGCAGCGCCTTGAGCTCCGCGCTCTGGCGGGCGATGTCGATCTCCTGCTCCCGCAACCTGTCCTTGTACACCGTCTGGATCAGCCCGTTCATGCGATCCGCCATGCGGTTGTAGTTCTCCATCAGGCTGCCGATCTCGTCCCCTCCGCGCGGACCATAGATCTTCGGCAGGGTATCTCTGCCCACCTGGTCGAACACCTGCCCGAGCCTGCCGATCCGGGACGTGACCGAGCGCCCGAGCTGGCGCATCAGAAACCACGGGAGAACAATGTTGATCAGCAGCAGCAAAACGACGATCCGAAGATGCCCCGCGAGCACCTGGAAAAGGCTGAACCTCCCGCGCAGGATCCGAATGCTCAGGTTCTCCCCGTAGAGGGTGAAATCCTTCTGGCAGCCGACCTTGCCGCCCAGCGTGAACGTCTCAAAAGGCTGCCCCGCGTTGTTCGGACCGACGTTGGAAAACAGCAGCTCGTCGCCCCGGCACAGATAGATGTCATTTTCGTAATTCATGTTGCGGATATTGCGTTCAAGGCCGCCGTAGTCGATCTCGATCTTCAGCAGCTTTTCCGTATCGTCCCGCAGGAAACGGTTCAGCTTGCGCAAAAACAGGACCTTCCGCTCCGCCTTCTCGTACGGGACATTCAGGTCGTCGTAGTAAAACAGCAGCAGAATGTCCTGGGAGCTGTCCTGAAACTGCCGGTACCACGGCGTTTCCTTGACCTTCGAAAGCCGCTGGAACCCGCCGCCGTTCACGATCGTCTCGTTGTCCGCGCAGATGGTGATCTTTGTATTGTCCACGCCCATGTTGCTGCCGAGCAGCGAGTTCCGCATGAATTTCTGGTATTCGATCACGTAATCCAGCGGATTCTCATACTGCGCGTCCAGGAAATCCTGCACATACTCATTCATATAGAAGTTTTTCGCCGTGGCGGCGGAATTCTCCACCAGACTCGTGATGCTGTACTGCACCGAGCTCGCCTGATCCTCCATCTCGTGCTGCTGCTTTGTCTGCTCCGTCCGCACCAGGCTGTATAGGATCACGCCGTCCGTCACGACGAGCGGCAGCAGGACGCAAAAAAGATAGAGCCCGTAGAGCTTGTTCCGCAGGCTGACGTCGTTTAACCAGTTTCTCCATTTTTCGACCCATATCGATGTCTTTTCCATGTCTGATCCCGTCCGTTCGTATTGTATTATAAATTATTCCGTCAAATTTTACAATGCCAAATCATTCTCCCCGCAGCATTTTGCCATAATCAACAAAAAAGATCTCCGGGGCAGCCGATCCTGCCCCGGAGATCTCCTCCGTTTAGACGTTCTTTTCGTATCTTTTACAGGTTTGTATAGCCCATCAGGTAGCGATCGACTTCCTTCGCCGCCTCACGTCCCTCGCGGATCGCCCAGACGACAAGCGACTGTCCGCGGTGCATATCGCCGGCGGTGAAGACCTTCGGCACGCTGGTCGCGTACTCGTCCGGTTTCGTCGCCACGTTCGTGCGCGGGTTCAGATCCACCTTGAACGCGTCGGTCACGTATTTCTGCGAGCCGAGGAATCCCGCCGCGATCAGCACGAGATCCGCCTTGACCGTCCACTCGCTGCCTTCCACCGGCACCATCATCATGCGTCCGGTCTTCTCGTCCTTCTTGCTCTCGAGTTTCACGAGGACCGCCTTCGTCACCTCGCCCTTCTTGTTCGCGATGAACTCCTTGACCGTCGTGGTGTAGATGCGCGGGTCGGAGCCGTAGAGCGCGATCGCCTCCTGATGACCGTAGTCGGTCTTGAGCACGCGCGGCCACTGCGGCCACGGGTTGTTCTCCGCGCGCTCCGCCGGCGGCTGGGGCATCATCTCCAGCATCGTCACGGACGCCGCGCCGAGGCGGATCGACGTGCCGCAGCAGTCGTTTCCGGTGTCGCCGCCGCCGATGATGATGACATGTTTGTCCTTCGCGGAGATAAATTTCTTGTCCTTGAAATCCGAATCCAGCAGACTCTTCGTCGTCGCCTTCAGGAAATCCACCGCAAAGTAGATCCCCTTGGAATCGCGCCCCGGCACCTGAATGTCGCGCGGGTTCGACGCGCCGCAGCAGAGCACGACCGCGTCGTAATTCTTCATCAGCTCGTCGGCGCTCACGTTCTCACCGATGTTCGCGTTCGTGACAAACTCGATGCCCTCTTCCTCCATCAGCGCAATGCGCCGGTCGATCACCGATTTCTCGATCTTCATGTTCGGGATGCCGTAGCGCAGCAGTCCGCCGACGCGG
>CANQYP010000158.1 GCA_947628045.1 uncultured Lachnospiraceae bacterium | reverse complement strand
GCCGCGTTGTCGCCCGCGCCCGCCACGATCTTGACCGTCTCCGGGATCCCGAGCTGCGCCGCCACCTCCGGCAGGATCGTCCCGACCGCCTCGTAGCTCTCGAAGATCTTCGCCATCTGCTCCTCGCGCACGCCGCAGATCTCCAGCATCTCCTTCGACCAGCAGCGGTTCCGCACGTCAAACATCAGCATGCCGGACGCGTCCGACACATCCGTGCAGTGCACGCCCGAGAGCTTGTACGCGATATAATCCTTCGGCAGCATGATCTTCGCGATCCGCGCGAAATTCTCCGGCTCCTTATTTTTCACCCAGAGCACCTTCGGCGCCGTGAAACCCGTAAAGGAAATGTTCGCCGTATACTCGGAAAGCTTTTCCTTGCCAATCACATTGTTCAGATAATCGCACTCCTCATAGGTGCGCCCGTCATTCCACAAAAGCGCCGGGCGGATCACATTGTCGTCCTTGTCCAGGATCACCAGCCCATGCATCTGACCGCCGAAACTGATGCCCGCTACCTGACTCTTGTCACAGTCCGCGAAAAGCGCCTTGAGCCCCTCGATCGTCTGCTCATACCAGTCCTCCGGCTTCTGCTCCGACCAGCCCGGATTCGGGAAATAGATCGGGTACTCCCTCGACACGATCTTCTGGATCTTCCCCTTCTCGTCCATCAACAGCAGCTTCACCGCCGACGTCCCGAGATCAATTCCTGCATACAACATACCCTTTTCCTCCGTTTCCTGTTGAATTCACATATTTCTACAAATGCGCGTCCGCACTTCATGTACCTCGCACTTACGCATATCTGCACTCCGCGACCGATTCACATCATCGCCCGACGCCGCGGTCACGACAAGATCTCATGCATCACAGGCTCCAGCCCCGCATCCACAATAATATCCAGCACCTGCCGCAGGTTGACCAGCTCCACCTCCGTGTGCTCGCCGCCGTTCTCGCCGTCCCTGGTCCACGCGATCGGCTCCCTTGAGAGGATCCGCAGCCGGTCCGTCTTGAACCGCACGACCTTCCCCGACGACTCCTCACGCGTCAGCACCGCCGTGATGATTTCCTGCCAGTCGATCAGGTTCTGCGGGTTGCGCACCAGCATCACCTCGAACAGACCGTCGTTGAGCTCCACGTTGTTCCCCGGCAGCCCCTTGATCCCGCCGACGGAATTAGAGTTCGTCACCATGCCGAACACGAACTCGCCCTCGTCGCAGAACTCCTCGCTCTCAATGCGCATCCAGCGGCTCTTCCAGGTCCCCATGCGTTTCATCGCCTCCAGCAGATACGCCGCATGCCCGAGCATATTCTTCATATCCTGGTTCGTCTGGTACGACACGTCCGTGAACGCCCCGAACGCCGCCACATACACAAAATATTCCTCATTGAACCTGCCGATGTCGCAGGAAAACACCTTGCCGTCCACGATCAGCCGAGCCGCCTGGTCCATCTGTTTCGGGATCCCGAGGCTGTTGCCGAAATCATTCGTGCTCCCCGCCGGGATATAGCCGATCCGCCGCCGCACTCCGCTGTCCATCAGCCCCGCGACCACCTCGTCCAGCGTCCCGTCGCCGCCGCAGCATGCAATCAAATCAAAATCCTTCGCCCGCCCCTTCACCGTCTCCCGGGCGTCCTTCTCGCCGCTCGTCGGATGCACCGTCACCTCGTAGCCGCCCGCGGTGAACGTCTCCACGACCCCCGACAGCCCGCTGCGGATCGACCCCTTGCCCGACCGCGGATTATATACAAACAACATCTTATCCATAGTTGACGTTTCCCCAAAATCCAGCCGCAAAATCCGGTTTATTTGTTTATTTTACTACTTTATCCCATGAATCTCAAGTAAATTATTGCTGACCTGCACAATTATTTCACAAAAGGAGCCGGCGAACGCCGACTCCTCAATCCTCTCTCATATTATCCATCAGTTTCAGCATCTCCAGCTCGCTGTTGAACCCCCTCGCAAGGTTCTTCTCCAGCCACACAAGCTCGCCCTGCCAGGTCGCGTATTGCCGGTACTGGATGCGCACCGCGTACGTCGCGATCCCGCCCCGGAATTCCAGCAGCTCCGTCTGCTCCATCACCTTGTCCGGCGTCTTGCGCCTCCGGTCAATCCCGTCCCGGCGCCCCGGCTCCTCCGTCTGTTTCTCCTGCCTCTTCCCCTCGCCCCGCACGCTGTAATCGCGCAGCGCCACGGACGCCTGCGGGTAATTGATGCTCTCCATCACCTCGTCCATCATCAGCAGGAGCTGGTACGGGTCGTCGAAGACCGCGGGCTCCCGGCTGTAACAGCTGTACAGCCGCCCCGTCTCCCTCCCGCCTACGTTCGTATCGATACAGATCACCATGAGATTCGGAGCGGCAATGCCAATCTTATAAAAGTTTTGACTGTCACTCAATCATGTTTCCTCCTCACTGTCCGTTTCCCTTCCGCCAAGCGCCGTCCGCGCGCCTAACCGGCGTTCGCCGCCTCGCCCACCGAGCTCCACACAGACTCTCCGCCCCGGAACTTCGGCTTATCGCTCACGGCGTCCTCGTCGATCTCCGCCACAGACGCCACATAATAATTCACCTGAAAATCGCTCCTGCGCACCTTCTTGCTGAACGCGCGGTCGATCCTCGCGGAGACCTTCGCGCAATTCTCCTGGTTGATCTCCGGCAGCATGATCAGGTACTGCTGCGTATTGTAGCGCGTGTAGAAATCCCCGCGCCGCAGCACCTCCATGATCGAATCGCGCAGCGCCTTCGAGACGATCTGCTCGCGCTCCGCGGAACCCATGTCGCCGCCCGTGTACTTGATCGTGCACAGCATGAGATACACCGACATGCCGTTGCGCTCCATCATGCGGCTGATGACATGGTAGATATCGACAAAGCTCGGATATGTACAATAATACGCTCCCGGTATCTTCTGCCGCTCGCGGATCCTCTGCTTGATGTCATGGATGACCCCTGAGGACTGCGAGATGCGCTCCGCCATCAGGCGCGCGCGGCTGAGCATCTCCGGCGAAGGCGGAAGTCCCAGCTCATCAAAGAAGAGCTTCGTCACCTTCTCGTAGATCTCCATCGCCTCGCGGAACCGGGACATCGCGATCAGGCTGTCGATCTGCCACAGCGCCCAGTCGTCAAACGGATAGATCGACGCAGCGGTCGTCGCCAGCTGAAGGATCTCGTCGTAGCGCTCCTCCTCCTGCAGCCAGCCGAACAGCGCCAGAAGGCTCTCCGTGTACAGCTCCTGATAATGCACGCTGCGCACGGCGACCCAGTCCTCGCCGATCATATTCGGAAGGAACTCCCCGGTATACAGACGGCACGCCTCCAGATAGGTCTCCGTCTTCACCGCCTGGTCCTGCTCCTTTTTCCCTTTCCCGATCAGTTTCTCGAACTCGACGGCGTCCACCTCCACCGGGATCGCCTCATTCTCCCAGCGGCACATTCCCCGCTTAATCACCACGTAGTTCGCCTCCGGGAACCCCGCCGCCTTGAACTGTTTCTTCAGGCGGAAGATCGTGTTGTTCAAGCTCCCGTTCTTGTTCTCGACCTCCTCACGTCCATACAGCGCGTCCGCCAGGCTCGTCTTCGCGATCCCCCCGGCGTCGATATTCATAAGAAGAATCTGCAAGAGCTGCATCGACTTCGACGTCGTGTTCCGGTCCAGGGCGATCTCCCTTCCCTCATAATAAAGAGAAAATCCCCCGAGCGTCTTTACCTTCAAGATATTATCAGCCATGTCGTCCTCACTTCACTTTGCAAGCCGCCGCACACCCGCGGCAGCATCCACCCCGTTCCATTATGCCACAAAATTGTCCGAACCGCAACCGCTGTTTATGTTACATAAAGCAAAAAATCGCTAAAATTCAGACAAATCAGTCGTCCCGGGATAACCTGTGCAGCATTTCCGGCATAAGTGAGCGCAGCGTCTCAGGAAAGCCTGTGCAGGACCTCCTCAAAACACACCCCGTCCGTCAGCGGCAGCTCCAGCTCGATCGACCGCTCGATGCAGCGCTTGATGAACAGCGACGCCTTGCGCACCGAATCCTGGAACGGCACGCCGTTGACCGCGTCCGCCGCAATGATCGCCGCAAAAATATCCCCCGTCCCGGAGCGCTGCGTCCCGACCCTGTGCGTGCGCCGGATCTTGCCCTGCCGCCCCCGCTCAAAGCAGTAATTCGCGATAAACCCGCCCTGCGGGATCCCCGTGATCACCACCTTCGCGGGACCGAGCACGCTGAGCCTCTCCGCCAGTTCCATGATCTCCCGCATCCTCCAGTGATCCGCGTGGTACGGCATATCCGTCAGAATGCACGCCTCCGTCAGGTTCGGCGTCAGGATATCCGCGTACGTCACGAGTTTCTTCATCTCCTCGCACATCTGCGCCGTGTACGTCGGATACGGTTTCCCGTAGTCCCCCATCACCGGGTCGACGACGATGATCGTGTCCTCCCGCCGAAACTCCCGGAAGAAACGGATCACGATCTGGATCTGCTCCTTCGAGCCGAGGAACCCGCTGCTGATCCCGCGAAACTCAAGCCCCAGCTTTTTCCATTCATCAATATATGCCTGCATCCGATCCGTGTAGTCCTCGAAAAAGAAACTGTCGAACCCGGTATGGTTCGAGAAGATCGAAGTCGGCACCGGGCAGCACTGGATCCGCATCGCGGAGATGATCGGGAGCGCCACCGCGATCGAACAGCGTCCGAAACCCGAAAAGTCGTTGATCACGGCGATCTTTTTCTGGTGGTTGTGGTCTGGTCTCATATAAGCTCACCTCGCACCCATTTTACCGTATCCCTCCCGAAAAATCCACTGAAACTTTACGAAAAGGGAGCGCCGCTATCCGCAGCGCTCCCCGCGTGTTACATTCGTGTTACCTGTCTTTGTTTCAGTTGCGCTTTTTGCGTTTCAGCACCAGTGCCAGGATCAGCAGCAATGCCGCCGCCAGCAGCAGTCCGACATACAGCAGGATCGGCGTATCGTCGCCCGTCTTGACCGACTTCGTGGTCGCCGGAACCGTCTCGTCGCTCTCCGTGCCAGCCTCCTCGAACTCTTCCTCTGTCTCGGATTCCGTCTCGCGCTCCTGGTTCGTAATGACCACAGAGCCCTTGAGGGTCTCCTCGCTCAGCGTCACAGCCGTGTTGTCCACCGTCACATCGTACTGGAACGATGCCGCGCCCGCTACCGGCTTGCCGTCCTTGTCGACCTCTGTCACGTATACCGTCGTCGATCCGCCCTCCGGCACCGCCACCTTCACGATGTCAGATACCGAAGACGTGCCGCCCAGAGCCAGTTTCACAATGTTCTGCGAAACATCCTTCGAGAGCGTCGTGAACGATGCGTCCGCGAAGATGCCCGCGTAGAACGTCTTCTTGCTCGTCTTCGCCTCGCCGTCCGCGCCGAGCATCTGCTTCGTCACGGTCAGCTCACCCTCGCGGTAGTACTCGGTCGGGAGCTCCGCGAACAGGTTGCGGAAATAGACCGTCTGCGTCCCGTCGCCCTTCGCGATCGTCACCACGTTGTCATTGTAGAAGTCCACGCTGAACATCTCACCGGTCGCCAGCGCGCCGCCCACATTGTTGAGCACCACGCCGTCCGCGCTCGTCTCTGCCACGTAGTAGGTCTTGCCTACCTCCAGTTTCTCGAAGGTCGTCGAGGACGTGTTCATGTTCTGGAACACGATCGGCTGGATCTCCGATACCCGGTTCGTCAGAGCCGCGTCGTCATACAGCGCCACATAGAAGGTAGCGTCCACCGCGTTCCACAGCTCGTTGTTGTATACCAGTTGTTTCGTTACCACAAGGTTCGTGTCGATCGCCTCCG
>CANQYP010000157.1 GCA_947628045.1 uncultured Lachnospiraceae bacterium | reverse complement strand
ATGAACGCCGTGATCGAGCTGGAGGAGGCGTACAATCATTACAAGGACGACCCGGAGTTCAACCGTGAGCTGACGGATCTGTTCAATGATTACGCGGGTCGTCCGTCGCGGCTCTATTTCGCGAAACGTATGACGAAGGATCTGGGAGGCGCGAAGATCTACCTGAAAAGAGAGGACCTGAACCATACCGGCGCGCACAAGATCAACAACGTGCTGGGGCAGGTGCTCCTCGCGAAGAAGATGGGGAAGACGCGCGTGATCGCGGAGACCGGCGCGGGACAGCACGGCGTGGCGACGGCGACGGCGGCGGCGCTGATGGACATGGAGTGCGAGGTGTTCATGGGCAAGGAGGATACGATCCGTCAGGCGCTCAACGTTTATCGGATGCGGCTCCTCGGCGCGCAGGTGCACGCGGTGGAGAGCGGCACCGGGACGCTCAAGGACGCGGTCTCGGAGACGATGCGCGAGTGGACGAAACGGATCGACGACACGCACTATGTGCTCGGCTCTGTGATGGGTCCGCACCCGTTTCCGACGATCGTGCGCGATTTCCAGAGTGTGATCTCGAAGGAGATCAAGGAACAGCTCATGGAGAAGGAGGGGAAATTGCCGGACGCGGTGCTTGCCTGTGTCGGCGGCGGTTCCAACGCGATCGGGGCTTTTTATCATTTTATCGAAGACGAGAGTGTGCGGCTGATCGGCTGTGAGGCTGCGGGCCGCGGCGTGAATACGGCGGAGACCGCGGCGACGATCGCGACCGGACGGCTCGGGATCTTCCACGGCATGAAGTCCTACTTCTGTCAGGATGAGTACGGGCAGATCGCGCCGGTGTACTCGATCTCGGCAGGACTGGATTATCCGGGTATCGGACCGGAGCACGCGTATCTGTATGACAAGGGACGCGCGGAGTACGTGCCGGTGACGGACGACGAGGCGGTCGAGGCGTTTGAGTATCTGGCAAAGATCGAGGGTATCATCCCGGCGATCGAGAGCGCGCACGCGGTGTCCTACGCGATGAAACTCGCGCCTCAGATGCGCAAAGACCAGATCATCGTCATCAATATTTCCGGGCGCGGCGACAAGGACTGCGCGGCGATCGCGCGCTACAGAGGGGAGGATATCCATGAGTAAGATACAGCAGGCATTTGAGAATGGAAAGGCGTTTATCCCGTTTGTGACCTGCGGCGATCCGTCGCTGGAGGTCACGGAAAAGCTGGTCTACGCGATGGAGGAGGCGGGCGCGGATCTGATTGAGCTTGGCATCCCGTTCTCGGATCCGACGGCGGAAGGTCCGGTGATCCAGGAGGCGAACATGCGAGCCCTCTCCGGCGGCGTGACGACGGACAAGATCTTCGACATGGTGCGGAAGATCCGCAAAAATACACAGATCCCAATGGTGTTCATGACCTACGCGAACGTAGTCTATTCTTACGGGACGGAACGTTTCGTGAAGACTGCCGCGGAGATCGGCATGGACGGTCTGATCCTGCCGGACGTGCCATTTGAGGAGAAAGAGGAATTCAGCTCCGTGTGCGGCGCGCACGGACTGGCGCTGGTCTCCCTGATCGCGCCGACCTCGCATGAGAGGATCGCGACGATCGCGGCATCGGCGGAAGGATTCATTTACTGTGTCTCTTCGCTGGGCGTGACCGGTGTCCGCACGGAGATCACGACCGACGTCGGCGAGATGGTGCGCCTGGTGCGTGAGCACAGCAGTATTCCCTGCGCGATCGGTTTCGGTATTTCCACGCCGGAGCAGGCGAAACGCATGGCTGGGTACGCGGACGGCGTGATCGTCGGTTCCGCGATCGTGAAACTCTGCGGACAGTACGGCGCGGACTGCGTGCCGCATGTGGCTGAGTACGTGAAGGCGATGAAGGAGGCTGCCGTGTCGGCAGGATAAACGCCTGGCGGAAACATTTATTCTTTTTTAAGAAATTGGATATTGCATATCAATGATGTACATGTTACAATGCAAATAACAAAAGTTTGCTATAAAGCTATGCAGTCACAAATGAAAATCCCCGGAGCGGCTTTCTCCGGGGACTTTCTATTCCCATTTTTGTGCGGCAGGGCTTAAGACCGCAGGTTGATTACGATCCCTCCTTTCTGTCACTATGTTTCGGTCAGGAACAAAAATTATATCATGTTATATATGAGAGAGATATAAAACATTTATTAAAAATATTAAGTGATATAATAGCATTTACGATGGAAAAGGATTGACGTATGCCTGATTTTTCTGCATAATTAAAAAAGTACAGCGATGTTATATGCAGAAAAGGAATACAGGGGGACGAGATGATTTTTGATACACATGCGCATTACGATGATGAGACATTTGATGAAGACCGCGAGGAACTGTTTGCGCGGATGCAGTCTGCCGGGGTCGGCGGGGTCGTGAATGTCGGCGCGTCCTTGCAGGGCGTTCGCGCGAGCCAGGAGCTTGCCGGACGCTACCCGTTTGTCTGGGCGGCGGTCGGCGTGCACCCGGATGAGGTCGGTTCGCTGAATGAGGAGACGCTGCAGTGGATGTATGAGCTGTGCCGGGAACCGAAGACGGTGGCGGTCGGGGAGATCGGGCTGGACTATCACTGGAACAGGGAGCCGCACGAGGTTCAGCAGCAATGGTTTATCCGCCAGCTTGAGATGGCGAAGGAGACCGGTCTGCCGGTCAACATCCACAGCCGGGACGCCGCGCAGGACACGTTTGATCTCATGAAAGAGCACCACGCCGGGACGACGGGCGGTATCATTCACTGCTTTTCCTCGTCGGCGCAGATGGCGCTGGATTATGTGAAACTCGGGTACTACATAGGGATTGGCGGCGTTGTGACGTTCAGGAACGCGCGTGTGCTGAAGGAGGTTGCCGCGGAGGTTCCGCTCGATCGTATCGTCGTGGAGACGGACTGCCCGTATCTTGCGCCTGAGCCGAACCGCGGCAAGCGCAATTCGTCTCTGTACCTGCCGCTTGTGATTGAAGAGATTGCCCGGATCCGGGGCGTGAGCGCGCAGGAGATCGAGGACGCGACCTGGGAGAACGCGCACCGGGTGTACAGGAAACTGCAGGAATGAATCCGTGCATAATGAACCTAATAGATCAGAAACGGAGAACATATGGACAAGCTTTCTAATCCGCAGAAGACAATTGAGGTGATTCGAAAACACGGGTTCGATTTCCAGAAGAAATTCGGGCAGAATTTCCTGATCGATACGCATGTGCTGGACAAGATCATCACGGCGGCGGAGATCACGAAGGACGATTTTGTGGTGGAGATCGGACCTGGCATCGGGACAATGACGCAGGCTTTGGCGGAGGCTGCGCGCGAGGTGACGGCGGTTGAGATCGACCGCAAGCTGATTCCGATCCTGCAGGAGACGCTCTCGGGTTATGACAATGTCACGATCCTCAATCAGGACGTGCTGAAGACGGACATCGCGGCGATCGCGCGCGAAAAAAACGGCGGACAGCCGATCAAGGTGGTCGCGAACTTGCCATACTATATCACGACGCCGATCATCATGGGGTTGTTCGAGAGCCGGGTGCCGGTGGACAGCATCACGGTGATGGTGCAGAAGGAGGTCGCGCAGCGGATGCAGGCGGAGCCCGGGACGAAGGATTACGGGGCGCTCTCGCTCGCGGTGCAGTATTACGCGCAGCCGTATCTGGCGGCAAACGTTCCGCCGAACTGTTTCATTCCGCGCCCGAATGTCGGGAGCGCGGTGATCCGGCTGACACGCTACCCGCAGCCGCCGGTGCAGGTGAAGGACGAGCGGCTGATGTTCGCGCTGATCCGGGCGTCGTTCAACCAGAGGCGCAAGACGCTGCTGAACGGACTGAAAAATTCTTCGGAGCTGCAGTTCAGCCGCGAAGAGATTCTGGAGGCGTTGGGGGAGGCGGGACTGCCGGAAAACGTGCGCGGCGAGACATTGACGCTTGCGCAGTTTGCGGCGTTGTCTGATGTGTTGGAAAAACAGAAAAACGAAAAAGGAGGGCGGCTCATATGAGCAAAAAGAAAAAGAAACAGAAGTTAAGCATTGGCAGCCTGGCAATGGCGGCAGGGATCGGCGCGGCGTTAGGACCGGTCGTTATTCCGAAATTCGAGCCGTATATGTTTGCATGGAAAAGCAGGATTCAGTTCGGCAGGTCTGACAAGAAACGCGACGCGGGACTTCAGACGCCGGCGGATATCGTGCGCGTGGACGACCTGAAATACGGGGATCACCGCCTTCAGACGATGGATATTTATTATCCGAGAGGGACAGAAGGGGTACTGCCGACGATCGTCAGCATTCACGGCGGCGGTTATGTTTATGGGGACAAGAGCGTATATCAGTATTACTGCATGAACCTTGCGCAGCGCGGGTTCACGGTCGTCAATTTCTCTTACCGGGTCGCGCCCGAGAGCCGCTATCCGGCGCAGCTTGAGGACACGAACGCGGTACTGCGCTATGTCTGCGCGCATGCGGAGAAATACCATATTGACAAGGAGAATCTTTTTTTTGTCGGCGATTCTGCCGGCGGACATTTGAACGCACAGTACAGCGCGGCGGTGACGAACCCGGAGTACGCGGCGCTACTCGGTCTGGATATCCCGAAATTTACGCTGCGGGCGACCGCGCTCAACTGTGGCGTCTATGATATGGATGAGATGGGGAAGGATCTGATGGTGTGCTATGCCGGAAAAGATTATCAGAGCTATACAGAAGAGCTTGACATTCTCGGACATATCACGGCTGCATTTCCACCGTCCTTTGTCATGAGCTCGACCGGAGATTTTCTGCTGAAATGCGCGCAGCCGATGGCTGATCTCCTGACGGAGAAAGGGATAGAGGCGGAGCTGCACATCTACGGCGATGAAAAGACAAAGCCGGGGCATGTGTTCCACTGCGACGTCCGCAGCGCCTATGCGAAGAAGTGCAACGACGATGAGTGCGAATTCTTCCGCAAACACGTTATTCTCCCTGATTCGGCTGCGACGCAAAGCTAGTCCAGCCTATCGCACGCTGCTGTGCCGCGCAATCTACCGCGCCAGCCAGCACGTGCAGGGGCGATCCGAAAGCGGCGCGCGGTCCGGTTCCGGACAATCTACCGCCCGTGCAGGGAGTTGCGATGCCAACGGCAAGCCGCGCAGGTCCGCCGGTACTTAGCGAGCGCGCAGCGTGAGCTTAATACCGTTGCGTGACCGATTCGGGCGAAAGTCGAGCGAAAGCGTGTTTGCCGTGGCGTTGACAACTCCTGCGAGGGCGTCATTCATGAGAGCTCGCTGCTCACCGAATCGCAAACACACTTCTCGCCGTCACATCTTTGACCGCTCCGCGCACGATGCGGACGCGGCGCGTCCCTGCATTCATGTCGAAATAGTTGTCCTCGAGTACGACATCCGGACCACACTGGAGTTCCACGCTGCGGGCGTAGGCATTTGCCGTGACGACTACTTCGTCGCCCTCGATGTGCGCCTCAAGTGCAGGATCAAGGAAACGGAAATGTTTCGGCGCGCAGAAGAGCGCTGTGCCTTCTCCGATGAGCGTGCCCGACAGATCGGTCAGCTCGTAGGAATAGTAGCAGCCGTAGGTCTCCTGGTCGGAGAAATCCTGTTCCGGCAGCCACACGGCGGAAAGCGCAGGGACTTCCACGTCGAACGTGCCTTCTTTGATCACAGAGGCGTCCGCGCGTCGCAGCGCCCAGTGCGCCTTGCCGGAGAAGGTATGCATCGTTTCATTGCTCACGTTCAGGCGCGCGCTCTTTTTCAGATCATACGGCTCTGCGTTCACGTTTGTGTCCTGACTCAAAATCCCCTCTTCCTGACACGAGATCAGCACCGGCGCGAAGAAACGTTTCGCATAGTAGTGCAGCGCTTTCCACCGCCCGAAATAGTCGATGCTCGACCAGCTTGCCACCGGCCAGCAGTCGT
>CANQYP010000156.1 GCA_947628045.1 uncultured Lachnospiraceae bacterium | reverse complement strand
GACGCTGGCGTCGAACCTGCCGTACGGCAAACAGCGCCGGCTGGAGATCGCCCGCGCGATGGCGACGGACCCGAAGCTGCTGCTGCTCGACGAGCCTGCCGCCGGCATGAACCCGAACGAGACGCAGGAGCTGATGGATATGATCCGTTTTGTGCGCGATCATTTTGACATGACGATCCTGCTGATCGAGCACGACATGAAACTGGTGTCCGGCATCTGCGAGGAGCTGAGCGTGCTGAATTTCGGCGAGATCCTTGCGCAGGGCGCGACGAGCGACGTGCTGAACGATCCGCAGGTCATCACTGCGTATCTTGGGGAATAGGAGGGGAAGACGATGGCGATGCTTGAGATAAAAGACCTGGAGGTCTACTACGGCGTGATCCAGGCGATCAAGGGAATCTCCTTCGAGGTCAACGAGGGTGAGATCATCTCGCTGATCGGCGCGAACGGCGCGGGCAAGACGACGATCCTCCATACGATCACGGGACTTCTCTCCCCGAAGAAGGGCAGCATTATTTTTGAGGGCAAGGACATCACGAAGACCCCGGCGCACAAGATCGTAGGCCTCGGGATGGCGCATGTGCCGGAGGGACGCCGCGTGTTTGCGGAGATGTCCGTTTACCAGAATCTGAAGATGGGCGCGTACACGCGCAGCGACAAGGGTGAGATCGCGCAGACGCTGGAGAAGGTCTACAAGCGTTTCCCGCGCCTGGAGGAGCGGAAAAACCAGCTTGCCGGGACGCTCTCGGGCGGCGAGCAGCAGATGCTGGCGATGGGGCGCGCGTTGATGTCGAACCCGCGCATTATTCTGATGGATGAGCCGTCGATGGGACTTTCTCCGATCCTTGTCAATGAGATCTTCGACATCATTCAGAGCGTCAGCGAGGCGGGGACGACGGTGCTCCTGGTGGAGCAGAACGCGAAGAAGGCGCTCGCGATCGCGGACCGCGCGTATGTGCTCGAGACCGGCAGGATCGTGATGTCGGGCGATGCGAAGGAATTGATGAACGACGATTCGATCAAAAAGGCGTATCTCGGTGAGTAAAGCCAGATTGGACGCCGCGAAGGACAGGGACAGCTCCGGGCGGACGCCCCTATAGGTCCTTCCCGGAGCGTCCCTGCTCCGATGCGGCTGTCGGTTTAGGGATTATGATGTATCGAAGAGGTATTTATACAAAGTAAGGTAAGGAAAGGATGGTGTAGTATGGGAAATGTGATTATCACGATTGCGAGGCATTTCGGCAGCGGCGGGAAGACGATCGGGCATATGCTGGCGGACGATCTCGGGATCAACTGCTATGAGAAGGAGATCATCAAGATGGCGTCCGACGACAGCGGGATCAACGAGAGCCTGTTCAACCAGGCGGACGAAAAGCTGAAACGCACGCCGCTGTTTTTTGGCAAGGGACGCGCGCCGGAGTACAAGGGCAAGCTGATCGCGCCGGACAGCGAGGAGTTTGTCAGCGATCACAACCTGTTCAACTATCAGGCGAAGATCATCCGCGAGCTGGCGGAGCAGGAGTCCTGTGTCGTCATCGGCAGGGCGGCGGACTATGTGCTCAAGGGCAATCCGGGTCTTGTGAGCGTGTTTGTCCACGCGTCGCGGGAGTACTGTGTGAAACAGGCGATCGAGCGCCGTGCGTTCACGGGCAAGGACGTCGAGAAGTTTGTCGAGAAGACGGACAAGTACCGCAGCGATTTTTACCGTTACTACACCGGGCAGGAGTGGACGGACGCGCGCAACTACGACCTTTGCCTGAACAGTGAGCGTCTTGGCTTTGACGGGACGAAAGAGGCGATCAAGGCGTATATGCGGGTGCGGTTCGGGAAACTTCCGAACGAATAAAACAGAAAACGCTTGCTATCCCCGGAGCCGTTGTGCTATGATTGAGGACAGGGGAAAGGGGAGACATACGGGAAATGAAGAGGCGGAGCGATTTACTGCAAAGAAAGATTCTGACGGGCATCCTTGTGCTGCTGTGCACGGGGATGCTCTTTGCCGTTGGGGCACAGGCGGAAGAGCAGATTGCGCAGACGGAAGGACAGACCGTACAGGCGGAAGAACAGATTGCGCAGACGGAAGAGCAGACCATTCAGACGGAAGGACAGACCGTACAGACGGAAGAGCGGACCGCGCAGACGGAAGTGCCGACCGCACAGACGGAAGAACAGATTGCGCAGACGGAAGGACAGACCGTACAGACGGAAGAGCAGACTGCGCAGACGGAACCGCAGTCCGCGCAGACGGAGCAGACCGGTGAGACGCGGCTGAGCAGGACAAAGCTGTCGGTCAAAACGGGCAGAACGAAACAGCTCGAGCTTTACGGCGCAACCGGGGAGATCACCTGGAAATCATCGAAGCGTACCGTGGCGACAGTGAGCGGCAGCGGCACGGTCAAGGCGAAGAAGGCAGGGACGTGTGTCGTCACGGCGGCATGCGGGGGAAAGAAATACAGCTGCACCGTCACAGTGCGCGCCTCGAAGAAACAGCGCATCAGTGAAAAGCTCCGGAAGAGCCATAAGGCGGAGAGCAATCAGGGCAAGATCGTTGTGGCGGGCAGCTCGACGATCGCGCGCTGGGTAAGCGCCCCGGTGGTCTTCGACCCGGACAAGGTGCTGAACATGGGGATCGGCGGCTCGATCGTGAAGGAATGGCTGCAGTGGTACAAGAAACTCATCGTGGATTACCACCCGAGCGCCGTCGTGCTGTTTCCCGGGACGGGGAACCAGCTCAACCGGGGATATTCCGAGGAGGAGACGGCGTCCGACGCCTGCAGGCTCCTGAAAAAGCTCCACGCAAAGCTGCCGAATATCCCGATCTTTTATGTTTCGAACTACCGGACGATGAATGACGCGGGGATCTGGCAGTACGAAAAGTCCTGCAATGAGCAGGTGGAGAAATTCTGCAGCGAGCTGGACGATGTCTATTACATTGATGTGACCGGGGCGCTCACCAACGAAGGGAAACCGAAACCCGGCATCATCGCGCCGGACGGCGGGCATATGAACGACAAGGGATACAAGATCTGGAACAGCCTCATCGTCCCCCGGGTGCAAAAGCGTGTAAAAAAGTCAGGGAAATAAAATAATACTTGACACAGCATAGACAATAAGATAATATAAAAGTGATATATGTGCAGTGTTTATCCGTTGTGGGGGACAGAGCGGGAAAACAGGATGCAGAATGCTGTGAAATGGAAAAAGTCAAGACAGAACGAGAAGGACGGTCGCGCGCCTTCGAGCGGGTATCTGCTCGCGAAGGACGACCGTATGGTACAAAGGCAGAAGGAGCTGCTCTACGAGGTGCTGGGACCGGTCTTTTTCGGTGAGAAGGAAGCAGAGAGCGAAGAGGAGCTTGCTGCTTTTTTTCGTGAACAGTACGGGATCGACGTGCGGAATGATTTTTACGAAGGAGACGAGCATTACGAGGAATACCGCGAGGCGCAGCAGGCGATCGCGGAGGGGCTGAGCATATACGGGGGCAGGATCTCGTTCGGGAATGAGACGCTTGCCGACCTCGCGGAGCAGATCTGGGAGGATATGGAGGAGGACGGCGGCGGATTCCGCCGAATCAACACGATGCTGGAGGAGTGAGCGGGACGCTGTGCCGACATGCCTGGGCGGAGATTTTGCAAGAGCGCGTTTCCGGGAGGAGTGAGCGGGATCCCTGCGCCGACGCGCGTATGTGAGCATACACTACATAGAATTCTTTTTTGCGGGAGGATATGTGGTGGCGGAGGCAGACCAGAAGATCGAGAACCTGCTGAACCTGTCGCTGCAGGCGACGCAGGGAGAGCGGGAGAAGTCGGAGAATCTTGAAGAAGGGTACAATGCGGGCGCGCGCACCTGGGAGGTGATCGTGCGGCACAGCGGCACGCTGGCGGGGGCGGTGCCGGAGGACTGGACGGTGGTGCAGCTCTCCGGCGGATACGCGATCGTCACGCTGCCGCAGGAGGGGATCGAGGCGCTGGCAGCGCTGCCGCAGGTCGAGTATGTGGAGATGCCGAAACGGCTGTACTTTGCGGCGGAGGCGGGACGGACGGCGTCCTGTGTCTCGGCGGTTCAGACGCCCCGGCTTGCCCTCACGGGACGGGGGATCCTTGTGGCGGTCATCGATTCCGGCGTGGATTATTTTCACCCGGATTTCCGAAACGCGGACGGCAGCACGCGGATCGCGGCAATGTGGGATCAGACGGCGGTGGTGCGGGAGCGGACGACAATGCAAGATCAGACGGCGGCAATGCAGGATCAGACGGCGGTGGTGCAGGAGCAGACGACAATGCAAGACCGGACGGCAGCGATGCGGGATCAGACAGCGGCTCTGCGCGGGACGGCGGGGCGGGTCCCCGAAGGGTTCCGTATGGGCGCGGAATACACGCGGGAGGAGATCGACGCCGCGCTCGCCGTGGGAGACCGGGCGGCGGGCTATGAGATCGTGCCGGAGCGGGACGTGAGCGGACACGGGACGCAGGTGCTCGGGATCGCGGCGGGGAACGGGCGCGCCTCCGGCGGAAGTTACCGGGGAATGGCTCCGGAGGCGGAGCTGATCGTGGTGAAACTCGGCATACCCAGGGAGAACGATTTCCCGCGCACGACGGAGCTGATGCAGGCGCTCGAATACGTTGTGCGGAAGGCGGAGGAGCTTGCGCGCCCGGTCGCCGTGAACGTCAGCATCGGGAATGTGTACGGCTCGCACCGGGGGACGTCGCTTTTGGAGACCTATTTTGAGCGGATGGCGGACCGCGGGCGCAACGTCCTTGCGGTCGGCACCGGGAATGAGGGGAATACGGGCGGGCATGCCGCCGGAAGGCTCGCGCAGGGAGTGCCGCAGAAGGTCGAGTTTCTGGTGAATGACTATGAGACTACGCTGAATATCCAGATCTGGAAGGATTACGCGGACGAATTTGAGATCGCGCTCGTGCACCCGGACGGGCGGCGCGTCGGGCTGAACGCGAACCGCGGTGGATCGTCAGCAAGCCCTGCCGGATCGTCCGGGCGCAGGGCGGGGACGACGCACGAGCGGCTGGGCAATACGGAGCTGCTGGCGTATTACGGGGAGCCGAGCCCGTATCAGGGACGGCAGGAGATCTATCTGGATCTGCTCCCGACGGAAACCTACCTTGACAGCGGCATCTGGAGCATTCTGCTGTCGCCGGTCCGCGTTGTGACGGGGGAATACCAGATGTGGCTGAACGATGCGCGTGCCCGCGGGGAGGGTACACGTTTCCTGCAGCCGTCTCCTGACGCGACGATGACGATCCCGTCCACCGCCGCGCGGGTGGTCGCGGTGGGGGCGTACGACGCGCGCAGCCGCTCTTACGCGCCGTTTTCGGGCCGCGGCTGGGCGAGGGATACGTCCGCCCCGAAACCGGATCTGGTTGCGCCGGGGGTCGACGTCACGACGACGGCGGTCGGGGGAGGCTATGTCAGCGTCTCTGGGACCTCGTTTGCGACGCCGTTCGTCACCGGGGCGGCGGCGCTGCTGATGCAGTGGGGGATCGCGGACGGCAACGACCCGTATCTCTACGGCGAGAAACTGCGCGCGTACCTGCGGCGCGGCGCGCGGGAGCTGCCGGGATTCACGCGCTATCCGAACAACCAGGTCGGGTACGGGGCGCTGTGCGTGCGGGACAGCATTCCGTCCTAAAAAATTTGCTTGACAAATCTTGTAATATACAATATTATATGATATATAATATTGAAGATTCAATAACATTGCGGCAGGAGGAAACAGTCAGATGGTATTCAATACGGGAGCCGCGCTTTTGGACGCCGTTGTCCTGTCTGTGGTATCGAGGGACCCGGAGGGGACGTACGGCTATCGGATCACGCAGGAGGTGCGCAGCGTGCTCGAGGTGTCGGAGTCGACGCTGTACCCGGTGCTGCGGAGGCTGCAGAAGGAAGATCAGGGCAGTGTTGCAGGCGAAGGGGAAAGACGGGAAGCCGCTTACGA
>CANQYP010000155.1 GCA_947628045.1 uncultured Lachnospiraceae bacterium | reverse complement strand
TAATGCAGGAATGCATGATGGTCACAGAACAGAGCATGGCGTTAGAACCTTTAACCTTGATGATGAAGATGTTAGACATGCGGGGACAAGTTTTTCCACACCGGCAGTTACAAGAATTGTTTCCGATCTTGCATACATGTTGCAGGAGGAATTTGATCCCCTGCTTCTGCGGGCTTTAACCATACATTATGCGAAGTATCCGACAGGAATACAGATGAAAATGTCAGAGAAAGTGAATCAAATGGGATTTGGCGTTCCGATTAAAGCGCAGGACATTCTGTACAATTCCCCGGACGAAATCACGTTGATTCTGCGGGATTCTCTGGATAAGGGTAGTTTTATTGAAATGTTCAATTTTCCATATCCGACAAGCATGGTCGATGAGAATGGTTTTTTCCGGGGGCAGATTATACTGACACTGGTAAATAAAACGCTTGTTGACGAGAAGCAGGCCGGGGAGTATTGTCAGTCAAATCTTGATGTCTTTTTTGGAACCTATGAAACTGAAAAGGAAAGAGATACGAATAAACCAACAATTATCAATCCCATGGGACTTGATGAAAACCAAAATCTTTTGAATGATGGAATCTATAGCGCAAGTGCAAAGGGAATTCATCCAATTACCGGGTTTGAACGCGAATGTACTCTTGTCAAGTATGGAAAGAAATTTCATCCGGTAAAAAAATATGCAATTGATCTGGCAGATATGAGACCGGCGGAAAGAGATAAGTGGCTGCCGTCAAACAGAAAATGGTATTTGAAGATTGAAGGCCTTTTCAGAGATTTCATCGAGAAGGATGCCCTCAAAAGGGATTACCAGTTAAGCCAGGAATTCTGCATGATACTGACAATCAGGGATCCTCTGGGAACAGCTCCCGTTTATGATGAGGTGACCCAGCAGCTTACGAATGAGAATTTCGTACACCATGATGTCAGAGTACGTAATATTATCCGACTCGAGGGTGCAGCAAGTTAGTCCATAAAATCGACAGCTTTTCGCTGAGAACAATTCTAAAACATGCACTCGAGGAAATACGGGAAAGGAGCGATAACTATGCGCAGAAAGGACAGGGAAATTACGGATCCGGAGCAGATCGAGCAGATCATCGCGGACAGCCATTGTTGCAGGATCGGATTTAACGACGACGGCGAGGTGTACATCGTGCCGCTGAGTTTCGGCTATGTGCGCGGCGCGGACGACAGCTACACGTTCTATTTCCACGGCGCGGGCAAGGGGCGCAAGATCGACCTGATCGGGAAGAATCCGAAGGTCGGATTTGAGCTGGACACAAATTATGAACTTCACCCGTCAGACATTGCGTCGGAGTGCACCGCGGCGTTCCAGAGTGTCATCGGGACGGGGACGGTCAGCTTTGTCACGGAGCCGGAGGAAAAGCGTGAGGGACTGCTGCGCATCATGCGGCACTACACAGGGAAGGACGAGTGGGAGTTCCCGGAGAAGATGTTTGAGGCGGTCTGCGTCTTCAAGCTGGTGACGGAAAAATTGTCCTGCAAGGTGCACCTGTAGAAAAGCGACCGGAGGAATTTTTTGAAATGGAATATAATTATAACAATAATAAAATATAATGTTATGAAAACATAACATTCGACCTTGACATTTCCGTAACTGCATGATACAATTTTTGCACAGTTCACGAAACAAACATGAGATATGCAGATGTGGAGGAACGATCATGAATGAATTGCTGGGAAACCGTATGAAAGAATTGAGGATCGCCAAGAATTTTACGCAGGAGCAGATCGCTGATCAGATTGGTGTGAGCAGACAGAAATATGCCCGTATTGAAAACGGGGCAAACAGTGTTACATTAGATATTCTCTCCAAAGTCGCGAAGGTGCTTGGCGTGACGGTAGGGGATATCACGAGAGTGCTTGATGATGCCCCGGCAGTTGCGTACAGAGCAGGAGCTGAGAATGTTTCCTCGGAGAAGATTTTTGATATGCTAGATTTCTTTTATGCAAATAAGCGCTTGTACGCGAAAATTCATCGTGAGAATTTTGCATAGGTGGGAGGTCTTGTATGCAGGAGTACAGAAAGAGAGACATTCGGAGAAATGCGGATTCTTTCAGGGAGAGCTGTAAGGTAGGACATTATGGTATCATTGATTTGTTCAGAGACTGTGAAAGACTGGGATATAAATTATTGCGTTATCCGCTCGGAGAGACAGCCGATCTCGGATTTGTCCTGAAAAAGGATAGTGATACGGTTATCTTTACGAATACCTGTAGTCGGCTTTCGAGGGAAATTTTCACTTTGGCGCATGAGATCGGACATATTGCTCTTCATATGGATAAGGATAAGCAGTTTATTGACAATAGCCTGACAATATCCGGGCATCATTCGGACGAGAAAGAGCAGGAGGCTAATTATTTTGCAGCATGTCTGCTCATGCCGGATGAGGAGGTGGGAAAATTTCTGGATCTACAGCTGCCGGGTTTCAATGAAAATGGTTTGTCCGCGATGGATATTGCGAGGATCATGTCGGAATTTAATGTCAGTTTTGACATGGCGCTGAACCGTTTGGAGCACTTGGGGAAAATTGACCCAAAGGAGAGGCTCCGGCTTGATGATGAGCGGAATGAGAGGCGGGTCGGAAATCTTCTGAAAAGTGTGGGCGGAAATTCACGACTGAATTTACCCAGTAAGGGTATCGAGATCCCGCATGAGTATATTGACTACGTTATTTACAATTACAATCATAACGCAATACCGAGAGGAACCCTGGAAAGAGCGCTGGCTTACTGCCAATTAGTTTGGGAGGATGTGAGCGACAGGCTGGTAAAGCACGATGACGAGGATGAAAATATTGAAGACGTAACAGGAGATTTATAAGTTTGAGAGCCTCACTGGACACGAATGCCATTATTCATTTTTACAGGGCAGGACTTCAAGATATTCTATTTGAATTTTTTGACGAAGGCGTTTTCATATATGAGCAGATTCGACAAGTGGAACTGGAGAATCACGGTCAGGAGATTCTTAGTAAGGTTGACGAGGATATCGGTTCCGAAAAGATAGAGGTCTATACAGACCAAAAGCTGAAAGATTTGGCTGTGTATAAAATCTTTGACTACAATGTCAGGGACAACCGACAATTATATGGTTCGGGCGATCTCGGCGAAATATATGCCATTTCATTGGCGCAGACTTTGGGTGCATATTCTTTTGTCTCGGACGATATCAAACAAGGCGGACCGTATATGTCTTTGCTGCAGTTTGTGGACAACGATATTATGCCGTTTACGTTTGCAGATGTCCTTATCATAAGATATCTGATTGGAATGACAAGTGCGGTACAGACAGTAAATGAATTCAACGAAATTAACGAAAAGTCGGCACTGAATTGGAGCCTGAGCAGCCAACTCACGAAATTCAGAAAGCGCTTTTGGAAAGAACCGTATAAATCCGAAGATACCGAATGGATACAGTTGATTACCGGGAATACAGTCACAGAACTGGAAGTACATATTAATGCGTTAAAAGATGTAATTTGACTATATACGTCCTCTGTAGGGGACGTTATATTTTACGGCATTCTTCTTCAAATGCTTTTACAAATGCAAAATTTCCCTGCAAAACTCCTGTTTTTTGTTGACAAATGCACAAATATATGATACGTTTATGAAACAATAAGGTGAAAAATGACCAAGAATAAAAACAGGAGGTATCGGGATGAACAGCCAGACATTACGTGAAGCCAGGAAATATGAAGAGGCGACCGAAAAAATGATTCATGCCGATGAGAGACCGGATTTCCACCTCTCGACGCGCGTCGGCTGGATGAATGATCCGAATGGATTTTCTTTTTACAATGGAAAATATCATTTGTTTTATCAGTATTATCCCTATGCGACTTATTGGGGACCGATGCACTGGGGACATGCGGTGAGCGAAGATCTTTTGCATTGGGAGTATCTGCCCACGGCGCTTGCCCCGGACACTCCATATGACCGTGACGGTTGTTTCAGCGGCAGTGCGATCGAACTTCCGGATGGCAGGCATCTGTTGATGTATACAGGCGTTTTGAGTACGACGAAACCGGAAGGAGGAAAACAGGAGCTCCAGAGACAGTGCATCGCGGTCGGAGACGGAGTGGATTATGAGAAGTACGAAAAGAACCCGGTTCTGGATGAAAATGACCTGCCGGAGGGGAGCAGCATCTATGATTTTCGCGACCCGAAGATCTGGAGAAAGCAGGACGGTACCTACTGCTGCGTGGTGGGGAACTGTTCGGCGGACGGGGACGGACAGATTTTGCTTTTTACAAGCAGGGACGGTTTCGACTGGAAGTTCAAAAAGGTGCTTGTCGCGAACGGGAACCGATTCGGGAAAATGTGGGAGTGCCCGGACTTCTTTCCGCTTGACGGGAAACAGGTACTGCTCACCAGCCCGCAGGATATGTTCCCGCAGGGGTTTGAGTACCACAATGGAAATGGAACGCTCTGCCTGATCGGCACCTATGATGAGGATACGGACAGCTTTACGGAGGAGAGCAATCAGGCGGTCGATTATGGAATTGATTTTTACGCGCCTCAGACAATGCTGACGCCGGACGGCAGACGGGTGATGATCGGATGGATGCAGAACTGGGATACCTGCAATATGCACAGACAGCTGGACGAGCAGCTGTGGTTCGGTCAGATGAGCATTCCGAGGGAGCTTTCCATCCGCGACGGGCGCCTGTACCAGCAGCCGATCCGGGAGCTGGAGCAACTCCGGCGCGGAGAAGTGCGATATGAAAATGTGTGCTTTGACGGGACGATCCAACTCGAAGGGATAAAAGGACGGAAGGTCGACATGGAGATCGAGGTTGCGTCGGAGGACGAGGCGAAGGTATACCAGAGGTTCGCGGTGCGTTTCGCGCAGAACGCGGATTACCAGACGTCGATCAGCTATCGCCCGTACGAGGAGGTGCTGAAGATCGACCGCAAGTTCTCCGGCTCCCGCCGTGCGATCATCCATCAGCGCAGGAGCAAGGTATCTTCGGAAAAAGGGAAGATCAAGCTCCGGCTGATTCTGGATCGGTACAGCGCGGAGGTCTTTGTGAACGACGGCAGACAGGTCATGACGGCGACGATCTACACAGAACAGGCAGCGGACGGGATCTCGTTTTTCGCGGACGGTCGGGTGCGGATGAATGTCGTCAAATATGAGCTGGCGACTGCCCGCGAATGAAAAAAGCCGAAGGCTTTTTGAGTGTGCAGGGCTCGTTGCTATTGAAGTTCACTACGAGGAGAAGGACTGATACGAAAAGATGGTGTAGCTTAGGAAGTTTGTAATCTCTGAATGGTTCGGCATAGTCGTGAAAACGTCTATGCCGTTTTTCAGTTTTGACTTGATTGGAAACGGACAGGTCAACCTTCGCAAGAAAGCGGGGATTGTGTTGACAAGTTTCGTATCGCTTGTTACAATTTAGTTATCACAGCTTGAATGAAAACACAAGTTGCATGCAACTGTTTTTATTGGATACTAAAACGCAGTAGGATCCAATAAATAAAAGTGTCAGCATTGCTGACATAATTTATAGAAAAGAGGTTGTCCTAATGAATGAACTTGATAATACGTTTTCCGAGATAGTGCAGATAATAAAGGAGGCTCGTAATAACGCTTATCGGAAAGTAAATGAGGAATTGATACTTATGTATCAGCGCGTAGGGCAATTTTTATCTGAAAAATCAAAAGAGGCAAACTACGGAGACGGTTACATTGATTCACTTTCCGATTACATCCAGCATCAATTCCCCGGCATCAAGGGATTTAATCGTCGTGGTCTTTATCGTATGAAACAATTTTACGAGACTTACGCCGAAAACGAAAAAGTGTCTCCGCTGGTGACACAATTAAGCTGGACAAATCATCTGCTCATTATGTCCGGCAGTAAAAGTGATGAAGAACGGGAATTTTATATGCGCCTTGCCATTAAGGAGCGATACAGTAAGCGTCAGCTTGAACGCCAGATGGACAGCGGCTATTATGAACGATACATGCTCTCCAAGAGCAAACTGCTGCCGGAACCACTTCACTCAGAGCAGAATCCGTTCCTTGATCAATATGT
>CANQYP010000154.1 GCA_947628045.1 uncultured Lachnospiraceae bacterium | reverse complement strand
CATAGCCAAAAGAACAGGCAGCGCGAAACGGACGATCACGCCCATCGGTCTGCCTGTCGTGAGATCCTTTGTCATGCAAGAATCACTCCTTCCGACAACAGTATACTCAAAGTTGGCGGAAGGTCAAGAGGGAAAATAATTGTTGCACAATTATTGCAAAAACCGTTGAATGACGGTCAAATGAATCACGCGCTCATTCTGTCTCCATGGACGCGATCCCGTAGGAGATCTGCAGAAGAGAGGGGTCCATCTGCGTCGGCGCGAGCTGAATCAGTTTCGTGTCGTCTTCGATCACAGCCATTCCCATGCTCCAGCCTGCCTGGTGGATCCTGGAATCGTAGGACACCAGCATATCGACCTGTTCCCAGGGACCTTCGCCCAGGTTGTAATTGACGAGGAACTTTCCGGGGTCGCGCAGCCCGAGCCAGCCACTGTCGCGCTTGCCGCTCAGGATGATCGTGCCGTTCGGACCGCCGTTTTTCGTCCATACACAATAAGGCATGCTGCCGACGTACCTGCCGTCCGCGGTCTCCGCCCGGGTCCCGTAGGACGCGGGGTCGCCGAAATCTATGCCGTCGTCCGAGATCTTGAAATGAATGCTCTCATCCGGCGTGTTCACGATCTCGTAGCACATGAAATATTTTCCGTTCGGCAGCTTTGTGACGATCGCCATGCCGGGGCGTTTCTGCCCGTCCGGGATCGCGACGACAAGCTTTGCCTTATTCCAGCTCTTCCCGCCGTCCGGGGAGGAGACGACCGCGAGGCACTGGTTCAGGATCCGTTCAGTGTGCGGTTTTTCGTCGGAATACACCGCTGTGAGCTCCCCGTACGCGTTCAGGTAGAGGAACGGCTCCCAGACCGGACCGAGGCAGTCCCAGTTGTATTCCACCGGCACGCCGCCGTATGCGATCGTGGAGCGGTAGGTCCAGGTCTTCCCGTGGTCGAGGCTGACGAAGAGCAGGATCTCGGTGCCGACAAAATCGGGCGGGTTGTCCTTCTCGAACGCCTGCATCGGAATCGAGTTGGCGGCGAACAGGATCGCCCCGGCGGGCAGGTCGCCGCAAGGGGAGGGCAGCTCGAAGAGAATCGGCTGGAACCGCATTCCCCAGCCGTTTTTTGTGTCCTCGACGTCTGAGAAATGCTCCCAGGTCTTGCCGCCGTCCGTGCTCCTGAAGATCGGAATCACGGCAGGCTCCCGGTCCGCGTAATATTCAAAGGCGGAGAGCAGCGTGCCGTTCTCCTCGCCGGCGCAGCGCAGCTCGATCACCCGCGGGTAGAGTACGCCGCTCCCCGGCTTGATCTCGTTCTTTCTCGGGGCGAAGAGCACGCCCTTAAATTCCTTGGTAAGTTTCAGAGCCATAATGATTCCCTCCTTCTGTTTCACAATCAGGTCTTTCACGCGTTTTATTCATAAAAAGTGTACCATAAGAGGGGGAGAAAATCAATTGACGCGCCTTTTTTTCTGACAAAAAAGCGACCGCAGAACAGAAACTGAGAGGACTGTTTTGCGGTCGGTATCTGGCGGCAGGAAAAATCCGCGGTCAGTTTTGGACGAATTGTTCGATGAACTGCGCCTTCGGGCAGGGTCTTCCGAGGAAGAACCCCTGGAGATATTCCGGCGGGAGCTGGCAGAGCTTTTCGAGCTCGGCGGCGGTCTCCACGCCCTCCACGCACACCTTCAGGTTCAGCTCGTGGATCATCTTGCTGAACAGGGAGAGGATCTCGAATTCAAATTCATCGGTCGCCGCCTTCGCAGCGAAGGTGCGGTCGATCTTCACGATGTCCGGCTGCAGATCCGTAAAGTAGTGGAAGTTCGAGTAGCCTGTCCCGAAATCGTCCAGCGCGAGCGTGATGCCCGCCTCCTTCAGATGCGACCACAGCGTGGTGAAACGCTGGTCGGTCTCCAGCAGTCCGCTCTCGGTCAGCTCGATCGTGACGTATTTCGGATCGATCCCGTACTGCTCGATGGCGGCAAGGATCTCGCGCCCGATCGAGCTGCGCAGGATCTGGACGTGGGAGATGTTGATGCTGATCTTGAAATCCGGTATGTATTTCTGCACATCGCGGCACATTTTCAGCGCCTCGTGCATGATCCAGCGCCCGGCGGGGACGATCAGGGACGTCTCCTCCAGGATCGGGATAAACTCGCCCGGGGAGACCATGCCGAACTCCTCGCAGCGGAACCGCATCAGCGCCTCGGCTCCGATCAGACGATGGTCGTCGGCGGAGAAGAGCGGCTGATAATATGCCTCGAATCCCTCGAACCGGTTGTTGATCGCCTGGCGGAGGTGGAGATTCAGATTCCTGCGGCGCAGGAACTTCCCGTAGTCCTCCGGGAGATACAGATAGCAGGTGTTCTTCCCGAGGCGTTTCGCCTCATTGAGGGCGAATTCCGTGTACTTCATCACCAGGGAATAGGAGGGGTCGCCGATATCCCTGCAGTCCAGCATGCCGCCGGAGATCGTGAACATCACCTCGTAATTTTTAGCCATGATAAAATCACGGATCTTGTCGCGGATGTGCCGGTAGATCTCCTTGCCGGTCGTGGTCGTCCTGCCCTCGAAATCGAGGATCAGGAATTCGTCTCCCACGACGCGGTACAGCGTCTCTCCGGGGAGCAGGCATTCCGTGATAAATTCTGACGTCTTCTGCAGCACAAGGTCGCCGTACTCGATGCCGAGACGGGCATTGACGCCCTTCAATCCGTCCAACCCGATGCGGAGCACGAAACCGTCCGGGAAATGCTCCTTGTGCTGGCTCAGGAAAAGTTTCAGGCTGGAGGCGCCCAGCAGTCCGCTGTGGTTGTCCGCCTTCTGGTCCTTGCCGATCTCGTTGATGCAGCCTGCCATGTAAAGAGGCTTTCCCGCCTCGTCGCGCACGACCGTCCCGCGGCAGTTGATCCAGATCGGTTTCTCCTCCGCGGAGAGCAGACGGTAGGTCAGGTTGTGCGTGCAGCGGTCGCCTTGCAGGATCTCGTTCAGATCCGCGCGCAGTTTGGGGAAGTCCTCGGGATAAACCATCTTCTCCAGATGCGTAGCGACGCCGTGGAACGCATTGTCCTCCAACAGAAAACGCTGCCGGGCATAGGGCGAGATATAATAGTAGTCCTGCGCGAAGTCGTATACATAGAGATAATCGTCCGTCGCTGGGCTTAGAAGTTCGATCACCTCGCGAATCGTGCTTGTTGAAATATCCTCAAATCGCGGTTTCATTCCGACACCTTCCCAACCTTGCAGTTTCCAAAAACTGATAATCTTCTAACTTGTTATTTTATATTATTTTGTGCAAATTTGCAATCATAAAAATTTATATAGGCGAATATTTATTAAATTTAACCTGCTCTCCCAAATGCGCTGTCCGGGGAGTCGAAACGGGAGCGGAGACGGGATAAAGAAGTGTCGTAGAGTTGGTTACTCTACGACACGCCAGGCAGCCGGACAAGCTCCGTTTTCGGGTTTCGCTTATTACACGACGGCTAAGAGCGCCGACAGTTTCTGCATATTATTCCGTTTCAGCTCCATCGTCGGATGGACGTAGCGGTCCAGGGTAATGCCCACATCCGCATGTCCCAGAATCTCGCTCAGGCTTTTCGCGTCGAAGTCCATCTCAATGCACCGTGTCGCGAAAGTATGGCGGAGCGCATGAAAATTCACATGTTCCATGCCGAGTTTCTTCAGGACCTTATCCAGATACCGCTCCATGGTTCGCGGTTCCACATAAACGTCCTGCCTGCCGGTCAGTATGTACCCTTTCCTTCCTTTTCGATAATGAAACAGGATCTTCATGAGCTCGCGCGGAATCGGGATTTTGCGGGCAGAACTCCCGCTCTTTGGAGAAGTGATGATGATCTTTGTTTTCCTCTGCGGATCGTCCTTTGTCTGGACCCGCTGCATCGTCCGGCGGACACAGACCGTCTGCTCCGAGAAGGAGATGTCGTCCCAGGTGAGGGCACACACCTCCCCCAGCCGCAGCCCGGTAAACATGCAGAGCAGGAGCCCAAGGTTCCGGTCCGAAAGATTGGATCGAAGGTAGCGGTCCAGCTTTTCCTGCTGTTTCCTGGAAAGGTATTTCATTTCCTTCTGTTCCTTTTTTACGGCAACCGATGAGAGGTCAAACGGCATGGAGGCTCCGTGGTCGTAGGCATAGCGGAAAATGCGGCGGAGCACGGAAAGGGTATCTGTGACCGTTTTGGGGGAGAGCCCATGATCCTTTTTCCCGCCGGAGGTAAACATTCTGCCGCAAAACGCCTCGATCGATTCCCTGTCCAGCGCGCCCCATTTTGTTGCGCCAAGCTCCGGGAGGATGTAGGAATGCAGCAGATTCCAGTATTTCATATAGGTAGATTCCTTAATCTTCACCTTCATGGCGTCCAGCCATTTTTCCGCATACGCCGCCAATGTGTCGGCGTCCCGAGCGGATTCTGACGATTCCGGTCTGCAAGCCAGGAACACGTACTTCCCGTCGTCCGTTTTCTCAACAACATACAGCTTTTCCCACTGCATTTCCATTTCCAAACGCTCTTTTCCTGATCTTTCCAACATCTTGGTTTCCTCCCTTCAAAGGCAGATCGCGGGCAAAAATTTTCTGAATTTTGCCCTGTATCTTTGGTAGTTTTACAATGGTATAATAAGATGATTTTGAACGAATAATATTGACAAAATGCGCATTCTTTTGTACAATGCCTATGACAAAAAAGATTGTGAAGTTATGCGAGCGTGTCGTAGAGTAACCAACTCTACGACACATAAGAACCTGGACGGGATTCGTTGGCCTTGAGGAGACGTTTCGCAGAAAGGGGTCATAGCTGCCACAGCTCATGCCGGATCGGTGAAATGCGTCAATCTGGCATAGCCGTTGTGGCAATCGCTATCCGAGCCGACCGAAACGGGCGGGACGGAATGGCGGAGCTTACTCTTTTGAGGGCGCGAGGAGGGAGGGAGTCAGATGCTCTGGTACAAACTGAAGACATGGCATGGCGGAGAGGAGACGCTTGTGAAGGAGATTCGGCGTTCCGTTCCGCCATATCTGTATAACGATGTGTTTGTCATTTACAACGAGCGGAACCTGCGGCGACAGCAGCAGAACCGGATCGAGCCGGAGCCGCTTTTTCCCGGCTGTGTCTTCCTTACTTGTCAGGAGACGGACTCCCTGTTCCGGCGGCTGGAGAAGATTCCAGCCATATGGCGGCTGATCTCGACAGGGTACCTGAGCATGTTCCCGCTGCAGGAGCAGGACGCGCAGTTTCTTGAGACGATCTCCGGGAAAGACCACATGGTGCACGTCTCCTATGTGATTCGCGAGTCCGGGGACGAGGACATTTATCGAATCTACGGTCCTCTGGAATATATATTGGACGGGATCGAGAAGATCCGTTTTGCCAGCCGTTGCGCGAAGGTCCACAAGCAATTGTGGGGCGAGGATACGGTGCTGCCGTTGGGGATTCTGGCAAAGGAAGACGTAGGGGTGGAAATGCTCTATCAGGGGATGCAGACCATGCCGCGGCTGCCGGTCACGGGGCACTACGCAGTGCTGGAGATCCAGAAAGACGCAACGGGGAGGAACGTGTACCGAATCCGCGGGCATGTGACAATGATCCCGCAGGAGAATCCGGCGCAGAGGAGCTTTGCGTCGGCGTAATGCGACATTTTTGTCGGTAGTTTGAGGGCAATCAAATATAATGGGATTTTGTGAGGAAGTATGTCTTGCGGACAGACTTCCTTTTTACATTGGTTGGAACGTGTATTTCAGGAAAATATTGAGGCATGAAGATATTGAGGCATGAAGATACAGAGGCATGAAAATGCAGACAGAAACATTTGAGAAAAAGCTATGGCTCTCGTCCCCGACGATGCACGGGGACGAGCTCCGTTTTGTGCGGGAGGCGATTGAGACAAACTGGGTCAGCACCGTCGGGGAAAACATTGACGCGCTGGAACAGATGACCGCGCAGTACCTTGGGATGCGGCACGCCGTGGCACTGTCCTGCGGGACGGCGGCGCTGCACATGTGCGTGAAACTCGCCGCGGAGCGCATCAACCCGGAGGCAAAGCCGGGGAACAGCCTCGCAGGGCAGAAGGTGTTCTGCTCGGACATGACGTTCGACGCCAGCGTGAACCCCGTGGTCTACGAGGGCGGCGAGCCGG
>CANQYP010000153.1 GCA_947628045.1 uncultured Lachnospiraceae bacterium | reverse complement strand
AACTCCTCGTCGCTTAAGCGGCTCGGCTTGTTCAGGATCGCGTCCGGGACGCCGATCTTGCCGATGTCGTGGAGCAGACCGATGTGGTAGATGTTGCGCACTTCCTCCTCGCTCCAGCCCAGCCTCCGCGCGATCTCCTGCGAGCACTTGGCGACGCGCACCGAGTGTCCCGAGGTGTACGCGTCCTTGGCGTCGATCGTGTTCGCGATCGTCAGGATCGAGTTCAGCGAGAGCTTTTCCAGCATCTTGCTCTTCTCCGCGAGCTTATCCTCGAGCTCCACCCGCAGCCCGTACAGCTCGATCAATCGGCTGATCCGGCTCTTGACCGTCATCGGCACAAAGGGCTTGGCGATGAAGTCGGCGGCGCCCAGCTCGAAGAACTCCTTCTCCGTCTCCGGGGCGGAGTCCGCCGTCAGGATAATGATCGGGATCTTCTCCCAGTCCGGGTGCTCCCGGATCTTCGCCATCGTCTCCGCTCCGTCCATCTCCGGCATGCGGAAATCGAGCAGAATCAGTTTCGGTTCGTAAAGCTCAAGAAACTCCAATGCCTGCTTTCCGGAATCCGCCGTGAGGACACGGTAGTCGTCCTTCAGGATCCGCTCCGCAAATTTGCGGTTGACCGGACTGTCGTCCACGACAAGAATGTCTATTTTTTCCAGTTGTTCCGCCATGCTCTTCCCCTGCTTTCACTCTGTCGTTCCCGACGCGGCGCAGCCCTTCGCGGACAGATCCGCGCGTCTGATCCCGCCGTTCGACACAGCATAATTTTCTCCCGGGATATTATAACATAAATCCTGTTCCTTGCAACGCATTTGCATTGACGTTTATGAAATTAATTCTGACTTTTGTGAAATCATCCAAAAAAGCAGGGGCATCTCTGCCCCTGAACTGAACATTTTTCCTGTTTTCACTTTTACGGATGCTCCAGATAAGCCCGGATTCCCGCAAGGAGCGCCTGATGATCCCGGATCAGCTGCTCATGATGTCCCTTCACAAACGCGGCGTCGCCCTCCCGCGCCGCCGTCTCCAGGGCGAACGCCTCCTCGGCAAACGCGGCTGCCCCGATCGTGCGGGAGGCGCTCTTCAGGGCGTGCACCTTGACCATATAATTGCCCCAGTCCTCCTGCTCCCGATACCCGACCAGCTCCTCCGCCGTGCGGTCCGCGACATACTCTTCCAGCATCTCCCGGTAGAACTCCGGGTCCTCCGCGCAGTAGGTGAGCCCGACCGCCATGTCGACGCCCGGGATCGGGCGGTCGTCCGCGGATTCCTCTGTCTCCTGTCCGCCGGTCTCTGCCACGAGCTGCTCCTGCACCTCCGGCACGGCTGTCCCGCCCACCGACGGCTCCTGCGTTTCCTGTCCGCCGGTCTCTGCCGCTGGCTGTTCCTGCGCCGGTTTCAGCTCGTCCTGCGGCTTTGCCGCCGGTTCCTGCGCCTTCTTGCGCACCTCCCGGTAGCTGACCATCTCGGACGGCAGGTACTTCGCGAGCATCTCCTCAAGCTGCTTGACCGCGACCGGCTTTGAGATATAGTCGGTAAAGCCCAGTTTCAGATACTCCTCCCGCGCGCCCACGATCTCGTTCGCCGTCATCATGATCACCGCCGTGCCGTCCAGAAGGTTCTCTTCCCGGAGCCTTGCAAAGGTCTCGATCCCGTCCATCTGCGGCATCATGTGATCCAGGAAAACGATGTCGTAATGCGCGCCCCGCAGCTTTTCAATGCACTCCATGCCGCTGGAGGCGGTGTCGAGCTGCACGCCGTTGCGCCCCAGCAGATTGCGCACCACGCGCAGGTTGACCGCGGTGTCGTCCACCACCAGGATATGCGCATCCGGGGCATAGACGTACTCCTCCTTCCGCTCCCTGCCCATCAGTTTCTGGAAACTCTGCCGGTAATCGCCGATCGCGCGGGCGGAGCGCACCTGCTGCACCAGCTCAAAGAAGAAGACGGAGCCCTCGCCGTATACGCTCTCGACCTTCAGCTCGCTGCCCATCATGTGCAGAAGGTTCTGCACGATCGGAATGCCGAGCCCGGTCCCCTCGACGTTGCGGTTCTTCTCCTGATCCAGGCGCTGGAACATTCCGAACAGCCGGTCCATGTCGTCCTCGCGGATGCCGATGCCGGTGTCCTTCACCTCCACATAGAGGGTGATATCGTCCCCCTCCCGACGTCTGCCCTCGATCGTCAGGGTGACGCTGCCCTCCTGCGTATATTTCACCGCGTTCGTCAGCAGATTCGTGATGATCTGGCGCACGCGCACGTCGTCTCCGTACAGCTCCTCCGGAAGGGTCGGGTCGATCTCAAGGTTCAGCGCAAGCCCTTTCGCCTGCGCCCGGTCCGAGATCAGGTTCACCAGGTTCAGGATCAGCATGCTCGTCTCATATTCCACCGGCTGGATCTCCATCCTGCCGCTCTCGATCTTTGAAAAGTCGAGGATGCCGTTGATCAGCGCGAGCAGGGTGGTCCCGGCGCTCTGGATCTGCGTCGCGTACTCCTGGATCCCTGCGTCAGTGTTCTCGCGCAGGATCATCTCGTTCATGCCGAGCACGGCGTTGATCGGCGTGCGGATCTCGTGGCTCATCTGCGCGAGGAAGAGGGATTTCGCCTGGTCTGCCGCCCGCGCGGCGTCCGCCGCCTCCTGCAGCTGCACGTCCGTCTCATGCTGCCAGCGCACCATATTGTTCATCAGGAGCACGACCGCCCCGATGCAGGCGCCGAAAAGGACGAGGAACAGCAGCGCATATTTCACCACATCGCCGTAGATCATCCAGAAATCGTTCACCACGATGACCTTGAAATTGGAAAGACTCTCCTCCATCGAGCTGCACGCCTTCAGTTTCCCGTCATAGTCGCGCAGGATCACGATCTTCGACGAGTTGTAAATCTTCTCATACACCAGCTCGTGGATGTTCGGCGTCCCCTCGCCCGTATACTGGTACTCCGGGTTCGGGTGGTTGATGATCCTCCCGTCCCGGTCGACGAGGAACGCGTACCCGGTCCCGGAATATCCGTCGCCCAGGATCTCCATCAGGACGTCCAGATAGAAGTCGATGGCAAACACGCCCAGGAACTCCCCACTGTCCGTCTCGACCTTCTTCGAGAACGTGATGCAGTACTTGCCGGTGCGCGCGTCGTAGTACGGCTCTGTGATGCTGAAGTCCTCGGCGGCGACCGCCCCGGTGTACCACGGGCGTTCCTCCTCCACGTAATCGTCCTCCGGCACCCAGCCGTTGTTCATCACCATCGGGTGTCCGTGCGGGAAATCGGGATTCGCGATATAGGTTGCGGAAATCCCCTGATAATGCTTTGTGATCTGGTCCAGATAGGCGACCATTCCCTCGTAATCCGCAAGCATCTCCGGCTGCGCCGCCACCGTATAGGAAAACAGGTCCAGAATGCTCTTCTGCTCCAGGATCCACGCGCTCACTTCGTAGTTGTAGCCGCGCGCCTCCTCCTCCAGCCTGGAACGCCCCCAGCGGATGGTCATCGCGGTCGTGATCGTGATCGTCAGCACCATCGTCAGCGTCAGCGCCACGATGATCGACGTCTCGAACCAGCGCCTCTCCTTCGCGGTGAGGATCGTCTGTCGGCGTTTCTTCTTCTGCGCGGGTCCTCTCTTTTCCTGCGCGCCAGCCATCTGCTCGAACGACACGCGGAAGGATTCCGGCATGGCGGACAGCAGCTCCTCATGCTCCTCGAGCGTCTGCTCCACGCGGAGACGCTGTCGGCAGGCGGACAGATAGAGCGCGAGGAAGAACAGCACCACGATGACCATGACGATGAGGTTGCGCACGAACTGGATGTAGCTGTCCCGGTAGAGCAGCCAGTTGTTGACGCGCAGCATCAGGTACCAGCCGTTCTCCGTGCGGTTGCAGAAGACCGTGTCCTGCCCCTCCCGGGACACCATGCGGAACGACGTGTCGGAGCCTCCGCTCGTCAGCGCCTTCGTGAACACGCTCTGGTATTCCGGGAGCTTGGAGGAAAGCTTTTCCCCGAGCAGGGAAGTGTCCCGGTACCCGACGATCGTCCCGTCCTTGTCCGCGATCAGCGCGTCCCCCGAGCCGTCCTCTCCCATCGCCTCCACGGACGCCTGGATGTCCGCGACGCTGTAGTCCACGCCAATGAGCGTCCTGCCATCGTCGAGGATCTGGGCGACCGTAAAGCACATGTCCTCGGTAAAGGCGTCGTCGTACACCTGCGAGATGTACACCTCCCCGCGGTTCTGCGCCATCAGCCCTTTGTACCAGCTCCTGTCCTGGAGTACGTACCCCTCCGGGGCGTCCATATCCGAGATGAAGATCTGATTCCCGATCACGCAGAATACATTCATGCAGCTCCCGCCCGACAGCTCCGTCTCCATCGCCTTCTGCGCGCTTAAAAATTCGCGGATCTGCGCCTCCTCCGCCTCGTTCTCCTGCAGCTCCACCAGATTCGCGCCCACGCGGATCGCCGCGTTCTCCGCGCGTTTCAGCGTCTGCTCCAGGGTCGTCACGATGTTTTCCATGCGCATGCTGCCGATCTCCTCGGACTGCCTGGTCGCGACGTTGTACATCAGGCGCATGTTGATGATCATGACGACCGCGAGCAGCGCCGCCGCCGCCGCGATCAGGATATAGTATTTTCTCAAATCATGTCTTTTCTGGGACCTTATGTTGTTCATATCGCTCTCCCGGCGGCGTGCACGCGCCTTCGCGCTATGCGTTCACCACCATTGTCTGTATGTCGTAAGACAGAGTCACGCCGGAACCGGCATAGATCTTGTAGAACTGGTTTATCACCCTGTCCGCCACCATTCTTCCGTTCTCGATGTTCGTATCGACCAGGATCACGATGTACTGCAGACTGCTGTAGCGGCTGCCCACGTCCACCATGCGCAGGGAATACGCGGCGGCGATCTCCAGCGTCGACATCGCGTCCTCGCACGAGGAGTTCTCGAGGTAGTCCCCTGCCTCGCTCCCGAGGGTGAAGAGGATCGTCTGCACCATCTGCCCCTTGCGCTTGACGCAGCGGGACAGGTAGCTGTAGAGGTTCGGGAACTCCTCATAGGGCACCTTGAACAGCCCGCGCCCCTCGTCCATCCTGCCCTCCAGCATGCGGCGGATATGGTCGAGGTCCGTCCCCGGCTTGCGCCCCGACATCGCGCCGCCAGGAGCGCCCTGGTAAAAGCTGCAGGAATTCTTGCCGTTCTTCTTCACATAGTATAACGCCTTGTCCGCGTTATTGTAAAGGGCGGAAAAGTTTCTGCCGTCCGAGGGACTCAAGGCGATCCCCGCCGAGATGTGCGTGAGGTTCTCAAAGCCGATCCCGCTCAGGCTTTCCGTGAAGGCGTCCATGATCTGCTGAATTTGCTCCTGCAGCCTCTCCCGGTCCACATCGTCCGTGAAAAACGTCACGAATTCATCTCCGCCCAGGCGGAACAGGACGTCCTCGTCCGCCACATGCGAGGACAGCGCCGACGCGAGCAGCTTGAGGATCTTGTCCCCCATCAGGTGCCCGTAGGTATCGTTGACATTCTTGAAATTGTCCAGATCCGCGATCATCAGCGCGCCCTTATGCCCCTCGGCGAGGAGCCCTTCGATCGCCTTCTCTCCGTAGCCGCGGTTGTGCAGCCCGGTCAGGGAGTCCAGCGCGTTCTTTCCGGAGCCGTACTCCGAGAGGATGCGGTTGAGCAGCATGCTGTTGTCGTCCACGATGTTCCACTGCTCATTCACCGCGTCGTCGCCCTCGCGCCTCGTCTCCGGCGGGAGATAGAACCCTTCGTTCAGCATCCCCACGAAGACATGCGCCAGATGCGCGTCAAACTGTGTCCCGGAGCAGCGCTCGAACTCGTTCACGACCCGCAGGTCCGGGAGCTTGGCGCGGTAGATGCGGTTCGAGGTCATCGCGTCGTAGGCGTCCGCGATCGCGATGATGCGCGCGCAGTACGGAATATCCTCCCCCGCCAGCCCGAAGGGATAGCCCTTCCCGTCGTAGCGCTCGTGGTGGTAGAGCGCGCCGTCGGCGACCCCCGGGATCATGCGGATATTCTTGAGGATCTCGCCTCCGATCATCGGATGTTTCTTGATCTGCGCGAACTCCTCGTCGCTTAAGCGGCTCGGCTTGTTCAGGATCGCGTCCGGGACGCCGATCTTGCCGATGTCGTGGAGCAGCCCGATGTGGTAGATGTTGCGCACCTCCTCCTCGCTCCAGCCCAGCCTCCGCGCGATCTCCTCCGAGCACCTGGCGACGCGCACCGAGTGTCCCGAGGTGTACGCATCC
>CANQYP010000152.1 GCA_947628045.1 uncultured Lachnospiraceae bacterium | reverse complement strand
CCGGGATATCCAGTCCTTCGCGCAGAAGGTTGATGCCGACCAGCACGTCGAACACGTCCAGGCGCATGTCACGAATGATCTCCGTGCGCTCGAGCGCGTCAATGTCCGAGTGCAGGTAGCGCACGCGGATGCCGACCTCTTTCATGTAATCCGTCAGGTCCTCCGCCATACGTTTCGTCAGCGTCGTCACGAGCACCTTGTTCCCCTCGGCGGTCTCCTTGTTGATCTCCCCGATCAGATCGTCGATCTGTCCCTCGACCGGGCGCACCTCGACGTATGGATCCAGCAGCCCGGTAGGTCGGATGATCTGCTCCGCCCGCAGCAGCTCGTGCTCCTCCTCGTACTCGCCCGGCGTCGCCGAGACAAACATTACCTGGTCAATCTTACTCTCAAACTCTTCAAAATTCAACGGTCGATTGTCCTTCGCGGACGGCAGACGGAAGCCGTAGTCCACCAGCGTCGTCTTGCGCGACTGGTCGCCCGCGAACATCCCGCGCACCTGCGGGATCGTCTTGTGCGACTCGTCGATGATCAGCAGAAAATCATCCCCGAAGTAATCGATCAGCGTGTGCGGCGTCGCCCCCGCCGGGAGTCCCGCCAGATGCCGCGAATAGTTCTCGATGCCGGAGCAGAAACCGGTCTCGCGCAGCATCTCAACGTCAAAATTCGTCCGCTCCGCGATCCGCTGCGCCTCCAGCAGCTTGTCCTCGCTTTTGAAATACGCGACGCGCTCCGCCAGCTCCTCCTCGATCGCCTTCGCCGCCGCCAGAATCTTCTCCATCGGCACGACATAGTGCGACGCCGGGAACACTGCGATGAACTCCAATCCCCTGCGGATCTCGCCGGTCAGCACGTCGATCTCGGTGATACGGTCGATCTCGTCCCCAAAAAACTCCACCCGGTATGCGTAGTCGTCCGCGTCCGCCGGGAAGATCTCCAGCACATCCCCGTGCACTCGGAACGTGCCGCGGTGAAAGTCCATCTCGTTTCGGTCGTACTGAATGTCAATCAGTTTCCGCAGTACCTCGTCCCGGTCGCGCTCCTGCCCCTGCCGCAGATACAGCACCAGATCCTTGTAGTCCTCCGGGCTGCCGATGCCGTAGATACAGGACACGCTCGACACGATGATGACGTCCCTGCGCTCCACGAGCGACGCCGTCGCCGAAAGCCGCAGCTTGTCGATCTCGTCGTTGATCGAGGAATCCTTCGCGATATACGTGTCCGAAGACGGCACATACGCCTCCGGCTGGTAATAATCATAGTAGGACACAAAATACTCCACCGCGTTCTCCGGGAAGAACTCCTTGAACTCCCCGTACAGCTGCGCCGCGAGCGTCTTATTGTGCGCAAGTACCAAAGTCGGCTTGTTCAGCGCCTGGATCACGTTCGCCATCGTGAACGTCTTGCCGGAGCCCGTCACGCCCAGCAAAGTCTGACATTGGTTGCCTTCCCTGAAACCCTGAACCAGCTTTTCAATCGCCTGCGGCTGGTCACCGGTGGGCTGGTATTCGCTGTGTAGCTTAAATTCCATAACAATTTCCTCTTAAAAAACGTTTCATATTTTATCCTATCCTTACAAATAATAGCTTTTCTTTTTGTGCTGCCGCTCGTGAATATCTCTCTTTCATCCGCCATTTCTTTCAAAATCGCTCTGGTACGTATCTCACTCAATCCAAGCATTCTGGATATTCCGCTTGTTTTTGCTATCTTATTCTTCTTTAGAAAGTCTATAATCTTCCCTCTATTTTCAACTGTTTTTTTCGCTTGTTTTATTTCGCTTGTTTTTTTCGCTCGCTTTTCTCGCTCGCTCTTTTACTTTCTCTTTTATCAATGGCAAAGTCAATATTGTCCGATCCGGTCCATACTGTTCTTCCACCTCCGGTTCCTTCCAACCTTCCTGCTCCCAGACAACGAAAATATCCGGCACACCGCTCCCGGCTCTCTCACCAATTCCGATCAGGTTAAACATTTTCATCAGTGCCTTATTTCTGAGATCGGAAATTCCGCCCTTCAACATCTGGCGTTTCCCGGTTCTGACATAACCCAGATTCTCCATTACAGTAGAATCCTACTCTTTTTTATCGCAACACCTCTCGGCGCATAAAAATCCGCATTTGAAAGTATCTTTATGTCCTTGACAATTCTCTGATTTCTGTCTTCATTTCACTTATCCCCGCACTTTTTTATAACCCCTTTTCTCTCAGATATTTCTCTATTTCTCGATCAAATTCAGATATATATTCTTGATCTTGCCTTATTCGGAATATTTCATATTCCTTTTCAGCCTTTTCCATTGCATTTTTGTGTGATACTTGACCTTTTCCCTGCAATACATTCTGTCGATTGTTTGCTAAAAACTGATTTATCTGATCAACCCAATCCTGCATACTCATCAGTATTTTATCTTCCGCCATCAGTTCTGCATAATCAATAAACATAGTCACTAATCGATTAAGACGTGACAGTTCCTTTTCATTTAGATAATTCTTGGCAATGATAATATCTCGTCTCAAGATTTTTCCATCCGGAGAGTCTTTCCATGAAGTTAGACCCATTGCCGGCTTTTGGGAGTCTGCGCGTTCATATATCAATTCCGCAGCAGTTTTTCCCGTAACCGCAAAATGAAGTTTATTCTGTACAAACGCGTAAAATGCTTTTGTCACCTCACTGTTTTTGTCATAATCATAGCTGCATTGTTCAAAAACATCTGTGATTTTTTGATATGCCCTGCGTTCACTGGCTCTTATTTCGCGAATCCGTTCCAATAATTCATCAAAATAATCTTTGCCAAATGGTTTGCCATTTTTAAGCATATCATCATTTATAACAAATCCTTTTGTGATGTACTCCTTTAATGTCTTTGTAGCCCACTGCCGGAAACGCGTTGCCTTTTTTGAATTTACCCTATATCCAACTGCAATAATCGCATCAAGATTATAACACTTTATATTTCTTGAAACATTACGATTTCCTTCATTTTGAACTACCGAGAAATACTCGGTAGTTGACGTTTCATTTAATTCTTCTTCACTGTAAATATTTTTTAAGTGTAAAGAAATATTATCTGTTGAGCATCCAAATAACTCTGCCAGCGCTCTTTGTGTCATCCAAAAAGTTTCCTTTTCGAAAATGACATTTACATATACATTTGTATCTTCCAATTGATACAGAACAATCTCATGTTGTTTATTCATTGCAGTCCCCTTGCATAGCATCTACTATTTTTACAGTTTCAGTACATTCAACATTTTCTTATTTACGAATCAGGGTCACTAGAATTACCCAATCCATACCATGTTACCCTGTCCATACAGTCCACCTAGTCCACAATATCTGGTATAAACAGCATGAAATAGCACTAAACAGCACGTCCAAAAATCGCCGCCCCTAGTAGCTCACAAAATACTCCACCGCTATGAACGTCTTGCCGCCGCCCGTCACGCCCAGCAAAGTCTGGCACCGATTGCCCTCCTTGAAACCCTTGATCAACTTTTCGATCGCCTGCGGCTGGTCGCCGGTAGGCTGGTATTCGCTGTGTAGTCTAAATCCCATCCATCCGTCCCTCTTTACTTTGATCAAAGGCTATTAGGAAGTATAACATAAACAAAATAAAAAGTATAGATGTTTTTAGAACATTTGTTCTTTTTCATTCATCTATACTTTTGAGTTTGCTTTCTTTCGTGGTCAGTTCCCGCGTGTCTCCCACCAATATTCCGCTCTATCTTCCTCGTCACTCGCTCCAGCGGTGTCTGCTCCGGCTATATCAAATCTTACACCTGCGCTGGGAACATTTTCGTCACTCGCTCCAGCGATGTCCGCTCCGGCTATATCAGATCCTTCATCTGCGCTGGAAACATTTGCATCAGCCGCATCTGTTCCGGCAGCACCCTCTCCGGCTGCATCTGCCCCGGTGCTCGCCCCGATCTGATTATATACATTCTGCGCATCCAGGATATGAAACTGCTCTGTCTCGTGCGTCCCATCCGCCTTTGCAGTCACCAGGATATATTCCTCTCCGCCAATCTCAGCCAGGCTCGCCAGGCATTGTCCCGCCTCCTCGGTATATCCGGTCTTTCCACCGAGAATTCTTCCGCCGGTGACGTCCGCGCTGCCCATATACGAAAACATCGTGCTGACAAAGGTAAAGCCGTCCGGGTGCTGCTCCGACGGGGCGACGCTGTACCGATTGCCTGTGAATGCCTCCCGAAAAGTACGGCTCTGCAGGGCGTAGCGCAAAAGACTCGCGATATCCTCTGCCGTAGAGTAATGATCCGGATCATGAAGTCCCGTCGCATTGCAGAAATGTGTGTTCGCAAGACCAAGCTCCTCCGCCTTCCGGTTCATCAGCTCCACAAATGCAGTCTCCGATCCGGCGATCCGATCGGCAAAGGTCAGGCAGCACTCCGCGCCGGACGGAAGGAGAATCCCGTACAGCAAGTCGCGCAGCCGTGCCTTCTCTCCCGGGAGGAAACCTGCCATCGACGCATCCTCCGCATACAGCTGCGGGAAAATATCCTCGGGAACCGTGACCGTCTCCTCCATGTCGGATGTATTCTCCACCGCCAGGACAGCCGTCATGATCTTCGTCATCGACGCCGGATAAATCCTTTCCTGCGCGTCATGCTGCGCCAGAATATTACCCGATTCATTGTCGACCAAAACCGCGTAGCGACTGTACAAATGCGTCAGATCCACGGCAAGATCAGAGGCAGAACCATTCGGAGATTCCTGATCCGGCTGCCCTGCTGTACTCATCCCGTCAGGCTGCCGCCTATCTTCCTCGTCTTCCGCTGTCTGAACTGCATCTACGTCTGTACGCGTCCCGTCAGGCTGCCGCCTGTCTTCCTCGTCTTCCGCTGCCTGAACTGCATCTGCGTCTGTACGCGTCCCGTCAGGCTGCCAATCTTCCTCCTTGTCCTCCAGCCCGGACAGCACAGTTAGCGGCTGGTTCAGCAGAGAATGCAAAAGCAGCCCTCCGCCTGCGATCAAAACCACAAGAACCGCCATCAGAAAGAAAATCTCTTTTATACGCTGTCTCTTTCTGCGCCTGCGCCTGTTCCTCCTCTCATATTCCCTTCCGTTCATATAGTCCGTCCTCTTTCTCTGCATATAGAAACAACCCCCTTCAGCAGTTATTTTACTGAACAGGGGCTGCCTGCGCTTTAACATTCTGTTGTTTCTATCCTAATGAAACGTTAAGGAAATATAGAGATTCTGCTAAGAAAGGATCGGTCAGCCTTATTTCTCCGGCTCTTTGACCGGCAGCGATACACAGAAGGTCGTCAGTTCCTCCCCGCTCTTCGCCGTTATGGTTCCTCCATGCAGCTCCACGATTTCTTTCGCAATGGCAAGTCCAAGCCCCGCGCCCCCGGTATTGCTCGTCCTCGCCTCATCCAGCCGGAAAAACTTTTCAAATATGGAGTCCAGTTTCCTTGCAGGAATCGTTTGCCCACGGTTGCGGAAACAGATCCTGACTTCATTCTCCGCCCGCTCTGTCCAGACATCGATCACAGTTTCACGATAACTATACGCGATCGCGTTCTTCAAGATGTTATTGAATACGCGCGCAAGTTTCAACGGATCGCCATAGATCGTTATCCCCTCCTCCGTCTGCAGGTTTACAGTATTTCCATGCTCACTCAAAAGCGGGTAGAACTCATCCGTCATCTGAACCAGCATATAGGACAGATCAATGCGTTCCTTCTCAAGGTCGACCTGCTGCAGATTATACCTTGTGATCTCAAAAAACTCGTTGATGAGCTTTTCCAGACGTTTCGCCTTATCCAGCGCGATCCCCACGTATTTCGCCCTCTGCTGTTCCGGCATATCCGGAGCCTCCGTCAGCAGATCCAGATAGCCGAGCACCGAAGTGAGCGGCGTCTTCAGATCGTGTGCCAGATATGTGATCAGGTCATTCTTTCGCGCCGCCTCCTCCCGCAGCAGCTGTTCGTGATACTTCATCGTAGCTTTGATCTCCGCCATCTGTGCAGAGATCTCCCCGTGCTCTTTCTGAAAGCTGCCCTGCCCTTCGCCTTCCTGCCGCATGTAATCCTGTATTTCCCGGCTTATTTCCGTAACCGCCTTTCTGCGCTCCGACGCCGCGTAAAAATACGCTGCCGCAAATATCAGAATCGCCATGATCACGGCAGCCGCGCACAGCCCGGTAAAAAGCAGGGTCTTTATGTACGGCCAGAAGGGTTCTCTTACAAGCCTCTCCGTTCCCTCATAAATATCATAATGCTCATACATGCAGTTTGCCGTGAACCAGTCGACAAAGAATCCGTTGAACACCCGATCCACAAAATAATAAACGGCGTCACAGAGAAGGACGCCACAGACGCACGCAAGAATCAGTTTCAGAATTATCCTGCC
>CANQYP010000151.1 GCA_947628045.1 uncultured Lachnospiraceae bacterium | reverse complement strand
AGCTCGCGGCTGATCGCCTCGCGCACCATCTCCTCGTTGTACTCCATGACATAGGTCTGGATCGGCACACGCTCCTGCGGCGCCTCCTCGAGCACGCTCATGTCGCGGATCCCAACGAGGCTCATGTGCAGCGTGCGCGGGATCGGCGTCGCGGTCAGCGTCATCACGTCGATATCGCTCTTGAGCTGCTTGATCTTCTCCTTGTGCGCCACGCCGAAACGCTGCTCCTCGTCGATGACGAGCAGTCCGAGATTTTTGTACTGCACATCCTTGGACAGCAGGCGGTGCGTCCCGATCACAATGTCCACCATGCCGTTCTTCAAACCCTCGATCGTCTGTTTCTGCTCCGCGGGCGTGCGGAAACGGCACATCAGATCGACGCGCACCGGAAAATCCTTCATGCGCTGCACGAAGGTGTTGTAATGCTGCTGCGCCAGGATCGTCGTCGGCACCAGATAGGCCACCTGCTTGCCATCCTGCACCGCCTTGAACGCGGCGCGGATCGCGATCTCCGTCTTGCCGTAGCCGACGTCCCCGCAGATCAGCCGGTCCATGATCTTCGGGCTCTGCATATCCCGCTTGACCGCCTCGATGGCGAGCAGCTGATCTTCCGTCTCCTCGAACGGGAACATCTCCTCGAACTCCCGCTGCCAGACCGTGTCCTCGCCGTAGACAAAGCCTTCCTTCCGCTGCCGCTCGGCATACAGTTTCACGAGATCCTGCGCGATCGCGCGGACGGCTGTGCGCACCCGCGTCTTCGTGCGGTTCCACTCCTGCGTCCCGAGCTTGTTGAGTTTCGGCGTCTTCGCGTCGCTGTCCGCGTATTTCTGGATCACGTCAAGCTGCGTCGCCGGCACGTACAGGCTGCTGCCGCCCGCGTACTCGATCTTCATGTAATCCTTCGTGACCCGGTCGACCTCCACCTTCTCAATGCCGCGGTAGATGCCGAGCCCGTGGTTCTCGTGCACGACATAATCACCGACCGAGAGCTCCGCGAAATCCTGGATCTTCCGTCCTTCGTAGCGCCTGTGCCGTTTCTTTTTCTTCTTCTGCTGCCCGAAGATATCGCTCTCTGTGATCACGACAAACTTAATCAGCGGATACTCGTATCCCCGCTGCGCGTTCCCGTAAGTCACAAGCACCTAGCCCGGCTGCACCTCGCGCCCGGCATCCTCTGTGTAAAAGCTGGTCAGCCCTTCCTCCAGCAGATCCCCGGCGAGGCGGTTTCCTCTCGTCCGGGACGCCGCGAGCAGGATCACGCGATAGCCCTCCCGTTTCCAGCGGCGCAGATCCTGCACAAGATATTCAAAACTGTTGTTGTAGGAATTGACGGAACGCACGGTCAGCCCGTACTTCCCTGAGATCGTCCACGGGGCGCGCGCGTTCTCCAGCGTGCACAGCCCCACGGCGTTCCCCCGGCAGAGCGCCGCCGCCGTCTCGTTGCAGGAAAACAGCAGGTTCGTCTGCCCCGGGAGCACGTAGCCCTTCTCCAGCCGGTGTTTCATGCTCTCGCGGAACTCCGTCTCCACCGCCTGCGCCGCCTCCAGCATCCGGTTCGGCTCGTCGAGGAACAAAAGCGTCGTGTTCACGTCGAAATAGTCCAGCAGCGTCGTCTTCTGCGGGACAAAGTAGTCGATGAACGATTCCATTGAGAGCGGCTCAGCGAACTCTTCCATCTGGTCTTTGCAGTCCTGCAAAAGACCGCGGATCCGCGCCGCCTCCTCCGTCTTCCCGGAATCGCGGAAGACCTTCTCCGCCTTCGCCGCCTCCTTTTTCAGCCGCTCCAGCGCCGTCTGCCTCTGCGCGTCGTCCGGGATCAGCTCCGCCGCCGGATAGATGCGCACGGACTCCAGATTCTCGATCGAGCGCTGGCTCTCCACGTCAAAGCTGCGGATCGAATCGACCTCCTCGCCCCACAGCTCGATGCGGACCGGGTTCTCCTCGGTCAGCGGATAGATGTCGATGATGCCGCCGCGGATCGCGAACTGCCCCGGTCCCTCCACCTGCCCGGTTCGCTCGTAGCCGAGTTTCACCAAAGCGCTTTTCAGCTCCGTGACGTCGAGCTCACAGCCGCTGTCGATCTCCATGATGTGATCCTTCCAGTCCTCAAACGGAACGAGGTGGTTCATACACGCCGCCATCGTCGTGATGACCGTCACCTTCTTCCGCTCGACCAGCGCCTTGAACACGGCGATCCGCTGCTGTTCAAGCAGGTTGCTGTGGATGTCCGCCTGGAAAAAGATCAGATCTTTCGCCGGGAAGTACAGGACGTCCCGGTCGAAAAAGCGGTAATTCTCATAGATTTCCTTCGCGCGCAGGTCATTGTATGTGACGATCAGCGCCGCGTACGGGACGTTCGGAAAACGCGCCGCCGCGTCTGTGCTGTCCGGCTGCGTGCCGCCTGTGCCGTCCGCATACGCCGCCATTCCACCCGGCTTACCGCCCAGGTACACAGATCCTGCAGTTCTGCCGGAGATCGACGCAGCTGTCCCGCTGCCTGTCCCTGTCCTCCAGCCCGGACCCGCCGTCCCCGCCGCGCGCGCATACGCCCGCCCTGTGATCTCCTGAAACTGCTGCCCGGCGCAGTACATAAAGTGCGACTTCTGCGAGTCGATGCAGCCTGTCACCTGCAGCATGCCCCGGTTCGCCCCGAGTTTCCTGCCGATCTCCTCAAATTCTCCCAGCTGCTGCATGGGCGCCATAAATGCTCTCATGAATCATCCTTCTCCATGTCTTTCCTGATATCTCCAGGTCGCCGTACTTCTCACGTCTGCCCCGGCACATCTGAACGTTACTCTCTTTCCTGCGGTTTCGCCTTTCTCTCCTGCTGCCCCTCTTCTCTGCGCGTTTCCTTGCGCACATTAAATTCACTCATGACCCGATCCAGCTCTTCCGTGAGCAGCATCGCCGCCGCCCTTGCCGCGCGGTCAAACGCGTCGTCCATCTCCGGCTGCTCCTCTTTCGAGAAACGGCTCAGCACGTAATCCACCAGATCCCAGTCCGCCGGTTTCGCCCCGACGCCGATCTTCACGCGCAAAAACTCCTGCGTGCCGAGTTGGCTGATGATATTCTTGATCCCGTTGTGCCCTCCGGCGCTGCCCTTTCCGCGAATGCGCAGCTGTCCCGGCGCCAGGCTGATGTCGTCGTAGAGCACGATCAGCCCTTCCTCCGGGTCGATCTTGTAGAAATCGCACGCCGCGCGCACGCTCTCCCCGCTCAGGTTCATGAAAGTCAGCGGCTTGAGCAAGAGCACCTTCTGCCCCTCGATCACGCCCGTCCCAGTCAGCGCACGAAACTTCTCCGTCTCAATGCGGATCCCGTACCGCGCCGCCAGACGGTCGATCGAGTCGAATCCCGCGTTGTGCCGCGTGTGCGCGTACTTCGGTCCGGGATTCCCCAGCCCAACAATGATATACATAATAGGTTCCTCCTGACGTCCGGAAGTCCGCCTTGCCTGTCCTTCCGGTTTTTTCCATATTCTGCTCAGCTTTTCCAGAAACATTTCGCTCTCCTGTCCCTTCGGCAAAACCCCAGCGCCCACTATACCGCGATCCCCGATCTTGCAAACAACACCAGCGCAAGCAGCGTCGTCAGTACGTCCGAGACTGCCTGCGCGCAGATCACGCCGTGGAATCCGAACAGCGCCCTCAGCGCAAAGATGCATACCGCAAAGATGATCCCCTGTCGGCTCAGCGTCAGGATCAGGGTCGGCAGCGCCTTCCCCGTCGCCTGAAACAGCGTGATGAACACCAGAAACAGCCCGGCAAACGGTGCGCTCGCGAGCATACAGCGCAGCATCAGGCTGCCCTTTTCCACGATGCCCGCATCCTTCAGGAAGAAACGCATCAGCCACGGAGCCAGAATCGCCATCAGCCCCGCGCCCGCCACCGCGATCACCATCTGCACCAGAATGTCAAAACGGATCGTCTTCCTGAGCCGTTCCCGGTTCTTTGCCCCGTAACAGAAACCGATCAGCGGCATCGCCCCGAACGCAAAGCTCACCAGGATCATCGTCAGGACCAGGTACACCTTGCTCGCGATCCCCATCGCGGCGACGCTGTCCGTGCCGTACACGACCAGATTCCGGTTCAGCAGGACGCCCGCAAAGCTCTGCATCACGTTGTTGATCGACGCCGGGACACCGATCGCGAAGACTGCCGTCATGCTCTCACGGTGCACCCGGATATGGCGCGGCGAGACTGACAGCTTGTGCGCCTTCTTCACCGTCACCCAGACCATGATCGCGACGCTCAGCACATTGCCCAGCACCGTGGCGACCGCCGCGCCTGCCGCGCCCATCCCCAGCGTGAAGATAAAGATCGGATCCAGGATCATATTGAGGATCGACCCCGCCACGGACGCCGCCATGCATTCCTTCGCCAGCCCCTCCGTGCGGAGCTGATTCGTCGGCACGAGCGAGACCACCATCGCCGGAGCCCCGATCGCGATATATCGGTAATACCTTGCGGCATGGTAGTAGACGTCGCCCTTCGCCCCGAGCATGCGCAGCACCGGTCCCTGAAAGAGCAGCATGAGCGCCCCGGTCAGCACGCCGACCGCCACGGAGCCCCAGAACCCGAAACTGCTGACGTTCCTGCCCTCCTCGTCCTGCCGCTCCCCGAACAGCCTTGAGATCACGGAGCTGCTCCCGAGCCCGAACAGGTCGCCGAGCGCCACCATCAGGATAAAGACTGGCGCGCACAATGACACGCCCGCCACGAGCGCCGCGTCCTGCGTCTTCGCGATAAAATACGTGTCCACCATGTTGTAGACGAGCCCGACGATCCGTCCGAGCACCAGCGGGATCGTCAGCGTAAAGAACGCCTTCGGGACGGAAACCCTCTCAAAAAGTTCATTTTCTTCCATCATTTTCTCTCCATAAATATGTATTTATTCCCATCGCAAAACGGGCAAGTTCACAAAAACTCCCCCATCCATGAGACAGGCGGCAAGACTTCTGCCCGCCGCCCTATGTATCATAAATCATGAAATTCCAAATCTCATCGCGCAGACTGCCCGCGCAGCCCTTTCCGTATATCATACACGCATGCGCGCCGTCCTGTCAACCGCTCCCTGCGAAACCGTCAATAGACCGTACAGTTGCGCCCGCTGTCCTTGCCGGCATAGAGCTTGTCGTCCGCACGCCGGATCAGCTCTGTGACTGTGGACGAAAAATCATATTCCTCCACGCCGAACGTCATCGTGATGTGGAAGATTTCCCCCGTGGAAGGATCCGTGATCTCCATTCCCTGTATGCGCTCGCGGAGATCATCAATGTGAGCGCGCGCAATGTCCCCGTTCGTCGAGAACGCCAGGAAGAACTCCTCGCCGCCCCAGCGGCAGACCAGCCCTTTGTCCTGCATGAACTCCGCAAACAGCGCGCCGAGCCGCCTGAGCACCTCGTCCCCGCAGTTGTGCCCCCGCGTATCGTTCACGCGCTTGAAAAAGTCAATGTCCCCGATCGCTACGCTCAGGAATTCCTGGGACTCCCCGGAAACACGTTTCTCCAGAGACTCCAGCATGCTCCGCCGATTCCAGAGACCTGTCAGCGCATCAGTGCGCGCCTCGTGTTTCAGCCGCTTGTTGTAATACGCGAGTTTCTTCTGCGCCTCCTGGTTCGTGTTGCTGAACGTCCAGCAGACATAAAACATGATCGAAAACAGTGCGACCATGTTCAGGATCTGAAACGCGCTCTGCGTCCCGTGCTCCAGCGGATACATCGCCGGTTTCTCGCTGACATAGAGAAACAGGTACAGCCGGAACGCCAGCAGCACCAGCGTGTAGATCGTCTTGCCGCGTATATTGTCGTACGTCGCGAAGAAGGAGACCACCAAAAGCGGGAAAAGGAAATGCTGCGCCCCCACATCCCAGCCGAAATAGTGGACGAACAGCCAGATCCAGACGATCGTCAGACAGGAAAAGAGGTGGAACACCACTCTCGTGCGGAACTGATAGGTCGTCCAGAACCCGCCGATGATAATCGCGATCCACGGCAGGACAAGATACGGATTCCCGCCCTTCCAGAACAGAAACGTGAGCAGCTCGAACAGCAGCATATATACAATCAGCATGATCTGACATACGCGCAGCATGATGCAGAACTGATTGGATTCGTCTTCATACCTCACATCGGCATTCACAAGCGCGACGAATCGCTTAGCAAGTGTTTTCAAAAAACCCATGAAACCATTTCCTCCGTGTAAAACTGCTTGTCACGGCTGTATCTCCCAGAAGTCTCTCACCCGCGGCGCGGGCGCAAGCACAAAGTTTCATTGATTATATCATATATGTCCAAATGATGCCACAAAAATTTATTTATTTTCATGAAAACTTCGAATGAAATTCTAAATTCCACATTCATGCTGAATTTAGTCTTACACTCCCTTCCCCATATCCTGTATGATGT
>CANQYP010000150.1 GCA_947628045.1 uncultured Lachnospiraceae bacterium | reverse complement strand
TTACAAAGGACCTTATATCAGAAAGCGAGGATGCGGCATGGGAAGAATTATTGGAGAGGGAATCACGTTTGATGATGTACTGTTGGTGCCGGCTTATTCACAGGTGATACCGAATCAGGTGGACATTACCACCTGGCTGACGAAGAAGATCCAGCTGAATATCCCGATGATGAGCGCGGGTATGGACACGGTCACGGAGCACCGGATGGCGATCGCGATGGCGCGGCAGGGCGGCATCGGCATCATTCACAAGAACATGTCGATTGAGCAGCAGGCGGAGGAAGTGGACAAGGTGAAACGCTCGGAGAACGGCGTGATCACGGATCCGTTCTTCCTCTCCCCGGGGAATACGCTGGCGGACGCGAACGAATTGATGGCGAAGTTCCGCATTTCCGGTGTGCCGATCACGGAGAACGGCAAGCTGGTGGGCATCATCACGAACCGCGATCTGCTGTTTGAAGAGGATTTTTCCAAGAAGATCAAGGAATCAATGACCTCGGAGGGGCTGATCACCGCGAAGGTGGGCGTCACGCTGGAAGAGGCGAAGAAGATCCTTGCGAAGTCGAGAAAAGAAAAACTTCCCATTGTCGATGACGATTACAATCTGAAGGGTTTGATCACGATCAAGGATATCGAGAAACAGATCCAGTACCCGAATTCCGCGAAGGACGCGCAGGGGCGTCTGCTCTGCGGCGCGGCGATCGGCATCACGGCGAATGTGCTTGACCGCGCGGCGGAGCTGGTGAACGCGCAGGTGGACGTCGTCGTGCTGGACAGCGCGCACGGGCATTCGCAGAACGTGCTGAACTGCGTGAAGATGGTCAAGGAGAAATACCCGGACCTGCAGGTGATCGCGGGCAATGTGGCGACGGGCGAGGCGGCGAAGGCGCTGATCGAGGCGGGCGCGGACGCGGTCAAGGTCGGTATCGGACCGGGTTCCATCTGCACGACGCGCGTGGTCGCGGGCATCGGCGTGCCGCAGATCACGGCGGTCATGGACTGCTACGAGGTGGCGGACAAGTATGGGATCCCGATCATCGCGGACGGCGGCATCAAGTATTCGGGCGATATCACGAAGGCGATCGCGGCGGGCGCGAACGTCTGCATGATGGGCAGCCTGTTCGCGGGCTGCGACGAGAGCCCGGGAGAGTTTGAGCTGTATCAGGGAAGAAAATACAAGGTCTACCGCGGTATGGGTTCCATCGCGGCGATGGAGAACGGCAGCCGCGACCGCTATTTCCAGACGAACGCGAAGAAACTCGTCCCGGAGGGCGTCGAAGGACGTGTCGCGTACAAGGGGAGCGTGGAGGACGCCGTTTTCCAGCTGCTCGGGGGCTTAAGATCCGGCATGGGCTACTGCGGGACGAAGACGATCGAGGAGCTGAAACAGGGCGGCAGATTTGTCAAGATCTCCGCGGCGTCATTGAAGGAGTCGCATCCGCACGACATTCATATCACGAAGGAAGCGCCGAATTACAGCGTGGAATAATGCGTGGAATTTACTGCTGATCCGTCCGCGGCGGAGAGGCAGAGTGTTGGAGTTGAGCATAGGGCATGGAAGACAGACATTCAGAAAAGAAAAAAGGGATCCGCTGGGGAAGACTCCTGCTCTGGATCTGTGTGACGGCGGTCACGGTGGCTGCGATCTGGTTCCTGCTGCAGCTTGTGCCGAAGGAAGATGAGAACGTGGATCTCCTTCTGGAGGCGCCGGTGGAGATCGATACGGAGCCGCAGACGGAGACGGAATCGGAGTTTCCGGCGGAGAGTGTCGTTCCGGCTCCGCTGATCGACAAGCAGCCGCTGACCATCAACGAGTTTTCCAGACCGGGGGAGAAGGTCGACGCGATCGAGTACATCGTGATCCATTACCTCGGGAACCCGAAGACGACCGCGCAGCAGAACCACGATTACTTTGAGAGCCTCAAGGATCTGCAGGATACCTCGATGAGCGCGAACTACGTGGTCGGGATCGACGGGGAGATCATCGAGTGTGTGCCCCCGGGAGAGATCGCTTACGCGTCCAACTCCATGAACCATCTGTCGGTCTCCATCGAGAACTGCCATCTGGATGAGTCGGGGCGGTTTACCCAGGAGACCTACGATTCTTGTGTGCATCTGGCGGCGTACCTGGCGGCGCGGTATGACATCGACCGCGAGCACATTATCCGCCATTACGATGTGACGGGCAAGGAATGCCCTTTGTACTATGTGGAGCATGAGGATAAATGGGAAGAGTTTAAGGACGATGTGATGAACTACATCGACGAGTGCAAAAAAGCAGTTTCCCAGGGATGAGACGAGGCAAACCGACGCGATTGGAAACAGCGACCGGTCGGGGATAAAGGAGACTATGATAAGAGAATATTATGAGCGTGTCTGTGCGGGCGATCAGCTGCGGCAGAATCTGATCTCTCTGCGCGATGAGCTTAAGGATAAGAAGAACTGCAGGGAGTTCGCATATTTGCTGGCGGGAGACTTCTCAAAGCTCTGTGCTTTGCTTGAAAATGAAGATCCGAAAGTGCGCAGAAATGCGGCGTTAATACTCGGAAAAATGGAATCGGAAGATTTACTTCCGGTTCTTTTTGACGCATACAAAAATGAGAAGACCCTGTTTATCCGCGCGGACTATCTGAAAGCAATGCGCCAAATGGATTACCGTCCGCTCCTTCGCGGACTGAAAGAGCGTCTTGAGCAGCTGAGAGAGACGGAGACTCCTCCGGAAGAGCGCAAGCATATACAGGAAGAACTACACGTATTGCAGGAGATGGTATCACGCTTTGAGCAACATCGCTTTACGGGCTGGCATGAGCCGCTGCAACTTGTGTTGGTTACGAACCGCTATCTGCGCGAGGTGACGGCGCGTCAGATCAGTGTCGGAAAGCTGAAGATGCTTGCAGGCGGAATCCGTGTGAGCGGAGCGCAGGTGGCGGAGCTGTGCAAACTTCGGACATATCACGAAATGCTGTTTCCGCTGAGCATAGGGAAAATCCTTTGGGATCATTCGCCGGAATCGGAAGAGGCGATAAAAGCAGCGGAGTCGACAAAAACAGAAGAATCGGCAAATGCAGAAGAGCCGGCAAAAGCAGAAGAATCAGAAAAAGCAGCGAAACCGGCAAAAATTTCCGCGCAGCAGGCGGCACAGATTGGCGCGGCTCTTGCAAAACCGGTGCTAAAACTGGCACAGAGACTGCACGAGGGGGACGGGGCATATCTCTTTCGGATTGAATTGAGAAGTAGAATGGAGCTGCACGACAGGGGCGTGCTTGTGCGCGGAATCTCAAATGCGGTTGAACAGGTTTCGGACGGGATGCTGATCAATTCTGTTTCGAGTTATGAGCTGGAGATCCGCCTGCTGGAACGTCGGGACGGCAGTTTTTTGCCGATGGTGAAGTTTTTCACGATCCCGGACATGCGCTTTGCCTACCGTCGGGAATCAGTCGCGTCTTCGATCACGCCGGTCAACGCCGCGCTTGCGGTGGAGCTTGCGCGACCGTATCTGAAGGAAGGCGCGCAGGTGCTTGATCCGTTCTGCGGGGTCGGAACGATGCTGATCGAGCGGGATCGCGCGGTGAAAGCCGGTATTATGTACGGAGTCGATATCTTCGGGGAGGCGATTGAGAAAGCCAGGCGCAACACGGAGAGAGCGGGCTGCAAGGTTTACTATATTAATAAAGATTTTTTCGCGTTTGAACATTCTTACCGATTTGATGAGATTATCACGGATCTGCCGCAGGTGACGGAGAATCATTCGCTGCAGGAGATAAGGGGATTATATCAGGATTTTTTTGCTGTGGCAGGGAGATGCCTTCAGCCGGAGGCGATGCTGATTATTTATACAATGGAGCCGAAGCTGGTGCGGGAGGCGGTCAGGGGACGCGGAGAGTATCAGATCATTGAGCGGCATACAGTGAATGAGAAGACCGGGACGGAAGTGCTGATCATAAAACGAAACGCGAATGCGTAGACGATGGGAAATCATGGTTCCTGTCCCGCATGTCCGGATCCGGCAGCCGCTTAAGACAGAGATGGAAGATAGGTGACAGGGAAAATGAAGAAATATATCGGTGACAAAAAATTCTATTTGATGATGCTGTCGGTCGCCATCCCGATCATGGTGCAGAACGGGGTCACGAACTTTGTCTCCATGATCGACAACATCATGATCGGTCGCGTAGGGACGGAGCAGATGTCGGGCGTGGCGGTGGCGAACCAGCTGATGTTTGTCTTCAACGTCAGCACGTTTGGCATGCTCTCCGGCGCCGGTATCTTCGGGGCGCAGTTTTTCGGGAGCAGAAATGCCGAGGGGCAGCGCAATACCTTCCGGTTCAAGCTCGTGTCCATGATGCTGTTTGCGGCTGTCTGGATCCTGGTTTTGTACACGAAGGGCGGCGCGCTGATCTCGCTTTACCTGCACGGGAACAGTGAGATCGGCAGCGTGGAGGAGACGCTGCGCTACGGCGTCGCCTACCTGCGGATCATGCTGATCGGGATGGTGCCGTTCGCGTTCACGCAGATCTACGCGAGCACGCTGCGGGAGTGCAGCGAGACGGTCGCGCCGATGCGCGCCGGGATCGTGGCGGTCGTGACGAACACGGTGCTGAATTACGTCCTGATCTTCGGAAAATTCGGCGCGCCGCGCCTGGGCGTGCGGGGCGCCGCGATCGCGACGGTCACATCCCGCTTTGTGGAGTGCGTGATCCTTATGCTGTGGGCGCATCGGCGGGCGGAGGCGCTCCCCTTCATCAAGGGCGCTTACCGGAGCCTGCGCGTGCCGGGGAGTCTGGTGAGGAAGATCCTGCTCAAAGGCTCGCCGCTGATGGTGAACGAGTTTCTCTGGTCGTTCGGCATGGCGATGCTCGCCCAGTGTTATTCGCTGTATGGGCTGTCCGTGGTGGCGGCGCAGAACATTTCCTCGACGATCTCCAATGTCTGCAACGTGGCGTGGCTTGCGATGGGGGACGCGCTTGCGATCATCGTGGGGCAGCTGCTCGGCGCGGGGAAGATGGAGGAGGCGAAGGACACGGACCGCAAGCTGATCTTTTTCTCGGTCACAAGCTGTCTGCTGATCAGCGTGGTCTTGTTCCTGCTGGCTCCGGTATTTCCGCGGATCTACGAGACGGCGGACGAGGTGCGTGCCCTGGCGACGAGGTTTATCATCGTGGGCGCCTGCATGATGCCGTTCCAGGCGTTTCTGCACTGCGCGTATTTCACGCTGCGCTCCGGCGGCAAGACGGGGATCACCTTTTTCTTCGATTCAGGATTCATGTGGCTCTGCTCGATCCCGGTCGCCTTTGTGCTGAGCCGGTATTCTGGGCTGCCGATCCTTGCCACCTACGTCATCTGCCAGTCGCTGGATCTGCTGAAATGCGTGGTGGGGTTTGTGCTCGTGAAAAAGGGCGTGTGGATCCACAATATCGTGACGTGAAGATATTTATTGAGAAGAAAACAGGAAAAGAAAAAGTCCGGCGCTTGCCGGACTTTTCAAGAGCGATAGACGGGACTCGAACCCGCGACCTCCACCTTGGCAAGGTGGCGTACCACCAACTGTACTACTATCGCACATGCTGTTCTTTTATCTGCGGAACGTTAATTACTATACTACATCTTTTCTTTTGTGTCAACCATTTTTTCGTATTTTCTTGTCCGAAAAAAATTTTCCAGTTTTGACAAAAAAATATCGTAAATATAAAAAATGTGTGGTAGAATAAAAAAGAAAATTATATACAAGGAGGACAAACCAATGGCTTTAGTAACAACCACTGAAATGTTCAAGAAAGCTTATGAAGGCGGATACGCCATCGGCGCATTCAACGTAAACAACATGGAGATCGTCCAGGCGATCACCGAGGCGGCGGGCGAGCTGAATTCCCCGATCATCCTTCAGGTATCGGCGGGCGCGAGAAAGTACGCGAACCATACTTACCTCGTGAAGCTGGTCGAGGCTGCGATCCAGGAGAACCCGAACATCCCGATCGCGCTGCATCTGGACCACGGCGCAGATTTCGACATCTGCAAATCCTGCATCGACGGCGGTTTCACCTCTGTCATGATCGACGGTTCGAGATTCCCGTTCGCGGAGAATATCGAAGTGACGAAGAAGGTCGTGGAGTACGCGCACGCGCATGGCGTAGTCGTAGAGGCTGAGCTCGGCAAGCTTGCCGGCATCGAGGATGATGTGAAGGTTTCCGCTGAGGATTCTTCCTACACGCAGCCGGACGAGGTGGAGGAGTTCGTCTCCAAGACCGGCGTTGACTCCCTTGCGATCGCAATCGGGACAAGCCACGGCGCATACAAGTTCAAACCGGGCACGAACCCGCAGCTCCGTTTCGACATCCTTCATGAGATCGAGAAGCGCATCCCGAATTTCCCGATCGTTCTGCACGGCGCGTCTTCTGTTCCGCAGGAGTACGT
>CANQYP010000149.1 GCA_947628045.1 uncultured Lachnospiraceae bacterium | reverse complement strand
GAGCCGCGCTACACGCCTTACCACATCCGCCACAGGACGGAGGTCGCCGGATTTATGACGATCCTGCACGGCGACGACCGGATCTACAACAATATTTTCGTTCAGCAGTACCCGGTGGAGCACCCGGAGCGCACGGCGGAGGACGCGGACTATGAGCAGGTCGGGACGGCGCCGTTTGACATCTTCCCGTCGTATGAGGAGTGGGTCGCGCCGTTTATCGCAGAGGGCGAGCCGGACATGGGCGCGCTGGGCGTGTACCATTTCGGGCACCTGCCGGTCTGGGTGGACGGAAACGCCTATCTGAACGGCGCATCCGTGAGCAAGCACGAGAAACATTTTTTGGAAGAAAAGGAGCGGACGGCGCATGTTGAGCTGGCGGAGGAGGACGGCGGCGCCGGGTACCGTCTGGACACCAATATCTACGAGCTCCTCGGGGAGTTCCGGGACGGCATCATCTCCACCGAGACGCTGGGACTCGCGTTCGAGCCGGAGCAGCGTTTCGAGAATCCCGACGGCTCCGAGATCCTTTTTGACCGGGATTACTTCGGCGGACATCGCGGCGTGAGCGCCTTGCCGGGACCATTTGCCAGCGCGGAGGACGCGCGCAAAAGGCTGTGGTGAAACCTTACAATAAACTTACGAGATGCTTACGATATCTGGAGTTCTATTGACACGCTTTCCGCTTTGAGATAGGCTGAAACTGTGAGGAAATCATGGGAACTTATGGGATAGGGACAGGTGGGAAGTGTCCTGAAGACGACAGATGGAGTGAGGAAGTGCAAAGTTGAGAAGAGGGACAAAAACAGCTTTGGCGCATTGCGCCCTTATCTGTATCGCGATGTGTGCCGTGCTTTTTCTGGGCAGGGAGGGCGGCGTCGGAACGCCGGAGGCAACGGCGGGGAACGAGTCGGAGGCAGCAGCTCCTTCCGGCATCGGTCTGTGGAACCAGCAGGGGGCGACGCAGACCGGAGGGGGACAGGTTTATCTTGCGGGCAGGGGGACGGTGCTTTGCCGAACGGCGCAGGAGATGGACTGCTTTGACGAAAGCACGCAGGAGCTGGGCTTTTTCTGCGCGGACAGCACATGTCTGCACACCGGCGGAGGCTGCACGGCTAAGAATGTGCTGTGCTATCTGCTGAGCGATTCCACGGCGGTCTATGGGGTCGCGGACGGCGCGCGGAGGGAGATTCGCAAAAGCCAGGGGAATCGGACGGAGTGCCTGTACCGTGCCGATCAGGATATTCTTGGCTTGTGGGGGTATCGGGATTATCTGTATTACATGACGGAGTTCGGAGTGTACCGGCTCCCGGTCGATGATCCTTCTGCCGCGGAACAGGTGCTGGACCGCCCGGTGGAATATGAGTACCTCACCTTTTACGGGGATCGTATGTATTTCGTCACGGAGGACGAATTCCTGTATGAGGCTGGGCTGGACGGCAGCGGAAAGAAACGCTGCGCGGGTGAGAAGGCGGTGTCGCCGCAGGTCTGCGACGGGATCCTCTACTACAGGAGCGCCGAGTATGATGAGGACGGCGTGTTTCAGATGGACAACGCGCTGAAGGGACTCTCTCTCGCAGACGGCAGCGTGGAGACGATCCTGGACGCGGTGTACCGGTTCAGCGTGGTCCCGGAGGAGAAAAAGATCTATTATACCGAGCTGCCGGATTATTCCAGATCCCAGCTGTCCGAGCTGAAGGCGCTGGACCTGGAGACGGGCGAGAGCCGCCGGATCACCGAATGTCTGGCGGGGACGGAGATCAGCGTGTTCCCGGAGAGCGACTGGATCGTCTATGAGATGCCGGAGGGGGAATACGATATGTACCATTGCTGCGTCAGAAAGGACGGCAGCGGGCAGAAACGCCTGAAATATCCGAAGGGGGTCGAGGCATGAACCTGGAGCTTAGGGAGATCGGGAAACAGTACCGCAAAAAGGCGGTTTTGCGCCATGTGAACCAACAGTTCGGAAAAGGGGTATACGGGCTGTTGGGGCCGAATGGGGCGGGAAAGACCACGATGCTGAATATCATCGCCACGGTCACGGATGCCACGGACGGGGAAATCTTTTATGACGGGAAGAATGTCTATGACGCCGTGGAGGAGTATCGCGCCCGGATCGGTTTTCTGCCGCAGAAGATTGATTTTTACAGCCATTTCACAGGGTACGAGCTGATGAGATACATGCATCATCTGAAAGGCGGGAACCCCAAAGACACGCGGCAGATCGACACGCTTTTGAAACGCGTGAATCTGTTCGGGGTGAAGGATGAGCGCATCGGCGCCTATTCCGGCGGCATGAGGCAGCGTCTGGGGATCGCGCAGGCGTTTCTTGGGGAACCGGAGATATTGCTGCTGGACGAGCCGACGGTGGGGCTGGACCTGGAGGAGCGCGCGGAATTCAAGAATCTGATCCGGGAAACGGGCGGGCGCGCGATCGTGCTTTTGTCGACCCATATCGTGTCGGACATTGATGAGACGGCGGACCATGTCCTGATCCTGCATGAGGGCGAGATCCTGGAAAACCGGGAGATGGAATATTACAGGGCGCGGATCGCGCAGAGCGGACTGGGCGGGCTGGAGCAGTATTATCTGCGTTTGACGGGGAGGAAACTGCATGAGGCAGATGGTTTGGTATGAGTTGAAAAAATATGTGCTCACGCGCCGCCATGTCCTGCTTTTGCTGGTGCTCACCGCACTCATGGCGGGCTGGCTGTTTCTGGCGGAGCTGATATGCGTTTTTGAGAGACCGACGACGCAGCGCTTTTTCGCGCAGCTCGGGTCGAGCTTTTCCGAGGACGATGTGCAAAGATTCCAGTCGGAGCGGGACGAGCTGGAGCAGGAGCTTTTTGAGATCTCCGGGGACGGCGCGAGAACGCAGAGGCAGGAGGAGCTCGCCAAAAAGGGACGCTATGCGGACACGAAAATAGAGGATTACGGCCTGCTGGGCGACGCGCTGGACTGTGCCGAGGCAGTGGAGACGCGGAATCGGAACACCGCGTTTCTGGCGGATTCCGGGAATCCCGCATACACATCGGAGAGCAATCAGACAATGGCGGATCGCAGGAAACTGACGGCGGTGGCGCAGAACATGCCGTTTGCGCTTTTCGCCTGTATCGCGGTGATTTTCTTTCTGAGCGCCTCTTTTTCAACGGAATTTGAGCACCAGCTGTATCCGGTGGTGTGCGTCACGTCAAAGGGCTATTGGGGCGTCTGCATGGCAAAGCTGCTGACCGGGCTTTTGACGGCGCTTGCATGCAGCCTCTATTTCTGTGGCTTATACCTGCTGCTTGAGTATGTGCTGGTGGGGATGACCTTTCACGAGTGGACGCTGCCTCTGTTTCTGGCTGAGGGATTTGAACTGTGTGCCTCCGGCGTGAGCATGCTGGATCTGCTGCTCGGGCAGTTCCTCGCGGCGCTGCTCGGCTCGGTTCTGCTCGTGTTTTTCCTTCTTCTGCTGTCCCGCCGGATCAGGCGGGGGCTTTATACCATGCTTGCCGGGCTCGGCGTTTTCGGGATCCTGTTTCTCCCGGATATTCTGTACAAGCAGGTCTACCACAATTACGCGGCAGATCTCGGGGACTGGTATCTGATCCCGAAGCCGGAGTTTTACCGCCTGATCGGGCTGGAGAAGATTTTGAACCCGCTTTCTGCGCTGCAGTTTCAATATTATCTGGAGGAGCCGCGGGTGATCCGGCTTTTCGGCTCTGCGTATCCGGCTTATTGCGGTCCGGTCCTTGCCGCGCTCGCCGTGATCGGGGTCCTTGGCGCGCTGCTTTTTTGGGAAAAGAAGAGAGGGCTGTAGACGGTGTACGAAGAGAAGAGGTTTCTGGTGTGCCGTTGTTGTGGGAAAAGAAAAGAGGGCTGCAGATGCGGTATGAAGTGAAGAAGATTCTCCGGCTGCGTGTGTTACTCCTGTTTCTTGCGTGCAATCTTCTCTCCTGCGCGTGGTTTTTCGTGCAGAATCAGGGCGTGGAGAATGCCGCGGACACGGAAACGCTGAAAGAGCTCTATGCGGAGGTCGGGGGAGAGCTCACGCCGGAGAAGGCGGCGCGGATCGAGCAGATGAAACGGGACGTCGATGAGACGCTCGCCGGGGAAAGCGACATGGAGCAGCGCTACAATCGGGGCGAGATCGACGTCGATGAATATATGGAATATCGGGACCGCTATCATCTGATGAACAGCCGGAAGGCGGCTGTGGAACTGGTTTTTGAGCGATATGAGGAGAATCGGGAGAACGGCGGCTGGATGCTATTTGACGGGTATTACTGCCGGTGGCTGAATCCGGGCAGAAGACAGTGGGGGCTGATTCTGTCGGTATTTCTGATTGCGGTTCTTCTCGGGAGCTGTGAGCCGCCCGGGCTTTTTAAGGTTCTTCAGGTCACGCGGAGAGGAAGGAACGGGATGCTCCGGGAAAAACTGCGGACAGCGGTGGCGTTTGCCGCGCTTTTGACGGTTCTGTACAGCACGGAGGAATGCGGGATCAGCAGCGGCTTTTATCTGCCGCCGTACCTGAACGCGCCGGTGCAGAGCATTTCCTGTTTGGCGAACGTCCGGCTTGGCGTCAGCATCGGGCAATGGCTTTTCCTGACGACGGGGATACGACTGGCGGCGGCAGCGCTGTTCTCCGGCGTTGTTTTTGTGTTATTTTATACTTTTAATTCAGAGAAATCTGCGCGCTGAGCGCTGTGATATCCGATAAATCCGGAACGATATCCGAATCCAATCCGTCTGCGCGCAGGAAACTCATCCTCGCCAACCGCAATCGGGAAGGCATTTTTTATTTTTTGGCATAAACTGTCGATTTCGGGAATATATATAAATAGAAAGATGTCAAAAACTGGTATTTTAACCGGATAGATCAAGAATGAAAGAGGTTGTGGAATGGAAAAAGAAAAACAAATGACCGAAGTAAGCACGAGAGGGCAAGCGCCGTTGGCAGAGGTAGAGCAAGCTCAGCATGAGATAAGAAACATGATTTATGTCGTCCGAAATCAGCAGGTAATGCTTGATAGTGATTTGGCGATGCTGTATCGTGTGGAAACGAAAGTGTTTAATCAGGCTGTAAAGAGGAATATTGCTCGTTTCCCTGATAATTTCAGATTTCAGCTTACAAAAGAGGAACACGAATCTTTAAGGTCACAAGTTGTGACCTTAAACGAAAATACAGGCAGAGGAAAGCATCGAAAGTATCTTCCATATGTTTTTACCGAGCAAGGAATAGCTATGCTTTCTGCTGTTTTGCGGAGTGATGTGGCAATTCAGACAAGTATTAACATTATGAATGCATTTGTAGAAATGAGACGATTTATTTCCAACAATGCCCTGCTCTTTGAGCGTATCAGCGCGGTAGAGCTCTGTCAGCTGGAGTACCAGAAACAGACAGATGAAAAGCTGGAACAGATTTTTGAGTACATATCTGAACATGAGGAATCCAATCAAAAGGTATTCTTTGAGGGACAGATTTATGACGCATTCAGTCTGATTGCAAGTCTGATACAAAAGGCGGAAAAAGATATTGTACTGATAGATGGATATGTGGATCTTGTAACATTAAATCTATTATCGAAGAAAAAAGAAAACATGCCGGTTACGATCTATACGCAGAAACGTACACGCCTGTCAAAAACTGACATTACGAACTTTAATGCCCAATATCCTTCATTGGAAGTAAAATACACGAAAGCATTTCATGACAGATTTCTGATTCTTGACCGAGGGACAGCTTATCATATTGGAGCATCACTCAAAGACGCAGGAAAGAGATGCTTTGGGATTAGTCTGATTCAGGACGCAGGGATTATCCGGGATATCCTGCAGCGGTTGGAACTGAAAACGGAGGAATAGGAAAATTTTGCCGCGATTGCCGGACCTTAATGAAACCTTAATAAATTCTCATTCAAATATCTATAAATTTTCGGCATGAATTTGATAAAATAATTCAATCCCCACGAATGGAGCGGACGATATGTCAAGTAAAATACTGGTTGTAGACGATGAAAGGGAGATCGCGGACCTGGTGGCGCTTTACCTTGAGAGTGAGAATTTTACGGTCTTCAAATTTTATACCGCGAAGGATGCGCTTGCCTGTGTCCGGAAGGAAGAATTGGATCTGGCGATTCTGGACCTCATGCTGCCCGGGATAAGCGGGCTGCAGATCTGCAAGATGATCCGGGAAAAGCACAATTACCCGATCATTATGCTCACGGCAAAAGCGGAGGAGACGGACAAGATCACCGGGTTGACGCTGGGGGCGGACGACTATGTCACGAAACCGTTTCTGCCTCTAGAGCTTGTGGCTCGGGTAAAGGCGCAGCTGCGGAGATATAAAAGGTATAACGCGGGCGGAGGGGAGAGACAGGAGGAGATTCTGGAGCATGCCGGACTGATCATGAACATCAAAACGCATGAGTGTCTTTTGAATGAAAAGCCGCTCTCCCTCACGCC
>CANQYP010000148.1 GCA_947628045.1 uncultured Lachnospiraceae bacterium | reverse complement strand
CAGCAGGAAATCCGCGCCCATAAACTCTCTCATCTATTTCCACCTACCTCTGTACGCGCCCTGAACCGTCGCCGAGGGCGAGTTTTCGCACTTCCTCCGTTGAAACCATATTGAAATCGCCCTCCACCGAATGTTTCAGGCAGGACGCCGCCGCCGCGAACTCGATCGCCTCCTGCGCGTCATATCCGTTCAGTACCGCCGCGATCAGGGCGCCGCCAAAGCTGTCCCCGCCGCCCACGCGGTCCACGATATGGATCTTGTATTTTCTGCTGAACGAACAGCTCTCCCCGTCGTAAAGCATTGCCGACCAGTAGTTGTCATCGGCGGAAAGGGATTCGCGCAGCGTGATCGCCGTCTTCTCAAACCCGAAACGCTCCGCAAGTTTTCTTGCGACCTCCCGGTATCCCTCGCGGTTCACTTCCCCTGCGCGGACGTCCGTATCCTCCGCCCGGATCCCGAACACGTCCGCCGCGTCCTCCTCATTTGCTATGCACAGGTCCACATACCGGCAGAGCTCTCCCATCACCTGCCCCGCCTTTTCTCTGCTCCACAGCTTATTGCGGTAATTCAGGTCACAGGAGACCTTCACGCCCGCAGCCTTAGCAGCTCTGCAGGCGTCCAGGCAGATCCCGGCGACTGATTCGGACAGCGCCGGGGTGATCCCCGTGAAATGGAACCACGCCGCGTCCCGAAAGATCGCCGGCCAGTCGAACTCTTCTCTCTTCGCGGCGCACAGCGCAGAGCCCGCGCGATCGTAGATCACCTTCGACGGTCTCTGGGACGCGCCCTTCTCCAGGTAATAGATCCCGACCCGCGCTCCGCCGCGGACGATGCCAGAGGTGTCGACGCCGTATCTCCGCAGGGAATTGACCGCCGCCTGTCCGATCTCGTGCTCCGGGAGCTTACTCACAAACGCCGCGTCAAAACCGAAGTTGGCAAGCGACACCGCCACATTCGCCTCAGCGCCGCCAAAGGTCGCCCCAAAGCGGTCCGCCTGGACAAAACGGTAATAGCCCTCCGGCGCAAGCCTCAGCATGATCTCCCCGAAGGTCACCACTCTTTTTCCCATGATCCTTCTCTCCTTCCTGCCTCCTCACGATCGATCCGATCTGACCTCCGCCGCCAGCCGAACCGCCTCCTGCGCCAGCGCCCGGATCCGGTCAAACGCTCCCTGGCGGATCAGCTCCGCCTTCACCATCCAGCTCCCGCCGCACGCCGCCACCTTGTCGCAGGACAGGTACTCGCGCAGGTTCCCGCTGTCGATCCCGCCTGTCGGCAGAAAAGCCAGCTCCGCAAAGGGCGCCGCCAGCGCCCGGATCGTGTCCACTCCGCCAAACTGTTTTGCCGGGAAAAATTTCACGAGCCTCAGCGAGCGTTTCACCGCCTGCATCACCTCGGAAGGCGTCACGCACCCCGGAAATATCGGAAGTCTCCTCCCGATGCAGTAGTCCACGAGTTCCCCGTCAAAGCCCGGGCTCACGAGGAAACGCGCGCCTGCCGCCGCCGCGCGCTCCGCCTGCTCCACGCTCAGCACCGTGCCCGCTCCCACAAGCATCTCCGGAAATTCCTCCGCCATGATCCGGATCGCCTCCTCGGCGGCGTCCGTGCGGAAAGTCACCTCCGCGCAGGGAAGACCGCCCTCACACAGAGCCTTCGCCAGCGGGCGCACGTCCTTCGCGTCGTGCAGCACCACAACGGGCACGATCCCCATCTCTTTGATCTGTTCTTCTACGCTCATTGTATCCTCACCCCAGATATTTTTTCAAAACGGCGCGGACGGCGCCCCTGCCTGCGGTCAGCTCTTCAAAATATCCGCAGACCTTGTCCGCCAGCCCTGCCTCATACAGATCCACGCCAAAAATGTCCTTTCGCCTCAAAAGCTGTCGGACCGCGTCCGGCGTCTTTGCATCGCCCAGACGAATCTCCCGGACACATGCCTGCAGCTCCTCAAGCAGCGGGTCCGGGCTTGGCGCAAACGGCTCTCCCCGATCGTCGATCCCCGTCAGGTACCTGAGCCAGCCTGCCAAAACCAGAGGGATCGCCTTCAGTTTCCTCACGTCCAGCGTTCCGCTCTCCTGGTATGCCCGGATCGTCTCACCGAAACGGATCGCCAGTTTCTGCGACGTATCGGTCGCGATCCGCTGCGGGGTGTCCGGCAGGAACGGGTTCGTCACGCGCGTCCGCAGCACCGTGTCCAGAAATTCCTTCGGATCGAGGATCCCCGGATCCTCCACCGCCGGCAGCCCTTCCGTATAGCCCACAGCCTCAGCCAGTTTCACAAGCTGCTCGTCCTTCATCTCCTCGGATATCTTCTGATAACCGAGCAGGCAGCCGAACACCGCCAGCGAAGTGTGCAGCGGGTTCAGGCAGGTGCAGACCTTCATGCGCTCCGCCCGATCCACCGTAGCGCGATCCGTGAAGATCAGCCCGCCCCGCTCCAGCTGCGGCCGTCCGCCCGGGAAATCGTCCTCGATCACGAGATACTCCGTCTCCTCCGCGTTGACAAACGGTGCGATATAGGTGTTCTTCGCCGTGATCACCGGCTCCGTCTCCTCCACGCCGTCCTCCTTCAGGATCGCCTCCACCGAGCGATCCGGCCGCGGCGTGATCTTGTCGATCATGCTCCAGGTAAAGGACAGCCGGTCGGAGTCAAGATACTCCAGAAACGACCGCTCCGCCCTGCCGTTCGCGATCCACGCCTTCGCGAACGCCGACACCGCCGCGTACAGTTTGTCCCCGTTGTGTGAGCAGTTGTCCGTGCTCACCATCGCGATCGGCTTTCTCCCCGCCCGGTAGCGGGCATACAGAAGAGCGCTCACTTTGCCCATGTAACTCACCGGTCGGTCCGCACCGTTCGCGAAATCAGCCGCCACATCGGGCAGCAGTCTGCCGCTCCCATCGGTGAGGCTGTAGCCCTTCTCCGTGATCGTGAACGTTGCCATCTGCAGGGAGTCCGCCGCGAAGATCTCCTTCAGCCGCCGATCAGCCGCCTCGTCGGAAGAATCCAGAGGCAGCGCCTCCGCCACGCTCGCGACCACGGTCTTCTCGACCGTCCCGTCCGCCCTGAGCGTCGCCAGGATCCCGAGGTTGTCGCGCGGCGCGTAGATCTTCCGAATGATCTCATAGTCGAATCCCTCCGCGACGATCAGCCCACGATCCAGGACCCCGTCGTTCAACAGCCTCTGCGCCACGTTCGCGTGGAAGGCACGGAACAGGTTTCCCGCTCCGAAATGGATCCAGAAGGGGCGTTTTTTCGTCTCCCGGACCATCTGCTCCACATGATATTGTGGGAGGAGATAATTCTTCTCCTCCCACAGCTTTCTGTCTTTGATTTCCTGTAAGGAAAGTTTCATGCCAAAACCTCCGCTTTGTCTTTGCCCGCAGACTTTTCGATCGCCTCCCACAGGCCGTTCAGATACGCGGCTCCGAGCGCCCGGTCGTACAGCCCGTAGCCCGGCATCGCCACCTCGTCCCAGATCATTCTGCCGTGATCCGGGCGGATCGGTCCGTCAAAGCCGATGTCATACAGCGCCTTCATGATCTCATACATGTCAAAGCTCCCGTCCGAGGACAGATGCGCCGCCTCCTCAAAATCGGTCGGGGAGTGAAACTTCAGGTTGCGCACATGCGCGAAATGGATCCTCCCCTTCAGGGAACGGATCATATCCGGCAGGTCGTTCTCAAGGTTCGTCCCGTAGGAACCGGAGCAGAATGTCACGCCGTTGTGCGGGTCGTCCACCATCTTCATCATGCGCAGAATGTTTTCTTTATTGATGATGATGCGCGGCAGACCGAAGACGCTCCACGCCGGGTCGTCCGGGTGGATCGCCATCCGAATGTCGTACTCGTTGCAGACCGGCATGATCCGCTCCAGAAAATATTTGAGGTTCGCAAAGAGCTTTTCGTCGTCGACTTCGCGGTACAGCTCGAACAGCTCCCTGATATGCGCCATACGCTCCGGTTCCCAGCCCGGGAGAACGCTTCCGTTGGCGTCCCCCGCGATCGATGCAAACATTTCCTCCGGGTCAAGCGCGTCGATCGCCTCCTGCGTATACGCGAGCACCGTCGATCCGTCCTGCCGTCTCCGCGCGAGTTCGGTCCTCGTCCAGTCAAACACCGGCATAAAGTTATAGCACACCAGACGGATCCCTTCTTCTCCCAGGTTGCGCAGCGTCTCGATATAATGGTCGATGTACTGATCGCGCTGCGGCGCCCCGGTTTTGATCGCGTCGTGGACGTTCACGCTCTCGATGCCCGCGATATGCAGTCCTTCCGCCTCCACCTCCCGGGCGAGGGCATGGATCCGTTCCCGGCTCCACACCTCTCCCGGCGCGGCGTCGTACAGCGTCGTGATCACCCCGGTCACCCCGGGGATCTGCCGGATCTGCCGCAGCGTTACGGTGTCAAACTTCGCCCCGTACCATCGGAATGTCATTTCCATACAAAGTCACCCTTTTTCTTACTCCTTCACGCCGCCGATCGTCAGACCTGTCACGAAATACCTCTGCAGGAACGGGTACAGGCAGATGATCGGGAGCATCGTGACCACCGTCGCAGCCGCGCGCACCGACACCGGCGTGACGGTAGCCGCCTGGCCCGCGCTCGCCATGTTGGTGGCGCTGCCGCTCTGCTGCATGACGGAAGAAAGCAGTTTCATCAATTCGTACTGCAGCGTGGTATACTCCGCGCTCATACGGTTGTAGATCATCGCGTCAAACCAGGAGTTCCACTGCCCGACCGCCACGAACAGCGCGACCGTCGCGTAGACCGGCTTGCACAGCGGGGAGATGATCTTCGCAAAGATCGTGAAATCCCCCGCGCCGTCGATCTGCGCGGATTCCGCCAGCGAGTCCGGCAGGCCCTCCATATACGTTCGCAGGACCAGCATGTTGAACGCGCTGACCATGCCCGGTATCACATACACCCAGAAGGAGTTCGTAAGCCCCAGGCTGCGGTACACCAGCAGCACCGGGATCAGACCGCCGTTCACATACATCGTGAGCACCCAGAACAGAGAGAGCTGCGAGCGGAACAGGAAACGTTTCCGGCTGACAATGTACGCGAGCAGCGCGTTTGCCACCAGCGCCAGCAGCGTCCCGATCACAGTACGCGCCACACTGATGTACGCGCCGGTGATCATGTTCTGCTGATGCAGCACGGTGTCATAGTTCTTCAGCACGAATTTGCGCGGCCACAGATGGATCCCCCCGCGCACGGCGTCCACACCGTCGTTAAAAGAGATTGCCACGGTATTCAGCACCGGATACAGCGTGATCACCACGAACGCGATCATGAACAGCGTATTGCAGACCACGAACAGCTTATCCGGCCATTTTGTCTTCATTTTTGTCCTCTTCATACCGACACCCCCTTAGAACAGACGCTGCTCGCCGGACCGCTTCGCGACCTGGTTGGCTATCACGATAAGGATAATTGCGACGACGCTCTTGAAGATACCTGCCGCCGTACCGAGCGAGTAGTCGTTCTGACTGATGCCCCAGGTCAGCACGTAGATGTCGATCGTCTCCGAAACCTTCTTCACAAGTCCGTTCCCCAGCAGGTACTGGACCTCAAAGCCCGCGTTCAGCACGTTTCCGATGTTCATCAAAAGCAGGATCATGATCGTCGGCTTGATGCTCGGCAGCGTAATGCTCTTGATCTTTGCCCAGCGGCCCGCCCCGTCGATCGCCGCCGCCTCGTACAGACTCGGGTCGATGGACGTGATCGCCGCCAGATAGATGATCGCGTTCCAGCCCGTCTCCTTCCAGACGTTGGCGAACGCCACGATCGGCCAGAAGAACGATTTGTTGGCAAAGAAGTTGACCGCCCGGTCCACGATTCCGAAATTCATCAGGAGCTCGTTGATAACGCCGGAATTCGAGAGTGCATCATGCAGAATGCCGGTAACGATGATCCAGGAGAGGAAATGCGGAAGGTAGGAGATCGTCTGCACGACCTTCTTCCCGAACCCGAACCGAATCTCATTCAGGAGGATCGCGAACAGGATCGCCATCACAAAGGTCGCGACCAGATTTATGACGCCCATCGCCAGCGTGTTCCGAATGACGCGGATAAACGTGGCGTCGGAAAACAGGAATTTGAACTTGTCGAGCCCCACGAATTTGGAGCCGAACAAGCCGGTCCTCGGCTTATAATTCTCGAACGCCATCAGCCAGCCGCCGAGGGGGATGTAGTAAAAGATGATTCCGTAGATTACAAATATCAGAGAACAGATGATAAGAAATTTCTGCCGTTTCACCTCTTTCCAGGTGATCGGCACTTTCGCCGCTTTTGTCTTCGCCTTGCGTTTCATAACCGGCCTCCTCCCAACAAACGCTTATTTTCATGAAAAAGCAGCCATAGTCACCTTTCAGCAACCATGGCTGCTCTCACATCTTCACTGTGTCAGACCGAATCGGCAGCTCTTACTCGATCCCGGCTCTCCGGTTCAGCTCTTCCTGCATCTCGTCCAGGAAACTCTGCGGATCCGTATCGTTGTAAGCCTCCATGTACTGCTCCCAGGTGCCCTCGAAGTCGTCGGACATCACTACCTGCGGCAGCCACTCATGTTTCACTTCGCCCATCTTCGTCCATGCAACGCCGCCCGGAGTCTCGGTGGTCATCGCGTTGGAGAAGGAGTACATCGG
>CANQYP010000147.1 GCA_947628045.1 uncultured Lachnospiraceae bacterium | reverse complement strand
GAGCGTCTCGAGGATCGGCATCAGCTCGTCCGCGCTCATGTGGTTGGAGATGCCTCCCGGCAGCGCAAGCGGAAGGTCCGCATCGTAGCTGTCCGCCTCGACCTCGGTGACGAAACAGTTCTCGATCGTCGTCGCGTTCGGGTCGAGATTATCCGCCGTCCCGCGGAAGGTCTTGCCGTCCTTGATCATCTCAAACCAGCCGAAATAATCGCCCGCGACCACCGCGTCCGACTCGTCCGGCTTGAGCGTGAACCCGTTCTCGAGGAACGCGGACACCGGTGCCGGGAGCTGATACAGATTCCCCGCGAAGTCGACGATGCCGGAATGGATGTCGTCGCCCAGCTCGGTCGGAGCCTCGTAGGCAAGCACCGCCTCTGTCGGCTCGTCGCTCACCTCCGCCGCTGCCGCGTCGTTCGCGCCCTCCTCCTGCACCAGGTTCTCGAGATCGAACTTGTCGAGCACGCCGGTCTCGCTGTCGATCTCAAATTCAATGCTCTGATAGATATCATACTCATAGGTCAGCTTTGTGTAGAGGTCGCCCTCATAGGTGTCAGTCGGCTCGCCCCACGCCGCCTTGATGTCGTCCAGCGTGGATACATTGAAGGTGACGCCCTTCGGGAACTCGATCACCGTCTCCGGCGCGTCCTCAAACTGATAGGAATCGACCGACATACCGCCCACCGAGCACTGTGTGGCGGGCATCGTGTTGAGCCCCAGGTTGAACAGGTCCACATACGCCTCGAGGCTCCCCTTGGTAAAGCGGAACGAGCTGTAGCTGTTCGGGGAGATGTCGACGTCCTCGTCCTCCGCGTACGTCCAGCCGAACGCCATGAAATCCGCGCAGCTCATCGGGAACTGATAGACGTCCCCGTCCAGCTTGACCTGGAAACTGTAAATGTCATCGGAAAGCTCTCCCGCTGCCGCCTCCGCCGCAGCGCCCGCCTCTGTCTCTTCCTCTGCAAGCACAGCGGTCGCGCCGTAAGAGAGACACAGACTGCAGGCAAGCAGAAAAACCAATACGTTCTTTTTCATAAATATCCTCCTTCGGTTGCATGAAAATCGAGCTATCGAAATCATACCACAAACGCCGTTCCCCCGCAAGAATCAAATAAAACCAGATGCGCAAAACAACCCGCCGAATTTACAGCGGAAAATCCGCCGAAAAAAATGCTTGTAAATTTTGAGTCTCCGTTGTATAATACACGCATGCGGATATAGTTCATTGGTAGAACACCAGCTTCCCAAGCTGGATAGGCGGGTTCGATTCCCGTTATCCGCTGTTTTTCTTTTTATCAGGCTGCGCCCGCAGCTCTTTTTTTCGTCCGGACACCTTTTTTGTTGAAATAGTACTCGTAGTTCTTTATTTTGATCCACTTGTTTTTCTGCATCACGCCGGACTTATTAAAGTAGTAATACTTGCCTTTTACCTTGACCTGCCCCTTCTGCATGACACCGTTCTTGTTGAAATAGTATTTTTTGTTCTTGATGGTCTTGAACTTATTCCTGACCGGCTTGCCCTTCACGTAGTAATACTTTTTCCCGCTCTTCCTGAGCCAGCCGGTGTATTTCCTTCCGTCCTTATAATAATACTGCCCCTCCGTGCCCGTGAACCTGACTCCGTTTTTATAATAGTATGTAGCTCCGTCAAGTTTCACATTGCCTGTAACTTTTTTCCCGTTCTTTACATAGACTTCCTTGCCCCCGACAACGGCGGGCCCCTGATAATTCTTCGGAAGATCCTTCAGCTTTTTTACAGACGGGGTATCCGAAGAGGTCTGTTTCGCTTTTCCAATGATAACATCGTAGGTTACTGTCTGCCCATACAGCGTCGCCTGAACGGTGGTTTTGCCGTCCTTCACCCCTGTGATCGTGCCATCCGGACTAACCACAGCAACGGATGGGTTTGACGAAGTCCAAACTGCCTGAGCTGTATTTAATGTCATGGTTGTTTCAGCAGTCTTATATTGGTTATAAAGCTCAACTTTTTTTGATTGACCAACTTCCAATTTGACATATGACATCAATTGTGATTTCACCCAATAAAATCTTGGTCCATCATTTCTGCCATTGCTCAAAGCAAAATAGCTTTTAGGGATTGAAACGTTCACAATACCAGTGTCTCTGATTTGAGCATTGTCTGGTTTATTATTTCCTGCAACAGAGACCATTGCGGCACAAGTAGGATATTGATCTGAATTATTCATTATAATACCCAAACCTATGCTTTCTCTGTATGGTTGATCAATTAGAGTATTAGCCATTCCGTCGGCATTGACAATAGCAGATATTGAATCATAGTCTGCTGTATCATGACGGACACCCGAACCAAAAGGCATAAAATATAAAATTACTGACGTGGAGACATCTAACCCTCTTGTGTCTTCCGATATAGATTTTACATCACCAGTAATAAGAACCTTTGTGGCAAGCTGTTCCGCCAATTCCTGATATTGAGAATTAAATCCCCATGCACTATATCCACAGCTTGCTCTTACGCTGTTTATTCTATTTAAGATATAGTCACAAGCCTCGTTAAAAAAGTCAGCCTCAGCCTGCAAAGTTACAAGCTCCTCAGCGGCGGCGTCCCCCGCATCCGAAAAAAACATTACCCCACAAATCATCATGCATATTGCAGCCAGCCATATGCCTTTCCAGTATCTTCTGCTTTTTGCCCGCATCATTCGACCTCCGTCTCCCCTGTTTCAATCCCGCACATTCCCCGTGCACCGCACAGGATACCTTTTGCAAACTATAAAAATGATAACTCCATATCGAATAAATTACAAGAAATTAATTTCCAGTCAGTATTTTTCATTACAAATTTTCAAGATCCGCCCTTGCATTTTAGGGAACATTCTCGTATAATAAATCCACATTTGTTCCCTAGGGAGAATTTATCATGGACAATACTTTTTTTGAAATTCAGGAATTGTTACACCAAAAAGCAGATTTTCAGGCACGCCTGAATCTTTTGCCCTACGACGGCACGCCGGAAGTCAAAGAGCAGAGTTCCGGCAAATATCTGTATGTAAGAAAAAGGATTGGGAGCAGAGTCACCTCCACCTATGTCGACGTTTATTCAGACGAACTGTATCAGCTACTGCTCAAAAATGCCCGAGAGGCAAGAGAATTGCGTAAAAATATACGAAAGCTGGAGAATTCGCTTGCAAAGCTCGGCTACGAGGATAAAGAACTTCCCGCCCGAGTCGTGCGTAATCTCGATTTTGCCCGCGCCAACATGAAAGCCAACATCTACGATCAGGCTGTTCTTGAGGGAGTCGCAACATCCTTCCCTCAAACGGAAGACATTATTGACAACGGAATCGTCTCAGGAATGACCGCGTCCGACATCCAGAAAATCCTGAATCTGAAACATGCGTGGGAATTCATACTGGATCGAGACGTAATTCAGGGCAAATCCGATTACTACATGCTCTGCCATATCGCGAAACTGGTCAATGAAGGCTTTTTCAGCGATGGCGGCAGGATCCGCGGCGTTCCGGTCACAATAGGCGGCAGCTCCTACCTCCCACCTGTTCCAATCGAATCTGTGGTAAAGGAACATATACAGGAAATCCTGAGTTCCGGAAAAAAGGAGATCGATATCGCCGTCGAATTATGCATGTACTGCATGAAGACGCAGATTTTCATTGACGGAAACAAACGCGCGTCCGTCATCTACGCAAATCACTATCTGATCGCTCACGGTCAGGGGTTTCTGGTCATTCCTGAAATCCATGTCTCTGAGTTCAAGAAACTGCTGATTCGCTTTTATGAGGGAGAAAATATCTCTACAATCAGCCGTTTTCTGAAGAAAAACTGCTGGAAATCTTTTGAGTAAAGGTGCTTGCCGCAATCGTATTTTACGCCTACCGCGCCTTGCTCCCCTTCGAGTCGCGCGAGCCGATGCGCAGCCGATTGATGTGCACCGGCTTGTCCGCGAACGTCACCTCCGGGCACTCGCCGCCCTCGAGCCAGTAGACCGCCGCGATCTCGTCGCCCGCGCCGAGTTTCATGCCGCGCACGCCGATCGCCGTCTTCTTCTTGATCGGGATCTCCGCCGCCGGGAAACGCAGGAAATATCCCGCCTTCGTCGCCAGCACGAGATGCGCCTGCTCGTGCGCTGCGTGCACCGCAAGCACCGCGTCGCCGTCCTGCAGCTTGGTCGCCGCGATCGTCCGCTTGGACACGTCGAACTCGCAGCCCTCGACCTGTTTCACCATCGCCTGTCTCGTGACGAAGGTCAGCACCGTGTCCCTGATGTCGTTCAGCGCCATCACCGCGACGAAATTCTCCTGGGCGCTGTCGTAATTGCAGAGGTTATCGACCGGTGTGCCCTTGTCGCGGAACTTGCCGAACGGCACGTCGAGCACCTTCAGCAGGTGCTGTTTGCCGGCATCCGTGAAGACGCAGACGCGGTCCGTGTTCAGGCAGTGGATCACAAAACGCTGCTCAGCGTCCGCCGCGTCCTTGTTGCGCTCGTAGGTCGCCTCATCGATCGTGCGCACATAGCCGAAACGGTCCATCAGGAAGACGACCGGCATCTCCTCGATCTTCTGCTCCTCGAGCACGATCTCCTCCGCGTTCTCGATCGCGGTGCGCCTCGGTCGGCAGAACTCCCGCTTGAACGCGTCCAGCTCCTTGATGATGACCGCCGCCATCGAGCCGTAATTGTTCAGGATATCCTTATAGCGCGTGATGTTCGCGAGGGTCGTCTCGTGCTCCTTCATCAGCACCTCGACCTCGAGCCCGATCAGGCGGTACAGGCGCATGTCGAGGATCGCGTTCGCCTGTGCCTCGGTGAACAAGAGCTTTGCCGCCAGCTTTTTCGACTTTTCGCTCCTGAATTTGATGCCGTCCGTGACGCCCTCCACGAGGCACGCCTTCACCTGATCCCGGCTCTTGCTGCCGCGCAGGATCTCAATGATCAGGTCGATCACATCGCAGGCGCGGATCAGCCCCTCCTGGATCTCCTTCTTCTTCTCTTCCTTCTCGAGCAGGTTCTGGTACTTTCGCGTCGCCAGCTCAAACTGGAAATCCACATGGTACTCAAGGATCTGCCGCAGCCCCAGCGTCTCCGGTCTGCCGTCCGCAACCGCGAGCATGTTCACGCCGAAGGTGTCCTCGAGCCTGGTCTTCTTGTAGAGCAGATTCTGCAGGCGCTCGACATCCGCGCCCTTCCTGAGCTCCAGCACGATGCGGATACCCTCCTTCGAGGACTGGTTCGAGATGTCGACGATGTCCGTCGTCTTCTTCGTCTCGATGAGCGCCGCGATGTCGTTCAGGAATTTGCCGATGTTCGCGCCGATCATCGTGTACGGGATCTCCGTGATCACGAGGCGCTCTTTCCCGCCCTTCGCCTTCTCCAGCTCCACGCGCCCGCGAATGCGGATCTTGCCCTGCCCGGTCTCGTAGATCGCCGGGAGCTCGTCCTGGTTCACGATGACGCCGCCGGTCGGGAAGTCCGGACCTTTCACATATTTCATCAGCCCCTCGGTCGTGATCTTGTTGTTGCGGATCATCGCCTTGACCGCGTCGATCACCTCGGCGAGGTTGTGCGGCGGGATCGAGGTCACCATGCCGACCGCGATGCCGTCCGCCCCGTTCACGAGCAGGTTCGGAATGCGCACCGGCAGCACCAGCGGCTCCCGCTCCGTCTCGTCGAAATTCGGGCCGAAATCCACGACGTCCTTGTCCAGATCGGCGAGAAACGCGTCCTGCGTGACCTTCTCCAGACGCGCCTCCGTGTAGCGCATCGCCGCCGCCCCGTCGCCCTCGATCGAGCCGAAATTGCCGTGCCCGTCCACGAGCGTCATGCCCTTCTTGAAGTCCTGCGCCATCACGACGAGCGCCTCATAGATCGAGCTGTCGCCGTGCGGGTGGAATTTGCCCATCGTGTCGCCCACGATACGCGCGCATTTCCGGTAGGGTCTGTCATAGCGGATCCCGAGCTCATACATGTCGTAGAGCGTCCGCCTCTGCACCGGTTTCAGCCCGTCCCGCACGTCCGGCAGCGCCCTCGAGATGATGACGCTCATCGCGTAGTCGATGTAAGATTTCTGCATGATATCAGAATACTCGGCTCTTATGATCTGTCCGTCCATTTTCAAACTCTCCTAAATCTATAATCTGCACAAATTGTAAAGTTCCATAGTCTGCAGCCGCAGCGGGCAGGGATATCTCCGGGAAGGACCTATAGGGGTGTCCACCCGGAGATATCCCTGCCGCTGTATTTCAGACATCGAGCAGCGCATCCTGCGCGTGCTCATAGATGAACGCCTTGCGCGGCGGCACCTCCGTCCCCATCAGCATCTGTGTGATGCCCGACGCGATGCGCGCGTCCTCGATCTCCACGCGCTGCATGATGCGCGTCTCCGGGTTCAGTGTCGTCTCCCAGAGCTGCTGGGCGTCCATCTCGCCGAGCCCCTTGTAGCGCTGCAGCGTGAACGCGCCCTTGTGCGTCTTCCGGTACTGCTCGAGCGCCTTGTCGTCGTAGAGGTACTGCTCCTTGCCCTTCGCCGGGATCACCTTGTACAGCGGCGGCATCGCGATGTAGACGTGCCCCTCGTAGATCAGCTCCGGCATGAAGCGGTAGAACAGCGTCAGAAGCAGCGTGCTGATGTGTGCGCCGTCGACATCGGCGTCCGCCATGATGACG
>CANQYP010000146.1 GCA_947628045.1 uncultured Lachnospiraceae bacterium | reverse complement strand
TTGCGCACGGTGTCCGTCGCGTCGTTGAACGAGATCGCGAGCACGTTCAGGAACGGATAGAGCGTGATGACCATCAGAAAGATGAAGAATACGAGCAGGAAATAGTCGAACCATGTTTTTTTCTTTTTGACTGCCATATCCCCACCCCCTTAAATCAGCTTGTCCTCGCCGATCTTGCCGGCGATCTTGTTGGCGATCAGCAGAAGCGTGATGCCGATGACGGACTGGAACACGCCGATCGCGGTACCGAGACCGTAATCGCTGCTGCCGATACCACGGGTGTACGAGAACCAGGAGAGAACCATCGTGTGATCCTGCACCAGAGGATTGCTCAGAAGCATCTGGCGCTCCATTCCTACGCCGAGGATGCTGCCGATGCTCATGATCGTCATGACGACGATCGTCGGGCGGATGCCCGGGAGCGTGATGTGCCAGATCCGCTGGAACCGGCTCGCGCCGTCCATCTCAGCCGCCTCATAGAGCCCCGTGTCGATCCCGGCCATCGCGGAGAGGTAGATGATCGCGTTCCATCCGACCTCTTTCCAGCAGTTGATGACGACGATGACGACCCAGATCAGCGGGGAGTTCGTGCTCATCAGATGAAATCTGGTGTTGAAGAGGGTGTCGATCACGCCGCCGTCGTTGAAAATGTTCTTTGCGATGCTGGCGATGATGACCCACGACACAAAGTGCGGCAGGTAAGAGATCGTCTGGGAGAGTTTTTTCGTGCGCTGGAACTTCAGTTCATTGAGCAGGACCGCGAAACCAATCGCGGACACTGTGCCGACGACGATATCGAGAATGCTCGTCCCGAGCGTGTTGATCATGACCTGTGTGAAGAGGCGGTCATGGAACGCCTTGGTGAAGTTCTTGAACCCGGCGAAGGTGCGCTCCCAGATGGGCAGCGAGAAGGTCGCCGGCTTGACCTCCTGGAACGCCATCGTCCAGCCCCACAGAGGTATGTACTTGAAAATGATGACCCACACGACAAAGGGCAGCGACATCAGCAAGAGATAGCGCTGCCGCCAGAGCGTTTGAGGGGTGATTTTTTTCTTTTTCACCGCGACGGCTCCTTGTTGTTTTTTCATGACTCGTTCCTCCTGAATTGTTTTGTACCAAATTTGGCTATATTGTTATTATAAATGATTTTATCCTTCTAGACAATTGTGGAATTTAACGAGTTAATGATGAAATTTTTGGTTATTTTTTATTGTTTTTGTCAGAGAAGAATGGTATATTGAGTGAAGACATTGCAAAAAACGTGAAGAAAGGGCAGGGTAGAAAGTTTATGTACAATATGAGTCCATATCTTGAAACGATTGATCGTGTGATACAGCAGGGACCGTTCCGGGACGACTGGCTGTCCCTCGCCGCCTACCGCGTGCCGCAGTGGTACCGGGAGCTCAAGTTCGGAATCTTCATTCACTGGGGTGTGTTCAGCGTTCCCGCGTTCTGCACGGAGTGGTACCCCAGGGGTATGTATATCGAGGGGAGCGCGGAGTACGAGCATCACAGGGCGGTGTACGGTTCGCAGAAGGAGTTCGGCTACAAAGATTTTGTGCCGATGTTCAAGGCGGAGCACTTCGATCCGGACGCCTGGCTTTCCCTGTTTGAGGCTGCCGGAGCGCAGTATGTGATCCCGGTCGCGGAGCACCACGACGGGTTCCAGATGTACAAAAGCGAGATCTCCAAATGGAACGCGGCAGACATGGGACCGCGACGCGACGTGCTCGGGGAGCTCTTTCAGGCGGCGCGCGCGCGGGGCATGACCGCCGGAGCCTCAAGCCATCGGATCGAGCACTGGTTCTTTCTGGGAAACGGAAGAAAATTCGACAGCGACATCCGCGGCGAGTTTGAGCGGGGCGATCTGTACTGGCCGTCCATGCCGGAGGCGGATCACTTCGACCGGTTCAGCGAGCCGGTCCCGACGGAGGAATTTCTGCAGGACTGGCTGGTGCGCACCTGCGAGCTCATCGACCGCTACCGCCCGCGCATCCTGTATTTTGACTGGTGGATCCAGCATTTCTCGGCGGGACCGTATCTTCGGAAGGCGGCGGCTTACTATTACAACCGCGCAGCCGAATGGGGGACGGACGGCGTTGTGATCAACTACAAGCACGACGCGTTCCCGTTTGGGACGGCGGTGCCGGACGTGGAGCGCGGGCAGTTTGCGGCTGCGCAGCCGTTTGTCTGGCAGTCGGACACGGCGATCGCCCTGAATTCCTGGTGCTACACTGAAAACAACACGTTCCGCCCGGCAGGCGCGCTCATTCAGGTGCTGGCGGACGTCGTCAGCAAGAACGGGCGGCTACTTTTGAATGTGGGACCGAAGGCAGACGGGACGATCTGCGAGGAAGAGCGGAAGGTCCTTGAGGAGATCGGGGCGTGGATGGATATAAATAAAGAAGCGATCTATGGCTCCTGCCCCTGGAAGATCTGGGGCGAGGGAGAGGCGAACGTTTCAGACAAGAAATTTTCGGAGGGAAAAGACCCGGGCTACAGCTGCTGCGATTTTCGGTTCACGGCGGCGGGCGGGCGCATTTACGCGATCGCGCTGAAGTGCAGCGAGGAGGGGCGGTACTGTGTCCGGTCGCTCGGGAAGGCGCGGGACGTCAATGAGAACAGGAGCTTTCAGGGCATCATAAAGTGCGTCCGCGTGCTCGGATACGCGGAAGAGCCTGTCTGGAAGCAGACGGAGGAAGGACTTGTGATCGAGACAGGATTCCGCAGCGACAAGCCGGTCGTGTTCCGGGTCGAGGCGGAATGAGCGGCGCCTGAAATACCGTGAGAGACAGAACATCTCCGGGCGGACGCCCCGATAGGTCCTTTCCGGAAATGTTCTGCCTCTTTTGCAGTTGCCTATGAAATTGGCAATTGGAATCGGAACAAAGTCTCCGATTCAAATCAGGTTCCGGAATCGTCCGCGCGGGCTTGCTCGATTTTCACGATCTGTTTCACCGCGTAGTCGTAGATGAAACGGTAATCGTCCTGGGAGTAGTGGATCCCGTCGATCGTCTGGATCTCGGCAGCCTTGATCAGCGTGTAGCTGTCCAGATAGGCGTCCGGGGACAGGCGGCGCAGATGGTCGTTGAAGTCCGCGATCTCCTCGTTCGTGATGTTCTGGCACTGCTCCGGGTCGATCGGGTTGACCGACAGGAAATAGAAATGCCGGTCCGCATATTCCTCGAGCAGCGAGCCGTACAGCTCCATGTAGTTTTCCAGATTGTCATAATCGTTGACCCCGAAATTGAAAACGATCACGGATTCCGGGTGCGCCTCGAGCGCGGCGCGCAGCTCGTCCAGCCCGGTCTCGACGAACCAGTCATAGCCTTCGCCGGCGGCGCCGATGTACACGTCGCTGTTGGCGACGGCTTTTTGCATGCCGAGCGTGCGGGAGTCGCCGACCCAGATCACGGCGGGAGCCGGGACGGACGCGGCGCTGCCCGTGGAAGGCTTGTCTGCCACGGCGGTGTCTTCACTGTTCTCCGGCGCGTTCTCCGTCTCCTGTGTATCTTCGGACGTCTCTGTCTCCGCGGAGGTCTCCCGCAGCGCCTGAAGGACGGCGTCCGCCTCGGATTCCACGCCCTCGTCGGAGACGGGGAGGATCTGGTCGCGGTACTGCCAGGTCAGATACCCGGCGAACACGCCGAGCGCCGCGATGGCGAGAATCGCCAGGAGAATGCCGACAATGGTTTCTTTCTTCATATAATAAGTCCTCTCGTGAAATTCAAACAGTTAAATTCGTACTGAAATCTACTATACCATACAAATGGAAAATGTCAAATCATATCATGTGAGCAATTTCGACACAACGCGCGAAAGAAAATAAAAAAAACTATTGACAAAAGACAGGAGCGGTATTATAGTAACAACGTAGATGTTAGCACTCGATTGAGTAGAGTGCTAACAGCACAGGAAAGGAGGCGCTCAGATGAAACTGGATGATCGGAAATGGACGATCCTGAAAGCGATCATCAAGACTTACCTGGAGACGGGCGAGCCGGTCGGGTCGAGGACGATATCGAAGTTCGCGGATCTGAATCTGAGCTCCGCCACTATACGGAACGAGATGTCGGATCTCGAGGAGATGGGGCTGATCCTTCAGCCGCACACCTCGGCGGGGCGCATTCCTTCCGACGCGGGCTATCGCCTCTATGTGGATTACATGATGGAGGAGAAGGACCGCGAGGTCACGGAGATGAAGGAGCTCGTGCTGCAGCGGCAGGACAAGATGGAACTGCTGCTCAAGCAGATGGCGAGGCTGCTCGCGGTGAACACGAACTACGCGGCGATGATCTCCGGACCGCAGTACCATCGGACGAAGCTGAAGTTTATTCAGCTCTCGATCGTCAGCGAGACGCAGATCCTCGCGGTGATCGTGGCGGAGGGGAATATCGTCAAGAACAAGATGCTCGAGATCGAGCACGGGCTCGACCAGAAGACGATTCTGGAGCTGAACATTCTGCTCAACACGGCGCTGAACGGGCTGACGCTCGAGGAGATCAACCTCGGCACGATCGCAAAGCTCAAGGAGCAGGCGGGCATCCACAGCGAGGTCGTCAACCGGGTGCTGGACGCGGTCGCGGAGTCGATCCAGAAGGAAGAAGAGGTCGAGATCTACACGAGCGGCGCGACCAACATTTTCAAATATCCGGAGCTGAGCAGCAGCGAGAAGGCAAGCGAGTTGATCAGTGCGTTCGAGGAGAAGAAGGATCTGGTCGATATGATCAGCCGGGACGCTCAGACGGACGAGACCGGGATCCAGGTCTACATCGGACAGGAGGCGCCGCTCGCGACCATGCAGGACTGCAGCGTAGTCACGGCGACCTACGAGCTCGGGGAAGGAATGTATGGAAGGATCGGCGTGATCGGACCGAAACGCATGGATTACGACAAGGTAGTCAACACGTTGCGGACACTGATGGCGCAGCTTGACCAGATATTCAAAAAGGAATAGAAAGGTGGAAGACCGTTGGAAGAGAACAGGAACGAAGAGATGAGCGAGGAGAACCTCCGGGAAGACACGGCAGGAGCCGGTGAAACATCCGCGGGAGAGGACAGAGACGAGAAGACCGGGCAGCAGGACGTTTCGGAAGAGACCGCGCAGGAGACGCCAGCCGGAGACGGGGAAAGCCGTGAGGCGGATGCAGGAGACGCGCAGGACACAGACAGCGGTTCCCGCGAGGAAGACGAAGACGGACCGGACGACGGGGCGCCGGACGATGAGAATACGGAGAATCCGGGGCAGGACGGGAACGTCCGCAGAGGTCTGTTCGGAAAGAAAAAGAAAGACAAGCGGGACCAGCAGATCGAGGAGCTGACCGACCGGGTGCAGCGGCAGATGGCTGAGTTCGACAATTTCCGCAAGCGCTCCGAGAAGGAGAAGTCGGCGATGTACGAGATCGGCGCGAAGAGCGTGATCGAGAAGATCCTGCCGACGATCGACAATTTTGAGCGCGGGTTCGCGGGGCTTTCCGACGAGCAGAAGGAAGACCCGTTCGTGCAGGGCATGGAGAAGGTCTACCGGCAGATGCTCACGACGCTCGAGGGCATCGGGGTCACGCCGATCGAGGCGGTCGGCAAGCCGTTCGACCCGAACTTCCACAACGCGGTGATGCATGTGGAGGATGAGGAGGCGGGAGAGAACACCGTCGTCGAGGAATTCCAGAAGGGTTACCTCTACCGCGACGCGGTGGTCCGCCACAGCATGGTGAAGGTCGCGAACTGAGTGAAAACTCAGACAGCGAATGACAGAGAAATAAGAAAGGCTGCAGACTGCCTGCGGCAGGGCAGCGGAACAGAGATCACAACGAGTTACAGAGAACCAAGTTCAAGGAGGAATTTATTATGAGTAAGATTATCGGTATTGATCTGGGAACCACAAACAGCTGTGTGGCTGTGATGGAGGGCGGCAAGCCCGTCGTCATCACGAACACGGAGGGGTCGAGGACGACTCCGTCCATCGTAGCATTTTCCAAAAACGGCGAGCGTCTCGTCGGCGAGTCCGCGAAACGCCAGGCGGTCACGAACGCGGACCGCACGATCTCTTCGATCAAGCGGCACATGGGCAGCGACTACCGCGTAGAGATCGACGGCAAGAAATATTCTCCGCAGGAGATCTCCGCGATGATCCTTCAGAAGCTGAAAGCGGACGCTGAGAACTACCTCGGCGAGAAGGTGACGGAGGCGGTCATCACCGTTCCGGCTTACTTCAACGACGCGCAGCGCCAGGCGACCAAGGACGCGGGCAAGATCGCGGGCCTCGACGTGAAGCGTATCATCAACGAGCCGACGGCGGCTGCGCTTGCCTACGGTCTCGACAATGAGAAAGAGCAGAAGATCATGGTCTACGACCTCGGCGGCGGTACTTTCGATGTGTCCATCATCGAGATCGGCGAGGGCGTCATCGAGGTGCTCGCGACGAATGGCAACAACCGCCTCGGCGGCGACGACTTCGACCAGAAGATCACGGACTACATGATCCAGGATTTCAAGAATAAAGAGGGCATCGACCTCTCGAACGACAAGATGGCGCTGCAGAGACTGAAGGAGGCGGCGGAGAAGGCGAAGAAGGAGCTTTCTTCTTCCACCACGACCAACATCAACCTTCCGTTCATCACGGCGAACGAGACCGGCCCGAAACACTTCGAGATGGATCTGAGCAGGGCAAAGTTCGACGAGCTGACACACGACCTCGTAGAGC
>CANQYP010000145.1 GCA_947628045.1 uncultured Lachnospiraceae bacterium | reverse complement strand
CCAGATGCGCCTCGGAGCGCCAGACAAAATACAGCCCGACCAGCGACGCCACCCCGATCACAAGCAGCAGCATCAGGATCACCGCCGTCAGCCTCCAGCCGTTTACCATACGAACGTCTTTTTTCTTCATTCCATTACTCCATGTACCCCGCCGCATCCCGTACCGCGATCCGCCGGGCATACGCCCCCACGTTAAATTAGAAAAGCATATCTTATGTAAGTATACCTTAAAACCCTTCATTACTCAAGAAATTTTTGTGAAATATACACGATATCTCTCCCGCGGCTTTGCCGTCGCCGCAACGACGCATGCCAAAATATGCTACAATTCCCTTTACCGACGCGCATTTGCGCTGAAAATCCGGGCATTACGCCCCATAATCCCGCAAAAGATAAGGAGGTAACAAAAATGTCAGCAAGCAAGGACAAAAAAACCGGAAAATGGATCAGCCAGTTCTACTACAAAGACAGCAACGGCAAACGCCGCAAGAAATTCCGGCGCGGTTTCGCCACCAAAAAAAGCGCGCTCGCATGGGAGCGGGAATTCCTGCTGGTCTCCCGCCGCGACCCGACCATGCTTTTTTCCTCGTTCACCGAGATCTACCTCGAAGACATGTCCCATCGGCTGCGCGCCTCCACCGTGCGCGGCAAGCGCTACATCATTCAGGAAAAGATCCTCCCCTGGTTCGGCGGTCTCACCATAAACCGGATCCGCCCCTGCGACGTGCGCAGCTGGGAGGCGTCCCTTCTGCAGGGTGACCCGGCGAGTGGGCGCCCCTACTCCCCCACTTATCTGAAAACGATCTACAACCAGCTGAACGCCATCTTCAACTACGCGGTGAAGTATTACGAGCTGCGCGAAAACCCCTGCCGCAAAGCAGGGAGCATCGGCTCCGGGCAAGCCGGGGAAATGCAGTTCTGGACGCTGTCGGAATTCCGGCAGTTCCTCGCCGCGCTCCCTCCGGACGCGCCCACCACAGTCGCATTCCAGACCCTCTATTACACAGGAATGCGCGTGGGTGAACTGCTGGCGCTCACCCGCGCCGACTTCGACCCTGCCGCGCACACGATCCGCATCAACAAATCCTGCCAGCGCTCCCGCAAGGGCGACGTCGTCACTCCGCCGAAGACCGCCCGGAGCAACCGCACCGTCAGCATTCCTTCCTTTCTCGCCGACCTCCTGAGCCGCTACACCGACACGCTCACGCCCGGCGATGCGTCCTTGCTCTTTCCGTTTCACAAATACATGCTGACAAAAGAGCTGGAACGCACCTGCGCGCAGCTTTGCCTGAAACGCATTCGTCTGCACGACCTGCGCCACTCCCACGCCTCTCTCCTGATTGAGCTGGGATTCACCCCGCTCCTGATCGCCGAACGCCTCGGGCATGAGAAGGTGGAGACCACCATGAACGTATACAGCCACCTCTACCCCGGGAAACAACAGGAAGTGGCGGCGCGGCTGGAGCGTCTGGAAGACTTTGCCGTTTTGGAAAAAACGGGAAAATAGATGCAAAATGGAATCAGGCGGGAAAAAAGTGAAAACCGTCCTATGCCCCCGACCCTCTTCCCCGCCCAAACAATCAGATGCAAAACAGAATCGCAGAGGCGGGACAAACGCCGGATCTCCGTCCTCCCCGCCTCTCTTGCGCAATTCTGGTTGAGTTGATAGTGGTGCTGGTTATCCTGGCGATCCTGGCGGCGATCCTGGTACCGGCTCTGCTGGGGTGGATTGATGAGGCGAAGAAGAAACAGTATGTACTGGATGCAAGAAATATCTATATGGCATGTCAGGCAGTTGCAGATGAAGGATTTGCAGCAGATGTATTGACAGCTACTGGTACTTCTTATACCAGTTTAACTAATTATCTTCAGCATAATTATGATAGAATAGGTGAGCTGTCGGATATCGCTACATCTGGTACATCTGATACATTTGCTGTTACTGACGCAACTCCTATGGGTGACACAGGGCGTGACCTATATAAGATTAAGAAAATGCGGATTACATTCCCATGTTCTAAAGATGGCACTGTAGTTAGCGCTACGCTGGAAGGAGATAACTGGGAAGTCGTGGAAGGTAGTACGGCACCGGACTATAAGACGTCATAAATATTTATTCTTCCAGAAAGAACGGTAAAATTGAGAATGCCGGTTTATCCATAAGTAAAATAATGAGGCGGAAAATCTCGTGATTTTCCGCCTTAGATTTAGGCAAAGCTGATGCCAGAGATCGTTCCCGACATCAGCTTTGCTTACAGTCTGAAATTCCATATCTGCATGATACGATATTTCAGAGCAGGTAGACGGAGCAGAACTATGAAGGAGACAGCAAGAAAAATAAAAATGTTTCTGAAAACAGACGATCCCCGGAAAGCTGCGGAGAGTATTCCGAAAGATATGGTGTCTCTCTTTCTCGCTTTTCCTGCAATGACTTTTATCATCGCAATGGCGGTGGAGTTTTTTAAGTGCCTGTTCTTTCACAACGGCTATCGTACGGATATACTCTGGATCAACTGCGGCGTGACGATCACGGGATTACTTGCAGCAACGGCTTACTTTTTCAAGCTCCGTTATGGTACAACGACGGACGATTTATCGATATACAAAAATCCTGCCGTAATCTGTTTCAGCGCGTTGATTTTTTTAATGTTTCTTTCAACAATTCGGAATGGCTTTTCCGAGGAGGCACTGCTCGGCGACATCTATCGCCATGAGACGTTAGGTTCCTTTCTTATATATCCTGCCGTTTACTATTTTGTCACGTCGCTTATTGACAGCGAGCAGGTAAAGCGTCGCCTGATAAACGGATTTTTGGCGGCGTCTTTTTTGATAGCTGCTGCAACTTTATTGTATATCATAGCGTCAGAACATGAACTTGTTTTCTTGTCCTCCCTCACCGATGCATTTGGTGCTTTCGGTATTGTGGGAATTTATTATAATACAAATCACTATGGATATAGCCTTGTGATTGCCATAACATTGAGCGGCGCTATGTTTGTCTCCGCTGAAAAAGCGCTTTCACAGATGCTATACCTTTTGGCTTTCATCCTTTTCAATGTTGTTCTTATATTTAACGATACGTTTGGGGCATACCTTGCGGTGCTTACAACGCTCGTGTTTCTTATTGTGCTTTTCCGAATAAAAGACAAGAAACGGAATCTGAAAACTTTCATTTTGCTCGGTGTGTTTATCGCGGTTTCGCTTGTCGTAAATTTCAAAGCAGTCTTGGTGAATATTTTGTCGCTTTTTACTGATATAAAACTAGTCATCGACTCTTCACCGGACGCCAGTTTTGCTGGTTCGTCCCGATGGAGACTCTGGAAATCCACCTTTCAAATGATATCTGAGCGTCCATTGCTGGGATACGGCGTAGAAGGGATCGGCGCGCGGCTTGCTGCGGAAGCAGGCAATGATCGTCCGCACAATGAATTTCTACAGTATGCGGCGTTTTTTGGAATTCCCGCGCTTATCTGTTATGTCGGCGCTATTGCCTCCGTGTTTTTGAGTTCCTGGAAACGTCGTTTTGAGGTTTCTCCCTGTACCATTGCGGCTCTGGCGGCGGCGTTCGGCTATCTTGCCTCCTCTTGCTTTGGAAACACGATGTATTATACCGCTCCGCTTTTTTTCATAGTCCTCGGCATGGCAGATACTTATCTGTCGAAACCTTTACGCTGAGAGACGGCTGAATTATTGATTGTTTTGGAGCATGTACGATGAACCAAAAAGGACAGCGATATTTAATATTTTCCGCTGTCCCTTTGTTTAGGAAGTTATTTGTCCAATTGTTTTTCAAGCTCAGTAATGCGTCGTTTAAGAGTTTGGATCGTTTGATCCTTTTCTATAAGTTGTACCTTCCGATTTTTAGCCTGTGCTTTCTGAGTTTCAGTCTGTGCTTTCAGGCTGTCGACCTGCGCTTTCAGGCTGTCGATCTGTGTCTGCATTTCATCTATCATATACTGCACTGTATTTCGATCGAGAATCCGCAGTTCCTCTGAAAATATTCCCATCACTTTCTCCACATTCTGGCAAAGACGATATACGTCTTCATACATGGGCTTGAACTCCGGGTATGAATCAATCAACCGGAGAATGATCGCCGGGTCGTCTTGACTCAGGAATGCAAGCCACGCCTCAGTTTCGTTTCGGATACCTTTATTTTGAATGTTCCTGCCGAAAATGTCAAGGGGTATGACGAGATACTTTTTTGTCAAATGTCTGGGGTCGCAATTTGCCGATTCCACTTACTCTTACTGCATAAAAACAGAAACACAGGCTATATTTTAAGAATATTTTAATTGAAATTCTTCGTGCTGCCTTGTATAATATATCTATAACAGTGGATTCGGATCTGTGTTTTCGACGGGGGAAGAGAACATGTAACGCGAATGCAATCTTATAAAAAGAATGAATCGATGTTCCTGTCCGATATGGACATACAATGGCATCCCGCTTTTTATGCGGCTGCCGAACTTGAGCTATCTGCCAACCGGGCAGACCTGTATTTCCAGCGTGAGTACAATTTAAGCAAGAAACCCCTGCAGATCGACCTGCTGGTGATCAGAAAACCGGACAATGTTCGGATTGAGAATGAGATTGGCAGTATTTTCCGTCAATACAACATCGTGGAATATAAGTCGCCGGACGACGGGCTTTCAATCGATGATTTTTTCAAGGCAGTTGGCTATGCCTATATTTATAAGGGTCTCGGCGAAACAGTCGATCAGATTCCCGCAGACCAATTAACGGTATCTCTTTTTCGAGAGAATTATCCGAGAGAGTTGTTTTGCAATCTGGAAAAATATAACTGCTCAGTTAAAAGGGAGCGCAACGGCATATATTACATAGAAGGGCTGTATATCCCTGCGCAGGTTATTGTGACAAAGGAGCTGGACGGGCAGAAACATAGGAGTCTGAAGGTTCTTTCGAAACATGCGCGGGAAGAAGACATACGTGGGTTTGCCGAAGAGATGCAGAAATTCACCGAACAAGGAGAGCGCGAGAATGTAGACGCTGTTCTGCAGGTGAGCGTCGCGGCAAACTCTGATCTATATGACAAGATGACAAGGAGATTTTCTGATATGAATGATGCGATGAGATGGTTGATGAGGAACGAGATTGAGGCTGGAGTGCAGCAGGGTATGCGACAGGGTATGCAGCAGGGCATGCTCAAACAGGCAAAGGACACTGCCTACGAGCTCTGCGACATGGGACTTCCAGTCGACAAAATTGCGAGAGCTGTCAAGGTTAGTTTGGACACGGTGCAGGGATGGCTTGACGAGCGGGCTGCCTTGGTCGAATGAGGCACGTCTAGAATTCCAGGCTGTCCGCGTTGAGAAGAAAATATTTCATTCCCATGATCACAAAGCCCTCGTCGTTTCTCCAGGGCTTTGCGGTTCCGTTCACGATCACAATTTTCTTGAATGAATCGGGAATGTTTCGCAGCGAGTGAAATTCCTGTGTCTGCTTTTCTTCCGAAGAGAGATCGTATGCCACCTGAATGTAATAGCGCTGGCTGCCCTGATTTACCACGAAATCGACCTCTAACTGCTTGTGGATCCGTTTCCCGGCGCCGCCTTTTTCGTACACGTCCACGATGCCGACGTCCACATTGTAGCCGCGCACAAGCAGTTCATTGTAGACGATATTCTCGATGATATGGGTGGATTCCTGCTGCCGGAAATTCAGCCTTGCGTTACGCAGCCCCACATCCGTAAAATAATATTTCAGATTCGCGCCCACATATTTCCTGCCCTTGATGTCATAGCGATTTGCCTTGGAGATCAGAAACGCCTCCGTCAGATAGTCAATATGATTGGAAATGGTCTTGTTGCTGTAGCTGTTTCCGCGTTCGCTGGCAAACGTGTTGGAGATACGGGTCGGATTGGTGAGCGATCCGATGGCGGAGGCAAGGATATCCACCAGCGTTCCGATCTCGTCGACATTCTGGATCCGATTCCGCTCCACGACATCTTTGATGTAGACGTTCGCAAATATATTTTTCAGGTATTCCGCCTTCTGGCGCTCGGTTGCAAACTGCGCCGCCTGCGGAAGTCCGCCGTATCTCATGTATTCCTCCCAGGCGTCCTCATAATCCCCCTGAAAAACCGAGTAAAATTCCGCGAAGGACAGCGGGTAGATCCGAACCTCGTCGCCCCTGCCACGAAATTCTGTCACGATGTCGCTCGACAGAAATTTGGAATTGCTGCCGGTTACATATACGTCGAGATTGCTCATGCGCAGCAGGCTGTTCAGCACTTCCTCAAAGCGCGGCATAAACTGCACTTCGTCCAGGAACAGATAATATCTCCCGTCGTCCTGCATCGAATCCTTGATATACTGATAGCATTTCTTCGGATCCCGCAGCTCTTCGTTTTCGATGCCGTCCAGCGCGATCTCAATGATATGTTCTTGATCGACCCCATTCTCCAGCAGGTATTTTTTGTACAACACGAAAAGCAGGAACGACTTGCCGCATCTGCGGATTCCCGTGATTACCTTAATCATTCCGTTATCCTTCCGGACCTTTAATTGTTCCAGTGATTATTCCGGGGTTCTGGCCCACCCCGGTCGCAGTTCAGCGCACCCTGACCGCAGTTCAGATCATTTAGCACGATCCGCACTTCAGTTCATTTCGGCCGCTGATCAGCACACCCGTTAACCCTCGTTCTTTTGATCTTTTTTCGCTAGAATTACAACAGGAGCTA
>CANQYP010000144.1 GCA_947628045.1 uncultured Lachnospiraceae bacterium | reverse complement strand
CTGTCCGGCGCTGGGGAACGCCGGACGGGAACGGCAAAATTTTTTACACTTCTATTGCTTCTTTATCTCACACAAGCAAAGGCGCGGGGGACGTCACCGTGCGGAAGATCATCCGGGCGCTGCATGTGACGAACAGAGTTTTTTACAACCGCTTTCACAATGTGGAGGAGGTGCTTGCCCTTGTCTATCGGGATATGGCTGTCAGAATGCGCCAGAGCATTGAGGATCGCTTTGATCCGGAGGGGGATTTCTTCGGGCAGATCACGGACATTGCCGCAGGAACGCTGACACTCTCGTATAAGCTGAAGTCCGGCATGAACCAGTATGTCTTCGCGCAGGACAGTACGTCGCAGGAGAATTACCGCTGGTGGCAGGAGCGGATCTGCGCACTTATCGAGCTTGGCAAGAGCCGCGGCATAGCCAGAGCGGATCTGGACTCCGAGACGATGAGCTACGCCATCTGGTGTTTTATCCGGGGCTACAATGCGGACGCGCTCGCAAGGGAACTGCCCGAGGAGGAAGCCGTGCGTGGCTTTCGTTATGCCTTTGGTGTATTTCTGGACGGAATGAAGATAAAATAAATGCAAACAGCGTCGCGGTGCGGCGTCTTGTTTTAGTCATTTTCAGCACACAGTGTGCTGGACGCATCATTATTTATACCGCTGATTAAAAGGCGGAGGAATATGTCAATCAGATGGGTAATTCCTCACTTTATAGAGGAATATGAACCATAAATACATTATTGCGGAAAAGAGGAGAACATTATGTTGGAGAAATTGGTTTCAATCGTTGCGGAGCAGCTGCATGTGGAGGAAAGCCGGGTGGTCCCGGAGGCGGATTTTAAGGCGGATTTGGGCGCGGATTCCCTCGATTTGTTTGAGCTTGTGAGCGCGCTGGAGGAAGAGTACGACATTGAGATTCCGGCGGAGGAGCTGGAGAGCCTGACGACGGTGCAGTCAGTTGTGGATTATCTGGTCGGAAAGGGGATCGACGAATGATCAGGACGGCATTGACAGAGCTGCTCGGCGTCCGGTACCCGATCATTCAGGGAGGGATGGCATGGGTGGCGGAGAGCAGCCTGGCGTCCGCAGTGTCGAACGCCGGAGGGCTTGGGATCATCGCGGCGGCGAATGCGCCGGCGGACTATGTCAGGGCGGAGATCCGCAAGACCAGAGAAAAGACGGATCGGCCTTTTGGAGTCAATGTGATGCTGCTGAGTCCGTACGCGGAGGAGATCGCGGCGATCGCGGCAGAGGAAAAGGTTCCGGTCGTGACGACCGGCGCGGGAAATCCGGGTCCCTATATGGCGCAGTGGAAGGAAGCGGGAATCAAGGTGTTTCCGGTGGTGGCGTCCGTGGCGTTGGCTAAGATGATGCAGCGCGCGGGGGCGGACGCGGTGATCGCGGAAGGCTGCGAGTCCGGCGGACATATCGGCGAGACGACGACGATGGCGTTGGTTCCGCAGGTTGCGGATGCGGTGCGGATACCGGTGGTGGCGGCAGGCGGTATCGGGGACGGGCGCGGTCTTGCCGCGGCGCTGATGCTAGGCGCGGACGGCGTGCAGATGGGGACGCGCTTTCTTGTGGCGGAGGAATGTGTGATCCATCCGAATTACAAGGAGAGCGTGCTGAAAGCGAAGGATATCGGCACGGCTGTGACAGGTCGGTCGACCGGACATCCGGTGCGTACTCTGCGCAACCAGATGACAAAGGAATACCTGAAGCGGGAAAAGGAAGGCTGCAGCTTTGAGGAGCTTGAGGAGATGACGATCGGGTCCCTGCGCCGCGCGGTGCAGGAGGGCGATACGAAGAACGGCTCCATGATGGCTGGACAGATTGCGGGTCTGGTATCCAGGGAGCAGACCTGCGGGGAAATGGTTCAGGAGATCGCGCAGCAGGCGGAAGAGCTGTTATCCCACGTCGATCGGTTCATGTAAGAGGAGAATGATATGAGCAAGACCGTGTTTTTGTTCCCGGGTCAGGGAGCGCAATATGCCGGCATGGCACAGGGATTTTATGATTCATATGAAGTCAGCCGTGCGGTGTTTGAAAAGGCGTCAAAGCTGACCGGATATTCCATGGAAGAGCTTTGCTTTACCGGGAATTCCCGCTTGAATGAGACGAGGTACACGCAGCCCGCGCTGCTGACGGCGTGCTGTGCGATCCTGGCGGCGGTGCGCGGCGAAGGGATACAGGCGGATGCCGCGGCGGGGCTGAGTCTGGGCGAATACTGCGCGCTGACAGCGGCAGGCGCTTTGGGATTTGAAGATGCGCTGCGCACGGTGTGCAAAAGAGGAGTCTACATGCAGGAGGCTGTCCCGGAGGGCCAGGGAATGATGGCTGCCGTGCTGAGCCGCAGACCGGTTCCTGTGGAGGAGATCTGCGAAAATGTCCCCGGGATCGTCACGGTCGCAAACGATAACTGTCCGGGGCAGAAGGTAATCTCCGGTGAGACGGAGGCAGTGAAAACGGCGGCGCAGAAACTTTTGGAGGCGGGCGCGGCCCGCGTGGTTCCGCTGAAGGTGAGTGGCCCGTTCCATTCTCCCATGCTGAAAGGAGCAGGGGAAAAGCTGAAAGGGGTTCTGGAGCAGGTTCCGCTGAAAATGCCGGAGCTGACCTTCGTATCGAACGTGACGGCCCGAGCGGAGAGCGATCCGGAACAGATAAAGGGACTGCTTGCCCGGCAGGTCTGCTCTTCCGTGTTATGGCGGCAGAGTATGGAATATCTGATCTCGGAAGGCGCGGATACGTTTATCGAGATTGGACCGGGAAAGACCCTGTGCGGTTTTCTGAAAAAGATCGACCGCACGGTGCGGGCGTTTTCCGTGGAGACGCCGGAGGATCTGGCGCAGGTAAAGCAGATGCTGTGAGACAGGGAAACAGGAAGGCAGGAAAAAATGTTGGAAGAAAAGATGCTGGAAGGAAAAATCGCGCTGGTTACCGGCGGAGGACGCGGAATCGGGCGGGAGGTCGCGCTGACGCTGGCACGTCTGGGCGCGGATGTGGCGGTAAATTACAGCGGTTCGGAGGATGCGGCAAAGAGAACGGCGCAGGAGATCTGTGATCTGGGACGACGCGCGATCGCGGTTCGCGCGGATGTGTCAGATGCGGCGCAGTGCGAGGCGATGTTTCAGGATATGGAGCAGCGGCTCGGGAGCATTGACATTCTGGTCAACAATGCGGGGATCACCAGAGACAATCTGGCTGTGCGCATGAGTGAGGAAGAATTTGACAAGGTGATCGAGACAAACCTGAAGGGAGCGTTTCTGTGCATGAAGCTGGCGGGAAAGCGCATGATCAAAAAACGTTCCGGCAGGATTATCAGCATTTCGTCGATCTCGGGGGTGCATGGGAATCCCGGACAGATCAATTACTGCGCGTCAAAGGCAGGCGTGATCGGTATGACAAAGTGTCTGGCGAAGGAACTTGCCGGTCGCAATGTCACAGTGAACGCAGTCGCGCCCGGCTATATCGACACAGACATGACGGCGGTCTTGCCGGACAGCGTGAAGGATGTCATACTTGCGCAGATTCCGTTGAAACGGATGGGAAACCCGCAGGATGTAGCGCGGACGGTGGCTTTTCTTGCCTCGGACTACGCGGGCTACATCACGGGGCAGACGATTCTGGTAGATGGAGGAATGGGAATTTGAAAAGGCGGGTAGTCGTGACGGGAATGGGAATCATCTCTCCTGTCGGAAATACAGTGCAGACATTCTGGGACAGCCTGAGAGCGTCGAGAGTGGGGGTCGGGAAGCTGACCAGATTTGATACCTCGGACTACCGGGTAAAGCTGGCGGCTGAAGTCCATGACTTTGATCCGGAAGCCTACATGGATTTCAAGGAGGCAAAGAAGATGGAGCTGTTCAGCCAGTACGCGGTCGCTGCGGCGTCGGACGCGATCCGGGACGCGTCTCTCGTGGCGGAGAACGAAGATTGCAGCAGGATCGGCGTGTCGGTCGGCTGCGGCATCGGAAGTCTGCAGATATTGGAACAGGCGGTGGACAAATTGAGAAACAAAGGACCGAAGGCGGTTCCGCCGCTGATGGTTCCGCGCATGATCACCAATATGGCGGCGGGAAATGTGGCGATCCATTTCGGTCTGAAGGGAAAGTGTATAAATGTCGTCACAGCCTGCGCGACGGGAACTCATTCCATCGGAGAGGCGTACCGCTGCATCCAATATGGGGACGCGGACGTTATGCTTGCGGGAGGGACGGAGGCGGCTATCACGCCGCTGGGGATCAGCGGCTTTGCGGCGCTGACTGCCCTGTCCGTGAGTGAGGACCCGCTGCGCGCGTCCATTCCGTTTGACAGGGAGCGCGGGGGTTTTGTGATGGGAGAAGGCGCGGCGGTGCTTGTGCTGGAATCGCTGGAGCACGCACAGGAGAGAGGGGCGCGTATCCTGGCGGAGATCGGCGGATACGGAGCCACCTGCGACGCGTACCATATGACTTCCCCGGAGGAGACAGGGGACGGCGCTGCGCGCGCGATGACACTGGCGATGCAGGAGGCGGGGATCGTCCCGGCGGAAGTCCAGTACGTCAACGCGCACGGAACAGGAACTTACCATAACGATCTGTGCGAGACGCGCGCGATCAAAAAGGCGTTCGGAGAAGACGCCTATTCCCTGAACGTGAATTCGACCAAGTCGATGACGGGGCATATGCTCGGCGCGGCGGGCGCGGCGGAGTGCGTCGTCTGCGTAAAGAGCGTGATGGAGGACTATATCCACGCCACGGCGGGTTTCCGCGAGGCGGAGGAGGAAATGGATCTGAACTACACGAAAGAAGGCGTTTCACGGACCGTCAATGCGGCGATCAGCAATTCGCTTGGGTTCGGCGGGCACAACGGCAGCCTGCTGATCAGAAAGTTTGTGGGGTGAAAGGATGAAACTGGAACTGGATGAGATTTTTTCCGTGATCGACAAGGTAAACGAGGCGGAGCTGGATTCCTTTGCGTACAAAGATGCGGATATCAAACTCTCGATCAAGAGAAAAGGTGACGGTGCAGAAGAGGCTGTGCGCCCTTTGGTTTCCAAAAGAGTGAATTCGGTGCAGAAGAGCGCGCAGGCTGCCGACGGCGGGGACGGACCGGGCGAAACGGCAGGAGGGACAAAAGCGGAAAATGCGGCAGGGATCACGATCGACTGCCCGATGGTAGGTACCTTTTACGCTGCTCCGGCGAAGGACAAGGAACCGTTTGTCACCGAGGGAGACACAGTAAAAAAGGGACAGGTCGTAGGGATCGTGGAGGCTATGAAACTGATGAACGAGATCGAGTCGGAGTACGACGGTATCGTGGAAAAGGTTCTGGTCGAAAATGAGCAGCTCGTGGAGTACGGGCAGCCGCTGATGCGGATCAGGGAGGCATAAATGAGACTAAATACAAAACAGATCATGGAGATTCTGCCGCACCGCGCGCCGTTTCTGCTGGTGGATTGCATCGATGAGCTGGAACCGGGCAGGAAGGCGGTCGGGCGCAAGGCGGTTACTTACAATGAGCCGTTTTTCGCCGGGCATTTCCCGGCTGAGCCGGTGATGCCGGGCGTGCTGATCTGCGAGGCACTGGCGCAGGTGGGCGCTGTGGCGCTGTTGTCCTGCGAACAGTACAAGGGCAAAATCGCCTTTTTCGGAGGGATCAAAAACGCCCGTTTTCGTCAGAAGGTCGTGCCGGGAGACGTGCTTATGCTCGAGACCGAGCTGGTGAAGATCAAGGGACCGGTAGGGGTCGGACAGGCGAAGGCTTACGTGCAGGGACGGCTCTGCGCGGAGGCGGAGCTGACCTTCGCGATACAATGAGCCATACAGGACCGAAGATTACTGTTCAGACCAGGTCGAAGCACTTGCTGCTGAGACCGTAAGAAAGTGATTGCCGTGAAACAGACATGGGAAAGAGGGGAATGGCATGTACCACAAGATCCTGATCGCGAACCGCGGAGAGATCGCCGTGCGCATTATCCGCGCATGCAGGGAGATGGACATACGGACGGTTGCCGTGTGCTCTGCCGCGGATCGGGAGGCGCTGCACGCCCAGCTTGCCGACGAGTGTATCTGCATCGGAGGACCGCGTCCCGCGGACAGCTATCTGAATGCGGAGAGCGTCCTGAGCGCGGCGCTTGCCTCGGGAGCCCAGGCGATCCATCCGGGCTTTGGCTTTCTCTCGGAGAACGCAAAGTTTGCGCGGATGTGCAGACAGTGCGGGATTGATTTTATCGGACCTTCCCCGGAGATCATGGAGCAGATGGGGGATAAAGCCGCGGCGCGCAGAGCCATGAAAAAGGCGGGCGTGCCGGTCATACCGGGCACGGACGAGGCGATGAGCGGCGTGAACGAGGCAAAAAAGCTGGCGTCTGCGGTCGGGTATCCGGTCATCGTCAAAGCGTCGGCAGGGGGCGGCGGCAAGGGTATGCGCGTCGTGGAACGGGAAGAGGATTTTGAAAAGCTGTTCGAGATGGCTCAGCAGGAGACGATACAGGCGTTCGGGGACGATCGGATGTATCTGGAAAAGTACCTCCCGCATGCGCGCCATATCGAAATCCAGATCCTCGCGGACCGGTACGGAAACAGCGTCCATCTGGGGGAACGGGACTGCAGCATCCAGAGAAGACACCAGAAGCTGCTCGAAGAGACGCCGGCGGTCTTTCTGCCGGACGATATGCTTGTACGGATGGGAGACGTGGCTGTGCGCGCGGCGCGCTCGGTCGGGTACGACAGCGCGGGGACGGTCGAGTTTCTGGCGGAGGATGACGGGCAGTTTTATTTTATGGAGATGAACACTCGGATTC
>CANQYP010000143.1 GCA_947628045.1 uncultured Lachnospiraceae bacterium | reverse complement strand
GATCGACGGGGCGGCGCAGTGGATGGCGCTGGAATGCGGCGGGTCAAGCTGCGCTGTCCTGGGCTGCGGCGTTGACTGCTGCTATCCGCCCTCCCACAGGGAACTGTTCGCGCGGCTGGAGGAAAAGGGAGGGATCCTCTCGGAGTTTCCGCCCGGGACGCCGCCGTTTCGCGCGCATTTCCCGGTGCGCAACCGGATCATCAGCGGGCTTGCGGACGTCGTGGTCGTGGTGGAGGCGCGCCGGAAGAGCGGTTCTTTGATCACGGCGGATTACGCGGCGGAGCAGGGACGGACGGTGATGGCGGTCCCGGGGCGTCTGGAGGACGAGCTGAGCGCCGGGTGCAACGCGCTGATCGCCCAGGGCGCGGAGTTGATCCTGTCCGTGGATTTGTTTGAAAAATCCGTATTTCCGGGGCGCAAGAAAGAAAAAAAGGCGCAATCGTCTGATTTGACACTTGCGCCTGTGGAAAAATTAGTGTATAGTAGTCTCGATTTTTACTCGAAAAGCATATGGGAGCTGGAAGAGCTCACGCTGCTTTCGCTTGCGGAGCTGAGCGGGAGCCTCCTGTCGCTGGAAGGGAAAGGGCTTGTAAGAGAGACGGAGCGCAACTGTTATGCGCGCGTGGTGTGACGAGAGGCACGCCATTAGTAAGGGTGTTTTGGAGGTAAATGCTATGCCGAAGTATCTGGTGATCGTGGAGTCGCCCGCGAAGGTCAAGACGATCAAGAAATTTCTCGGTTCCAACTATGAGGTGATGGCGTCCAACGGACATGTCCGGGATCTGCCGAAGAGCCAGATGGGAATCGATTTTGAGCATGATTTTGAGCCGAAATATATTACGATCCGGGGGAAGGGGGACATCCTCGCCTCTCTGCGCAAGGCGGAGAAGAAGGCAGACAAGGTATATCTCGCGACCGACCCGGACCGCGAGGGAGAGGCGATCTCGTGGCACCTTGCCGAGGCGCTGAAACTGGACGGCAAAAAGCAGAACAGGATCACCTTCAATGAGATCACGAAGAGCGCGGTTCGGGAATCCCTGAAACATGCGCGCGCGATTGATATGGATCTGGTGGACGCGCAGCAGACGAGGCGCATCCTCGACCGCATGGTGGGCTACAGCATCAGCCCGCTGCTGTGGCAGAAGGTGAAACGCGGACTGAGCGCCGGGCGCGTGCAGTCGGTCGCCCTGCGCATCATCGCGGACCGCGAGGAAGAGATCAACGCGTTTATCCCGCAGGAGTACTGGTCGCTGGACGCGCAGATGCGGGTCCCGGGGGAGAGGAAACCCCTGACCGCAAAATTTTACGGGAAAGATAAGAAGATGACAATCGCCTCGAAGGCAGAGCTGGATGAGATCCTCGCCGGGCTGAAAGGGGCGGATTTTGTCGTGGAAGAGGTGAAACGCGCGGAGCGCACGAAGAAAGCGCCGCTCCCCTTCACGACCAGCACGCTGCAGCAGGAGGCGGCAAATGTGCTGAATTTCTCAACGCAGAAGACGATGCGGCTCGCGCAGCAGATGTATGAGGGCGTGGACATCAAGGGCAGCGGGACGGTTGCGCTGATCACGTATCTGCGTACCGACTCGACGCGCGTGTCGGACGAGGCGGACCGCGCGGCGCGGGATTACATCGGGACGCAGTATGGCAGGGACTTTGTGGCGGGGCATCCCGCGTCGGCGAAGAGCGGTCAGAAGATTCAGGACGCGCACGAGGCGATCCGCCCGACCGACATCACGAGGACGCCGGCGAGCGTCAAGGACGCGCTCAGCCGGGATCTGTTCCGCTTGTATCAGTTGATCTGGAGACGGTTCGCGGCGAGCCGTATGGCGGCGGCGCGCTACGAGACGACGACGGTGAAGATCGGCGCGGCGGGCTACACGTTCACGATCGCGGCGTCAAAGTGCGTGTTCGAGGGATTCCGCACGGTCTACACGGACAGCGAGGAAGAGAAGGAAGAGAACAACGCCATCAAGGGAAAGCTGGAGCCGGGCATGCGCCTGACGCCGGAGCAGCTCTCCCCGAAACAGCACTTTACACAGCCGCCCGCGCATTACACGGAGGCGTCCCTTGTGCGCGAGCTGGAGGAGAAGGGGATCGGCAGACCGAGCACCTATGCGCCGACGATCACGACGATCATCGCGCGGCACTATGTGGCGAAGGAGAACAAGAACCTCTATATGACAGAGCTTGGCGAGGCGGTCAACTCGATCATGAAGGAGGCGTTCCCGAGCATCGTGGACGTGAACTTTACGGCGAACCTGGAATCGCTGCTCGACTCGATCGGCGAGGGCGAGATCCCGTGGAAGACGGTCGTGGAGAATTTTTACCCGGATCTCGACGAGGCGGTGAAAAACGCGGAGAAGACGCTGGAGAAGGTCAAGGTGGAGGACGAGGTCTCAGACGAGATCTGTGAGGAATGCGGGCGGAACATGGTGATCAAGTACGGACCGCACGGGAAGTTCCTCGCCTGCCCCGGATTCCCGGAGTGCCGGAACACGAAACCCTATCTCGAGAAGATCGGCATCTCCTGCCCGCAGTGCGGCAAGGCGCTCGTGATCCGCAAGACCAAGAAGGGCAGGAAATACTACGGCTGCGAGAACAACCCCGCATGCGATTTCATGTCCTGGCAGAAACCGGTGGAGCAGAAATGCCCGCAGTGCGGCGGATACATGGTCGAGAAGGGGAACCGGCTCATGTGCGCGGACAAGGCTTGCGGTTACATCTGTCCGAAAAATTAATACTTTTCGATTCTTTTGAAAAATAATTTGCAAGAGAGCAGAACTTCACATTGAATTTCTGAAAATTGTGTGATATCATATAAAATGACGTAGAGCACGATTAAATATAGAAAGGAGGTGCGAAATGAGCGTTCAATTGCTGGATAAGACCAGAAAGATCAATCAGTTGTTACATAACAACAATACAAGTAAAGTCGTATTCAATGATATCTGCGAGGTACTTACCGGTATTTTGAATTCGAACATTCTTGTGATCAGTCGGAAAGGCAAAGTGTTGGGTGTAGGTCTGTGCGACGGAATAGTGGAAATCGACGAGATGATCGTGGACCGGGTAGGCGGTTTTATAGACCCAATGCTGAATGAAAGACTTCTGGGTGTCCTCTCTACAAAGGAAAACGTCAATCTGGAGACGCTGGGCTTTGAGGGGGAGAACATCAGAAGGTACCAGGCGATCATCAACCCGATCGATATCGCGGGTGAGCGTCTGGGCACTGTTTTTATGTACAAGTTTGGCTCTCAGTATGAGATCGACGATATCATCCTCAGTGAGTATGGCACTACCGTAGTTGGCCTCGAAATGATGCGCTCCGTCAATGAGGAGAATGCAGAGGAGAATCGAAAGATTCACATTGTTAAATCGGCGATCAGTACCCTGTCTTTTTCGGAAATGGAAGCAATAATCCATATATTTGATGAGTTAAATGGCTCCGAAGGGATTCTGGTAGCAAGCAAAATTGCTGACCGCGTTGGAATTACCCGTTCCGTGATCGTCAATGCGCTGCGCAAATTTGAAAGCGCAGGCGTCATTGAATCCAGATCTTCCGGAATGAAGGGAACTTACATCAAAGTGCTCAACGACGTCGTCTTTGACGAGTTGGCAGAGATCCGTAAGTCCCGCAATATCTGACTTAGGAAATACATGGTTTTTCGGATGCCCGCTGTCTGGCGGGCATCTTTCAATTTTTCAAATTCAGAAAAGAAAATAGTATAGATGAGAAAAAAAGAGAAAACAGAAGAATTTGAGAGATATTGGAATAAATAGCTGGAATTTATAGGTGTAATAGAAGTTGCAATATTTACATAATTTAACTAATATAGGGTTGTTCGTTAGCACTCGATTGGAATGAGTGCTAATAAGAAGAGTAGAAATCATCATTGAAGGAGGAGTTCAATTATGAAGTTAGTACCGTTGGGCGACAGAGTTGTACTGAAACAGTTCGAGGCAGAAGAGACGACGAAATCCGGAATCATCCTGACCAGCAAGACACAGGAGAAACCGCAGGAGGCGGAGGTCATCGCAGTGGGACCGGGCGGAATGGTCGACGGCAAGGAAGTCACCATGCAGGTGAAAAAGGGCGACAAGGTGATCTATTCCAAGTACGCGGGCAACGAAGTGAAACTCGGCGAGGAAGAGTACATCATCGTGAAACAGAGCGATATTCTGGCTATCGTAAAGTAAGTTCAGACATTTACCAAAATAACGAAAAAACAGGAGGCTGATGCATTATGGCAAAGGAAATTAAATTTGGCGCCGACGCAAGAGCGGCTCTGGAAGTTGGCGTAAATAAACTGGCGGATACGGTTCGCGTGACCCTGGGCCCGAAGGGCAGGAACGTGGTTCTTGACAAGCAGTTCGGCTCACCGCTCATCACGAACGACGGTGTGACGATCGCGAAGGAGATCGAGCTGGAGGATGCGTTCGAGAACATGGGCGCGCAGCTCATCAAGGAAGTTGCGTCCAAGACGAACGACGTGGCTGGCGACGGCACGACGACCGCAACGGTTCTCGCGCAGGCGATGGTGAATGAGGGCATGAAGAACCTCGCGGCGGGCGCGAACCCGATCATTCTCAGAAAGGGCATGAAGAAGGCGACGGATGTTGCCGTTGAGGCGATCCAGTCCATGAGCAAGAAGGTCACGGGCAAGGATCAGATCGCGAGAGTCGCGGCGGTATCCTCGGGCGACGAGCAGGTCGGCGAGCTGGTGGCGGACGCGATGGAGAAGGTGTCCCGCGACGGCGTGATCACGATCGAGGAGTCCAAGACCATGAAGACCGAGCTGGATCTCGTGGAAGGCATGCAGTTCGACCGCGGTTACATTTCCGCATATATGGCGACCGATATGGAGAAGATGGAGGCGGTGCTCGACGATCCGTTTATCCTGATCACCGATAAGAAACTTAACAACATTCAGGAGATCCTTCCGCTGCTCGAGCAGATTGTGCAGTCCGGCAAGAAACTGCTCATCATCGCCGAGGACATCGAGGGCGAGGCGCTGACGACGCTCATCGTCAACAAGCTGCGCGGCACCTTCCAGGTCGTGGGCGTAAAGGCTCCGGGCTACGGCGACAGGAGAAAGGCTATGCTCGAGGATATCGCGATCCTCACCGGAGGTCGCGTGATCTCTGAGGAGGTCGGTCTTGACCTGAAAGAGGCGACCCTGGATATGCTCGGACGCGCGAAGTCCGTGAAGGTTCAGAAGGAGAACACGATCATCGTGGACGGTCTCGGCGACAAGAAGGAGATCAAGCAAAGAATCGCCCAGATCAAAGCGCAGATCGATGAGACGAAGTCCGAGTTCGACAAAGAGAAACTGCAGGAGCGCCTGGCGAAGCTTTCCGGCGGTGTAGCGGTGATCCGCGTCGGCGCGGCGACCGAGACGGAGATGAAAGAGGCGAAACTCCGCATGGAGGACGCCCTGAACGCGACGAGAGCGGCTGTGGAGGAAGGCATCATCGCAGGCGGCGGATCCGCATATATCCACGCGGCGAAGAAGGTCGAGAAACTTGCGGCGAAACTCGAAGGCGACGAGAAGACCGGCGCGAACATTATCCTGAAAGCGCTTGAGGCTCCGCTTTACCACATCGTTGCGAACGCAGGGCTGGAAGGCGCGGTCGTGATCAATAAGGTGCGCGAGTCCGCAGTCGGCACTGGTTTCGATGCGCTGAACGAAGAGTATGTGGACATGGTGAAGGCAGGCATCCTGGATCCGACCAAGGTATCCAGAAGTGCGCTGCAGAACGCGACGAGCGTTGCGTCCACGCTGCTGACCACCGAGTCCGTGGTAGGCAATATCAAAGAAGACGTACCGCCGATGCCCGCAGGAGGAGCAGGCGGCATGGGAATGATGTGATATAGCAATGAGCCGTGCCATACGGTAAAAAAGGCGTTCGGAGGAAACTTGTTTCCAACCGGACGCCTTTTTTAGCGGATGATTCGGCGAATGCCGAACAGCGAGAAAGCGATAGCTTTCGAGCTGATGGCACGGCTCATGGGCGAGCTGGCATGGCTTAGCAGTTCAGGCGAATGCCGAACAGCGAGAAAGCGATAGCTTTCGAGCTGATGGCACGGCTCATGGGCGAGCGGATACGCCCTCCCCTTTTTTCTGGACGTTTTCCCTCATCTGTGCTATACTGTCTTTCAAACGATATCCCATTTGTCCGGGACAAGCAAAGAACAGAGAGGATGAAAGCTATGAGTGATTTGTATCAGGAAATTCTTGTCGCGCGCGAGTCATCGTTCATGAACAAGATCATCAGGGCCGCTGCGTATGCTGTGACGGCGGCGGTCATTTTCACGGGATTTCTGTTTGTGAACATTCTTTTCCTGATCGTCGGCGCGGCGCTGGCGGTCTGTTGTTATATTTTCCTGCCGAAACTGGACGTGGAGTACGAGTACCTGTACGTGAACGGCGAGCTGGACATCGACGCGATCTATTCCAAGCAGAAACGCAAGAGGATCGCCGGTTACGATATGGCGGAGCTTGAGATCCTTGCGCCGTCTACGTCCCACGCGCTGGACTCCTATGTGAACCAGCAGGGCGCGAAGGTTCGCGATTTCACATCGCGGGATCCGCAGACACAGTCCTACACGCTTGTGTTCAGCAAGGAGGGCAAGCGCGACATCATAAAAGTGGAGCTCAACGATGTGATCCTGAACGACATCCGCAGGATCGCGCCGCGAAAAGTGAATGCGTTTTAATTTCCGGTTGACATCGAAAAGTGAATTTGTTAGAGTATTAATTCAAACAGATAACTTACAAAGGACCTTATATCAGAAAGCGAGGATGCGGCATGGGAAGAATTATTGGAGAGGGAATCACGTTTGATGATG
>CANQYP010000142.1 GCA_947628045.1 uncultured Lachnospiraceae bacterium | reverse complement strand
TGCGCTCCTGGTTCTCCGGGCTGACGCCGATGCCAGTGTCCTTCACGGAGAAACAGACCTCCCCGCCCGGCTCCTGTCTCACGGACAGCGTGACAGAGCCGCCCTCCGGCGTAAATTTCACCGCGTTGCCCAGCAGATTGATCAGCACCTGATTCAGATGCAGCGTATCGCCCTCCACCCACGGGTGGGAGATTCGCGCATCCAGCAGATACTGCACCTTCCTGGCGTTCGCCTGGGGACGGATCAAGTCGCCCACGCCGTCCAGCAGGTGCGCCAGGTCGAAGGGCGTATGCTCCATCGTCATCTTCCCGCTCTCGATCCGGGACATGTCCAGAATGTCATTCAGCAGACCGAGCAGGTATTGCGAGGACTGGTCGATCTTGTCCAGATCGGCGGCAACTGCGTCCGGATCGCCGGTGTGCGTCTTGGCGATATAAGTCATACCGATGATCGCGTTCATCGGCGTACGAATCTCGTGACTCATGCGGGAGAGGAAATCGCTCTTCGCCCGGCTGGCGGCGTCATACCGCTGGCGGTTCAGATTCGCCTCAATCACCTTGACGACCTCGTGGAGCTGCCCCTTCTGCCTGTCCGTGACAGTGCCGGAACCCTCCTTTGTCTGCCACAGGAACAGGATCGCACCCATATACACGCCGCCGTCATACATCGAAAATGCAAACCCGGCCCGCCCGTCCGGCGCCTGAAGGAATCGGCGTTGCCGCGCGCTCAGCTCTTCGACCTTCCGGGATACCGGCTCATCCGACCAGAGCTCCGCCTCCACGGCGGAAAATTCCTCGGCGGAGAAATGCATCACCTCCGGCTCTGTCTCCTGCTCCGCGGCGGCGCCGGGCTGATGCGCCTCGCCGTCCGCGCTGTGCCACTGATAGATCACGGCGGCGGTGAAAAAGTCCCTGCTCACCTGCGTCAGGACAATATCGCCGACGCCCAGATCCTGCCCGAGCTTGGGGAACAGCACCGACAGCACAGCGCCCACCTCTCCGCCCCGGTCAAACAGGGCAAAGGTCAGCGGAAGGATCCCCCGATACGTGGACGCCGTGTATTCGATGGGCGTGACGATCTCCCCGACCGGATCCGCAAGACTGATCCCGGATGGATCTGCATGCTCGTCTTCCGCCCAGACTGTTTCCTCATTCTTCCTTTTCGCGGCGGCAAGCGCCCGGCAGGCTCGTTTCAGCAGGGACTGGTACTTCTTCCCGGGCTCCGTCTGCGCACAGCCGCAGACAAAGCGAACCGCGAGCGCCCCGTCTGAATACAGCCGCTGCGCCTGTCGGCACAGCTTTTCCGCAACCTGCTGCGCGGCGGGTCGATCCCAGTTTTCCAGCCAGAGCAGGAACTCGTCGCCGCCCAGGCGCAAAAGCACGCTCTGTGCGGATGCCTCTGCCTCCTGCCATTTCTGCAGCAGGCGCCCGAGCCCCTCCAGCACCGTATTGCCGGCGACAACGCCCAGCCTCGCGTTGATCTCTCCGAGCCCGCGCACATCCATCACGATCAGGCAGCCGCCCTGCCCCGCCTGGATATTGCTGCGGATGATATCCTCCCCGGAGGCGCGGCGGTACAGCCCGGTAAGCGAATCCCGGTGAAGGGACTCGTACGCCGCGGTCTCCTGTATTTTCTGATCATGAATATTGTGCAGAGCCCCGATGAGCGTTCTCGACCGCCCGTCCCCGGAGGGCAGAATACGCCCGCTCAGCTCATACCAGCGGTAATCCTTCGCCTCGCCGGAAAAATCGATCCGGCAGGAGACGGACAGCTCGTCCTGCGCCTCGGACAGGCGCGCCAGCAGGATCCGGCGGTCGTCCGGGTGAATATAGTCGTGGGTGCGCGCTTTTTTCAGCAGCCCCTCCCGAACTTCTTCCCTGCCGCTCCCGTCCAGGTTGTAGAAGACGGCGCGGTCATGATCCAGGTCATGGGAGATCAGAATGTCCGAGCTGCTCTGCAGCGCAAGCCGATAGCGCTCCTTCTCCTCCAGCAGGTCATACTCCGTCTGTTTCTGCCGTTCATTGAGGCGGCAGATCGTATCGTAGAGCTCATCCACCTCAGCGATGCGGCTGGGCGGAAATTCGCCCAGCGCGTGCTCCGAACTGTTCTGAATGCAGGACGACAGCCTGCGGATCGGTCCGGTCACATGCCGAACCAGGAAGAAGGCGAGGACGACAGCCACCGCCAGTGAAAGCAGAGTCGCGATCAGGAACACCCGGGAGAGCATATCGCTGATGCCGAAAAGCGCGGCATGCGTCTCCACCCCGGCAAGGTACCAGCCCTGATCGTAGAAAGGCGTATTCGTATTGTAGAGGCGCAGAGGCTGCACGACCAGATAGTCCTCATGCTCGCCGTGAGCAACCGAGAGAAGATCCCCGACCCCGGCAGACGACGGAGTGATCTCATCCATGTCCAGGGCAATCTGCCCGGTCACGGGACCGGAGGCGTAGACCAGGCGGTAGGTATCCTCATCGGAACGCTCCAGCAGAAAATACCCGCCCTGCTGGTCCGAATCCACCTCCTGATAAGGCAGACTCTCCCCCAGATAAGAGAGCGAGATCTCAATTCCCATCACGCCCCAAAGCTCCCCTTCCTCCGTCGTCAGGGGGAGTGAACAGGTGATCATCTGATAAGGATCGGCAGGATTGTCTTCCAGACAGAAAGGTCTGCTCCAGAAACACAGGTCAGACGCATCCATCTGCGGATGCTCCGTGCCGGCAAGGTAAGGCGCATAGACAAACTGATCCGCCTCCCGGACGCCCTGCGGCTCCAGGTCCAGCCGGGTCTGCCAGTCAATATCCAGCGGGATCTGGTAGGTCTGGGACACCTCGGAAGGTCCTACGGTCAGCATCAGGTCCGAGTAGTCCGCGGGATGGGTATCCGGGTCGCCGTCCCTCAGATAGAGCGCGCTCACCGTCCCGCCCTGCTGCGCGATCCCTTCCCGAGTCAGCACAAGAAAAGCGCCGGTGACCGAATTTTTCCGCATCAGATAGCCCCAAGTGGGCAGCATGGACGCAAGATATTCCTCCTGTAACGCCTCATCGGAGAGGAACTCCTGCAAGCTGAGTTCTCTCTCCGCCAGCAGATCCGTCAGCATCTGGTTCGCGGTCGCATACTCCTCGTCCATCTCAGACCACTGGCGGACCATCTGGCTCTCCAGAATGATCTGACGGGTCTCTGTGACCTGGCTCAGGCGATTCACCGCATAACTGCGGAGCGTCGAAAAGGTCCCGCCACGGATAACCGTTCCAAAGGAGAGGGCTGCCTGCATGATCACCAGCAAAAGCAGAGGGATCAGCACAAGCGGAAAGATCCGCCGTCCCCGGCGCTGATTCTGTTGCATCTAGCCCACCTCCTTTGAAGATATTCCTGTGCCGGTTCTTTCACTGTATCGACTGCTCGAGCGCCGTATTGAATTCCTCGAACCAGCTCTCAAACGCCGCCTCGTCCACATAGGGAGCGGCAGCCTCCTCCAGATCGACGCCCTGCGCCAGTTGCTCCTCCACCGCCGCACGGTCCGCGGCAGCCTTGTCGGCGAGATTGTACTCCAGCACCTTCCGCGCCGCCGCGCCGTTCTCAAACGCCTTGTTGGTATACAGCGTCGAATCCTCCATCATGTCAAAGCACATCGCCATCGTGTCGTAGGTCTTGGGGTCGATCTCCAGATCGTTCTCCTCGATCACAGCGTCCATCTTCTCTTTCGAGAAGGCATCCTTCTTGACCGGCATATAGCCGGAAGTACAGCTGAACAGCAGATTGTTCTCCGTCTGGGTGAACCACTTCAGGAAGAGCACGGATGCATATTCCCGCTCCTCGGTGCTCTTTGTCACCACCATGCCGGCGCCCTGCTGGACCGCGTAGTTCTCTCCGCCCTCGAAGATCGGTGCCGGAAGGATCAGGTATTCGGTCTCCCGGTTGCCCTCGTCCGTCTCCACCGTGCTCGGGAAATAGTTTGCGGACGTGGTGGAGCCCGTGTAGGCGATCAGGTCCCCGGTCGTCACATCGTCGGAGCGGAACCGCCCGGTGGCGGCAAAATACCCCTTCACAAACGGGACATAGTAGGTGTCCCAGATCTTCTTCATCACGTCTTCCTTCACCTGGAAAGTCACCTGGTCTCCCTCCACCTGGAACAGCTCCGTCCCCAGCTGCATGGAACCGATGATAAACAGGTTCGCCATCGCATCCCTGCCGTAAAATGCCTGCCCGTCACCCGGCACATCCGGAGTCTGCGCGTCCGTCCACTCATAATAAGCCTTCGCCGTCTCCGCCACGCCTTCCATGGTGGCAAGGTCGTCCAGCGACGCCCCGGTCGCAGCGGCGAACGGTTCCCAGTCCGTTTTGCTCATCATGAAGACCTCGCTCGACTTGGCGGTCGGGAAGATCCGCAGCTCTCCGTCCGCGCCGATCCGTCCCTCGTCCAGGAAGGAATCCACATACTGCTCCAGGTCTTCCTCGGACATATAATCCTCCAGGTTCACCAGCACATCCATCTGCTCGATCGTATACGCCGTATCCGCGTAGGACGAGAAGATATCCGGCGGCTCGCTGCTCCCCACTTCCTTATTAAAAGCTGCAAGCACGCTGGTCTCCAGGTCGCTGACGTTGCCCTGGCTGTGCGCCTCCACGTAAACGCCCTCCTCCTTGCCGACCGTGCGGTTGAACTCCTCCACCAGCTGGTCGAACGCCGCCTGCTGCGTGCCGTTGTAATAATGCCAGACCGTAATGCTGGTCGGATGATCGGGATCCAGCGGGCTCCCACTTTTCCCGGATTTTCCCGCCGAACAGCCCGCAAGCAGCAGGACAGCGGCAAGGCAGGAACACAAAAAACCCAGTTTTCTCTTCATAACCCAGAACCCTTTCTGCTTATACTCATTCTTATACTCACACTTTGAAATGGATCTCAAAGTCAACGCCCTTGCAACCATATCCGACAATCTTGATCCGATTCTTCCCGCTCGTCATGGGAACCTTCGTGTCTACTTGACCGTCCAGAGACGTCTCAGGCGTGCATTCCAACAAGGTGGTAAGATTGCCCTCCGCATCGACGCAAACGATCTTTGCCGTCCCCTCCGACAATGTCAGTGAGCACTCGACCTCGATCTCCTGATCCTCCTCCAGCGTCTCACGCCACAAAGTCTCCCGCCCGTTAAACTTCGACGATGTGTAGGAACAGCCGTCGTCCGTAGGCACCAGTTTCGCCATGCCCTCCGAAAAGCTGTCCTTGTCCTGGACGATTTTTTCCACGGAATTATAGTCCTCCTCCGCAGACTTGCTGTTGCATCCCACCAGCAACAAACCCAATACTGCAATCAATAAAATACGGAATCTCTTCATAATCGTTCTCCTCCATCCTCCATTAGCTGGAATATTATGATTTTTTATTATAACGCACCCCGCGCCGCATTACAAGTTTTCGTTTTCAAACAACGGCACGGCGCAACAAAGTGCCGAAACCTAAATTTTCGTTCCCAGAAGGCGACGCGCAAAAAAGCCCGGAACGCAAATTTTCGTTCCCAGGAGGCGACGCGCAGAAGACCCCGGAACGCAAACGGGGACAGAGCCGAAAATCGACCCTGCCCCCGCGGTATGTTTCCATTTACAATGTTTTGTTAATCACATTTTATTGTTGACTCATTTCATAAAATATGTTATCCTTTCTCTATCCAATTTTCAAAGGCAGGTCTGCCTACCCATTCCCCATACAAATGATAAATAATTGAAACAAATTTCATATCATCAAGTAAGGAGAATAAACCTATGGAAGAAATCAAAGACATCTTCGACCGTACCTTCAAACGCATTTTTTCCCTATCCAACGCCGCCATACTCAGTTTGATCAACGGTCTCTTCGGCACAGCCTACCCGCCGGACAGCAGCATCGACTATATGAACCGCGAGTCGACTGATGCCGCGCTCAAACACCACTTCGCGGACATATTTCTCGTCGTAAGCGGCGAACACCCCTACCATCTGGAGGCACAGGTCGTTTATGACAATACCATCGTGCTGCGTGTTTTCGAATACGGTTTCCACCACGCCATGGACAGGCGGCAGGACAACAGTTTCCGGCTGGACTTCCCAGAGCCTGCCGTCATCTACCTCGTGGACAGCCCGCAAATCCCCGCGGAAAGCACACTTCATATCAACTTTCACGGTCAGGGAACCTTCGACTACCACGTGCGGAGCTTCATCTACCCCAGGCACACGCTCGAGGAGCTCGAACAGAAAAAGCTCATCGTCCTGATCCCGTTCCAAATGCTGCGTCTCCGTGCGATCCTCTACGACAAGAGCGGGCATATAAAATTTCCCACCCGGGAAGAGTTTCAGCAGTTGAAAGAAATCGTCACCCGTGATATAATGAATAGCATACAAGCCAATGCTACCGCCGGGAATATCACTTATGCCGACGCTGCCAAGCTGGCGGATCTCGCGAATGGTCTGTACAATCAAATACTCACCCATTACCAGAACAGAGGAGGCGACCAATCCATGGGAGTTATGCTGCCCGGCGCCATAGAGCTGCCGCATGACGATATCATCTTCAAACTTGAAAAGCTTGAAGATCTCGAGAAAAAGATTCCCGCGTTGACCGAAAAAAATGCTGCACTAGCTGACGAGAACGCAAGGCTGAAAGCCCGCCTGGCAGAATTGGAAGGGAAAAAATAAACATCATCAAGCGTTAAAAATGCACGCCGATGGGCATATAAGCAAACGGGGCAGAGCCGAAAATCGACCCTGCCCCGCGATATGTTTTTATTTTATTCAGTCAACTGCCTGTTCTAATATATCCGCAATCCTTTTACTCGCGAACCCGTCCCCGTACGGATTGCTCGCCTCACTCATCCTTGCATACTCCGTCGGATCCTCCAGCAACTGCTTGAATGCCTCATA
>CANQYP010000141.1 GCA_947628045.1 uncultured Lachnospiraceae bacterium | reverse complement strand
ACGTCAATGTTCTGCCCCAGATTTTTCAGGATCTCCCGCGCATTCTCCGGCGTGTTCTCAAAGGGAACGAGCTGGAAACTGATGTCCGAACAATGTTCATGGATCTTAGGCCAGAGATCCGTGAGTATCTGGGCGGGCGTCATGGGCGACGTCCCAATGCGAATGAGCGAATTCTTCTCCGACATGGCGCTTCTGGCCCGCTGCACCGCCTCCCGGCAATAGCTGACAATATATTTTGCATCCGTGTAGAAGGACTCTCCCGCTTTCGTCAGCTTCAGTCCCCTGTGCGTCCGTTCAAAAAGCGACACACCCACCTCGTTTTCCAGAAGGTTGATCTGCTTGATAATGGCGGTGGATGTGATATACAGTTCCTCCGCGGCCTTGTTGAAGCTGCCCGCCTCCACGATGCGGATAAACGTCTCAAGATGGGTATTGTTCATTCTGCCCGCTCACCTCTTTTCAGGAAACATTTGTATCAAGCAGGTACATTACAACTCCTCCCGTATGGAAACCTCCGACCAATTTGGCTGTTCTCTTTCTGACATAAAATCGTCGGAAAATGTCCCAATGACCTGTTTGAGCGGTGCCCAGGGATCTTCGGCAGGATAAGCGACGATGGTATCGCCAATTTTGTTGATATAATATTCTTTTGCACTGGTTCTGAATTCCTGTGGGATACGCAGAGCTTGACTATTTCCATTTTGAAATATTCGTGTCATTTGCATGATAACTCCTCCCTCTCGTGTGTACATATTTATATTATATATAATTTTACTTAAAATGCAATGGCACAATCTTTCAAGATGTCATGTCATTTTCCCTCACTTCATCAATTTTAACAGCTGTTCTGTGTCTGCGTCAGGCAGAATAGTCTTCAAATGGGAAATGATACGTTCCCTTGACTCTTCCGGTTCCCTGCGGTATGCCGAAGTCACAAAATCATAGCCGAACTGAGCTTCCGGCGTGGAGTATTTCGCCACGCCCCAGCCGTAAACCTGTCCGTACTTATCTTTCATGTAGACGAAGTCGGCGATGTTGATATAAGTCTGCATCTGGAGCCGGGTGATGACCGTGTCAAAGCCCTTGTTTCCGCCCTTGCGGTAATTGCAGAGCTTTTTCAGCTCCTTTGACAAAAGCGCGCCATTTTGGAGAACAGTGTCAAAAACGCCCTTGTCTTTATAAGAGGCTAGATCGTCGTCAAAGCGGGCGTCGAAGTCATAGCCGTCCCTTCGGTAGTTGGCAAAGTCGGGGAACCACTCCCGGCTGACGAACCCCGCTTTATTTCTGAAAAACTTCCCGTAGACACAGCGGCCGCTTCTCGCCGCAGGACCTTTCCACTCCCACGGGCCGTCCGCGTCGTCGGAAAACCATAATTCTCGCGGACAACATTCCTCTATGGAAAATCCGGGGATCGGATTTTTGAAAAAGGGAAGGAAACCTACGTTTTCCACGAGCCGTATCATATCGTTCGCGGATCGGATCTGAAACAAAAGTGTACTCATTTTATCGCCTCGCTTTATCGTTCTGATATCTGTCCATGACCACCGGGACAGATCATCTGCCGACGCTTTCTTCGGTCTGTTTTTGATGCCCTATTGTAACATAAAAAGTACCAAGAAACAATGCGCACAGGCACCAGATGACCGGCTCCGTCACCGCCACGCCCAAATATCCGAGAGCGGGAACCAGAACAGCGGCTGAAATCACCTTTACCATCAGTTCGATCGTACTGGAGAGCACCGGCAGTACTTTATGTCCCATAGCCTGCATGGAGTAGCGCAGGATGAACAGCGCGCCCAGCGGGAAGAAACAGGCGGTGCTCAAGCGCAGGTTGAGAAGGGCATTTTCAATGATCTCTTTATTTTGGGTTGCCGTCAGAAGTACGATCAGCGGACTGCCCAACGTCCAGCAGACAAGAATCGAGAAAACCGACCATGCAAGCTGCACCAGGAGCATTTTTCTGTTTGCCTCCACGATACGATGATATTTTTTTGCCCCGTAATTTTGCCCGACAAAGGTGCTGGTGGCACTCGAAATAGTGGTCATGGGTATCATCAGCATCTCGTAGACCCGGCGGGCGGCGGTATGCGCGGTGATAATATTGGTGCTCAAAGCATTGATCGAGCGCTGCAGGATCACAGAACCCAGCGAGAAAACACATTGCATCAGCGCCATGGAAAATCCTGTGGAAAACATTTCAGAGGAAAGTTTTCTGTTTGTTTTCCAGTCCGACGAACGCGGCAGGTATTCTCTGTAATTTTTGAATATGTATCCCATACAGAGCAGAGCCGAAACAGCCTGTGCGATCACCGTGGCAAGGGCGGCGCCGGCAATACCCGTGTGGAGCAGAACCACAAACACCGTGTCGAGTGCCAGATTCAGAAGGCTTGACAGGATAAGAAAGTACAATGGCGTCCGGCTGTTGCCTATTGCCCGCAGAAATCCGGCGCAGCCGTTGTATGCGATCGTGGTGAGCATTCCGCCAAGGATAATGACAATATAAAGATACGATTGATCAAATACTTCCTCCGGCGTCAAAAGGAGCCGCATCATGGGTTTCAGGAACACTACGGAAACGACTGTCAGCAGGATGCCTATCCCAAGGTTCAGCTTTATCATGGTTGCCGCGCCGCTGCGGAAATCTTCCCTGTCCCCGCTTCCGAAAATTCGGGACAGGATTATGCAGTACCCATTGTTAAGGCCCCACGCCAGGTTCATGAGCAGAGAGTAGAGCACGCTTGTCGCCCCGATCGCCGCGATCGCCCCGTCTCCGAGAAAATGTCCGGCGATCATGGTATCTACGAGGTTGTAGATCTGTTGGAAGACATTCCCGATAAAAAGCGGCACCGCAAAGGCCATGATGATACGGACAGGGTTTCCCTCTGTCATATTTGTGATCTTTGATGTGGTATGGTTCATATGGATCTCCCCCTTGAAACTATTCGCTTTATTGGGATGATACCATAATGGTGCAGAACATTATTGCATATTCATTGGATTTATAGCATATTCGTATTCAAAAAGGAAACTTCAGTGCAGAATAAACCTCATCGCTCACTGCCTCCAGCCACTCGTTGGAGCTGTTCTCTCCCGGCACCTCAACGGCAAGATGCGAAAACCAGCTGTCCGGCGCAGCCCCGTGCCAATGCTTCACGCCCACGGGAATATTGATGCAGTCGCCCGGTTTCATCTCCACGGCGTCCTTGCCCCACTCCTGATAATACCCGCGACCGCCGACACAGATCAGGATCTGTCCGCCGCCCTTGTCCGCATGATGGATGTGCCAGTTGTTCCGGCAGCCCGGCTCAAAGGTCACATTGAAAATGCCCACCTGCTCTTTCGATACCGGGGCAAGATAGCTCTGCCCGCTGAAATACTGCGCGAAACCATCGTTGGGCGCGCCGATGGGGAAAAGGATCGTGTTCTGATATCTGTCCTTCTCCGTCTGTCCCAGCTCCGCCTCGTTCCACACGTCTTTTGCCAGGCGGAACACCGCCCACGCCTTGGGCCAACCCACGTAAAAGCCGACGTGCGTCACAATGGCGGCGATCTCCGCGCGGGTCACGCCATGAGCCTTCGCGTTCTCCAGATGGTACACCAGCGAAGAATCCGTGATCCCGGAGGACATCAGCGCCACCACGGTGAGGATACACCGGGTCTTTAAGTCAATGTCCTGGTTGTTCCAGTTCTCGCCAAAGAGAATGTCATCATTGAAATGGGCGAAATCCGGCGCAAAATCGCCGAGCTGGTTTCTGCCTGCGGTCTGAGTGATCTTTTCCATTTTGAGTTCCTCCTCGTCAAATGTTTTTTGTTTGGTTCGCTTATTGCTCATTCTTCACATTGCGGATAATATAGTCGAGCGTGTCCAACGCCTGCTGCCTTGCGTGCAGCTCGTTCAGTTGCTCGCAGCGGTACCGCCGCAGAAGACGGTACTTCTGATCCTGCGTATCGCAGTCCATGACCGCTTTCGTCTCCGCATCGCTTAAGCCAGCCTTTGTCAGTGAGTATGGTTCCGGATACATATGCCGACCTCCCAAAAGAAAATGTAAGTGCAGACATGCGCATTCTGCGCTGTTCTACACTTACATTATATAGAAACACTCATCTCACTTCAAATACCTAGTTCTTATGACTCATTCATGCTTAAGAAGTATTTTGTATGCTCGATGAATTTTCCCATGGGGTCGCCCCGATCCAACGAAGGCGCAAGCTCATAACTCGTCGTGTATCTCATACCATCGCAGCCTCCCACCGCACTTTTTGCAGGGGCACATCTTTGGATAAGGGATGGTCTTTACAGGCCACTCCCAATCGCAGACCGTACAACGGTAGATCCCCAGCATAGAGCTCTCGCTCCCGCCCGTGACTTTTTCCAGTTCCTTCTCATCCAGTTTCTGCTCGTCGTTCATGTTCTTTTTTATGTCATCCATCTTTTTTCCTCCTACCGCAAATAAAGTTTTCATTTCACTACCTGATCGCCGCGGCACGGCTCCCGTCATATACCGTTTCCGCCGCCGATCCCGCAACCGCACTTGTCGCCGCCGGCTACCGGGCAGGCGCAGTCTAAAAGTTTCGTTGATGATTCATAATCATAATATTGTGTAATTGTTTGCATTGTCAATGGATGTAACACGAATTGAGCTATATGATACACGAATGGTATGCATATGACCCAAAATTGAGTTGGTTTCACTCTGCACAACCTCCGCTCATCTACTTTTCACAGTGATCTTTTTCAAACATTCATTCACTAAGTCTTGACATTTCAATTAGATGGTGCTATATTTCAATAGTACACTATTAAATATTACAAAATCAAACGGAGGTAATCGTATGAACATCTATGATTTCAAAATCAAAGCACAAGACGGAAACGAAGTGGCTCTTTCCGATTACAAAGGAAAAGTTCTTCTCATTGTGAACACGGCGACCGGGTGCGGATTTACCCCACAGTATGACGAGCTTCAAAACCTGTACGAGCTCCATCAGAAGGACGGGCTGGAGATCCTCGATTTCCCCTGCAATCAGTTCGGAGAGCAGGCTCCGGGCAGCGACGAGGAAATACACAGCTTCTGCACCGGGCGGTATGGCATCACATTTCCACAGTTTGCCAAGATTGATGTCAACGGTGAAAACGCGATCCCACTCTATAAATATCTGACAGAAAATACCACATTTGCCGGGTTTTCCGGACCGATGGGGCTTATTCTTAAGCCGATCGTGAAAAAGATGGACAAGGACTATAAAAGCAACGGAAACATCAAATGGAACTTCACGAAGTTTTTGATTGACCGCAACGGGGAAATCGTCGCACGTTTTGAGCCGACCGAATCGCTTGACAAGGTAAAGGCAAAGGTTGAGGAGGTGTTGTAATGTTCCACTATGACCAGAAGGCTGCCGCTGATTTTGCAAGGGGGAATCATATCGTAAGGAGAAGAATGAACGAGATCTGATCGTTTCCATAACCGACGCAGAAACTGCCCTGCGCGAAAAGGCGCTCTCCGTGCCGCAGCGTCTCGCTGCCTGCGTTGGTCTGGATTCGGAAAAAACACAGTTTCTCTATGGAATCCTCTATGAGTTGCTCGGTAAGCTGGGCAATAAGTGAAACGGGTCGGATCTGAAACAGAAGTGTACTCATTTTATCGCCTCGCATCATCGCTCTGATTATTTTTCCGAAAGCTGTGGCTCAAGAAGGAAATCATAAATGTTCACGGTCAGAATCCCATAGTCATCATAATATGGCTGCACAATGTCTTTTGTAATAACGATCTTCTTAAAAGAATCATCAATCTTTCTGAACGGTCTGATTTCCTGAGTTCGTTTTGTTTCATCAGGTAGCGCGTAAACAGACTGGATGTAGTATCTGGAAGAGCCAAGATTGCATACAAAATCCACTTCCAGTTGTTTACGGATTACCCTGCCGGCCTGATCTCTTTCCGCAATTGGTATTACTCCTACATCCACGCTGTAGCCGCGCAAACGAAGTTCGTTATAAATCACGTTTTCCATAGCATGGGTCTGCTCAAACTGACGGAAATTGATTCTGGCGTTGCGAAGTCCGAGATCGGAGAAATAATATTTCTTTGGAGTCTCTATATACGCCTTTCCCTTTATGTCATATCTTTGTGCCGATTCAATCAGGAAAGAATCCTCCAAATAATCCAGATACTTCTTAATAGTAACGGAAGTGATCCGGGATTTCTTTACGGTTCTGAAAGTGTTCTTCAATTTTTCGGGATTGGTCAGCGAACCAATGGCCGAAGAAAGAATATTCAACAGATCTTCCAATTCACCGATATTCTTCACGCGGTTGCGCTTAGTGATATCCCGAATATAAATCTCGCCGAACAGATTCCGTAATGCTGCAGCCTTATCCCCGGATCCGTCACACAGAACAACCTGAGGGATACCGCCGTATAGCATATACTCAGATAACCCCATGTATTTGTCTCCGCTGTATACGGTCATAAACTCCGCAAAACTCAAAGGGTACATATGCACCTCGTCGCCACGGCCGGCGAACTCCGTAGCAATATCTTTGGACAGGAGCTTTGCATTGCTCCCGGTCACGAATACATCCATGTTGTCTTTGCGCAGATAACCGTTCAAAACAGCTTCAAAACAATCCAACATCTGAATTTCATCAAGAAGCAGATAATACATTCCATCTCCAACAGTCCTGGAACGAATATAATCCATGAACTTTTCGGGATCGACTCCACGCTTTTCCTTTTCAATCCGAATCAGGTTTTCCCCGATAAGATAAAGATCATCCGCTGAGTCAAACGCAAAACGGATGATATGGTCAGCGTCCACTCCTGTTTCCAGAAGATGGCGATAAAAAAGTTTATTCAGCAAATAGGACTTCCCGCATCTGCGAATACCGGTAATCACCTTAATCAGCCCGTTATTCTTTCTTTTTATCAATTTATTCAAATAAAA
>CANQYP010000140.1 GCA_947628045.1 uncultured Lachnospiraceae bacterium | reverse complement strand
TGATTCCGTTTCTTGTGCAGAGAATATACTTGAAGACTTCTATATATAGAATCACATCGGGTGGGATGCAGGGGGCGGTAGGGAGAGCGTTCGCATATTTTTTTGACCCCAATTTGGGTATATGTTCATTTGCTCCGCTGGTGCTCATAGTATTTTTAGCTATGGTATTATTTTCAGTAGTAAAAAAGCATTATCAAACACTGACCTGGTTTTTTTCCCTTGTCGGGACAGTTGTGGCTGTGTCTTTTATGCCGCATATCAACTGCGGAATGTTGTATTGTGCGCGGTATGTGGCTTGGATTTACCCTATTATCCCGATATTTCTTACTACTGTGGGTTATGAAATGTTGCCGCAGATGTGGGGGAGGATGTTATGCTATGGTTTGATGGTTATATCTTGCATGTTCTTTTTGTATTGGAATCATGGAGTAAAGCTATATCATTTTAACAATTGTGCAGAGTGGCTGTTAAATTATGTTCCGAATCTATACAATCCGCTCAATTCAACTTTTTATTGCCGAGTATTTCATGTAGACGGTGGATATTCATATACGGAGCCGGCGTATCACAAGAACAAAAAGACGGATGAGATTACAAAGCTGATTTATCGGGCAGATCCGGGAGTTGAGGACTTGATTTTAGATGATGTGACCGGAGACAAAGATAGCTTGCAGTATTTGGAGCGGGAGATTGAAAGACAGGGAGAAGATGGAAAATTTCATTATATCAATTTACCAGTATGGGGGAAATATGAGATTTATGAAAGAAATCTGGCACAAAAAGAAAATCTGACAGAGAGAAATATTTTGTTGGATAAAAGTGATTTCTGCCTGGATAGAAAGAATGGAAAACAAAAAAAACGATTCAAAATAAACGTTAAAAACAATACAGTTTATAAAGTTGAACTTCAACTTGCGGAGGGATTTGATTTTCGAGCAGTAGATGATCTTATTGTTGATTTTCGCAGGAAAAGCGATATGAATCCTCACTTACGTGTCAATGCGTTTTTGGCAAAAGGGAGGTATGATTATACATTTTATTTTAAGACGGAAATGTCTGAGTCGCCAACTTTTGAGATTACTGCAAAAATTGTGCTGCAAACAGAGTTTGATCGAATGATTTCAGAACGAATTAAGAAATTTCGGGTTACTGAAATGCAGAAAAAATAAGGCGTTTTAGCCGGGACATCATAGAAAAGCTTTTGTACGGTGTAGGAAGAATTATGAGAACCAGATATAGCGGGATGGGTCCCCTTTTTGCGCGTTTCCTTGGCGCTTACTTTATCGTATCTGCGTGCCGGTTTGTCTGGGCCAAGCTGCACGGGATCAGCCCGATCTTCGGCTGGCAGGGCTTTGTCGCGTCGGTATCCCTGCCGTTTCTGCTGCTGTGGGTCGCGCTTGCCTTCCTGGGGCTTTCCGTGCTGTACCGCGCCGTGTCGAAACGGCATCCGGCGATGGATTATGTCGTTTTGATGATTGCTGTGGTGCTGTTTGCGCTTTGCATCGTGTGGCGGTGCAGCAGCTTTTACTTCGGCGTCGCCGCGGCGGCGATCGCGGTGATTTTCTCCGTTTACGCGATGGGAAGGCTGAGCCCGAACCGCTTTGAGCAGCTGCCGGACCGAACCGTCGGCGTCGCGGCGTTTGGGACCGCGGTGGTGGTCGCTGTGTTTCTCAGTGTCACCACAATCGCCAATCATCGGAATTTCGGGACTTCCTGCTTTGATATGGGGATTTTTGTGCAGATGTTCCACTCCCTGAAGGAACACCTCACGGCAGTTGTTACCTGTGAGCGGGCGGAGCTGATGTCCCATTTCCGGGTGCACAGCTCGTATATTTTCTATCTGCTTTTGCCGGTCTACGCGCTGTTCCCCAGGGCTGAGACGCTGCTTGTCCTGCAGGCTGTTTTTGCGGTCTCGGGGGTTGTGCCCCTGTTCCTGATCGCCAGAAAGCATGGGCTTAAGGGATTTGTGCTGCTCGCAATGTGCCTGACCTATGTGTTTTACGACGGGATCGTCATGCCGTGTTACTATGAGTTCCATGAGAACGCCTTTCTGCCGACGATCCTGATGTGGCTATTGTATGCGGCAGACCGGAAAAAGATTCCGTTGTTGTATCTCATGGCGGTTCTGACCTGCATCGTAAAGGAGGACGCGGCGCTGTATGTGATCTGCATTGGTCTGTTTTTTTTCTTTGAGGAAAAGGGAGCGAAACGGAAACACGGGCTCCTGCTCGCTGCGCTGGCGGCGGTGTATTTTATTCTGATCATGAGATGGCTGAGCCGTTTCGGCGACGGGGCGTTTATGACGTCGTCCAGGTTCGGGAACCTGATGGTGGATCCCAAGGATGGGCTCTGGGGCGTGATCGGGAATGTGTTCAAAGATCCGGGCTACCTGATCAGTCTGCTCCTGCAGGAAAGGACGCTGCTGTTTTTCGTGCAGACGATGCTGCCGCTGTTGTTTCTGCCGTTTCTGACGAAAAAACTCCATCGTTTTTGGCTGTTGGCGCCCTATGCGGTGATGAACCTTGTGATCGGGGCGGGTTACGGATACGCGGCGGATATCAATTATCAGTATATTTTTGGACCGGCGTGCCTGCTGATCTATGCGGCGCTGAAAAATGTCGGGGAGCTGCCGCGCAGGCGGCGCAATACGCTGATCCTGACGGCGGGGATCGTGACGGTGGTCACAACGACGGCAATGGCGTCGGGAAAGTGGTCTGTCGCGGAATATCAATGGGACAACAAGGAATTTTATCGCAATATGGAGGAGTGCATGCGTTCTGTGCCGCAGGACGCGTCGGTGCTTGCGAACACGTATTTCCTGCCGCATCTGGCGGATCGCGACCAGATCTACATGTTGGACGAGGACTGTTTTGTCTGGAATGAAAACGGAAAGGCGCTGGGCATGCCTGGGCTTGCGGACTATGATTTCTGTGTGTTCAGCCTGCAGGATCCGCTGACCGACCAGGCAAAGCCATTTCTCGCGGACGCCGGGTGGACGGTGTATGCGCAGCCCGAGGGGAATCTGCTGATCATCTACGAGCGCCCCGACTGGGAAGAGAAAAACGAAAAGAACGATAGGAGGCAAACATCATGAAGACAACCGCACTCATTATGGCGGGCGGGCGCGGAGAGCGTTTTTGGCCGCGCAGCAGGAGGAACCTGCCGAAACAGTTTCTGTCGATGACGGACGACGGCAAGACGATGATACAGCTCACGGTGGAGCGGATCCGCCCGCTGGTGGAGCTGGAGGACGTCTACATCGCGACGAACGCGAGTTATAAGGCGCTGGTGCTGGAGCAGCTCCCTGGGCTGCCCGAGCAGAACATTCTCTGTGAGCCGGTCGGGCGGAATACGGCGCCGTGCATCGGGCTCGGGGCGGCGCACATCGCGAAGAAATACGAGGATGCGGTGATGCTGGTGCTCCCGTCGGATCATCTGATCAAGCGCAATGACGTCTTCGCGGATACGCTGCGCGCGGCGGTCGGCGTGGCGGAGGCGGGCGAGAATCTGGTGACGATCGGCATCACGCCGAACTATCCGGAGACGGGCTACGGCTATATCAGGTACAGCAAGGAAACGCGGCAGGGAGAGGCATACGCGGTGGAGCGTTTCGTGGAGAAACCGGACCGCGAGACCGCGAAACAGTATCTTGCCGAGGGGACGTATCTGTGGAACAGCGGAATGTTCGTGTGGAAACTTTCGACGATCTGGAAGAATTTCGCCAAGTACCTGCCGGAGATGAAGGCGGGGCTCGAGACGATCGGAACGGCGGTCGGCACGCCGCGGGAGGACGATGTGCTGCAGGAAGTGTTCCCGCGCCTTGCATCGGAGTCGATCGACTACGGGATCATGGAGAAGGCGGAGAATATTTTTATTCTGCCGGGCGATTTCGGCTGGGACGACGTCGGCTCCTGGCTCGCCGTGGGGCGGATCCGCAAGACGGACGGGCAGAACAATGTGCTTTCCGGGAACGTTGTCTCGGTGGGCAGCAGCGATTGTGTCATTCAGGGCGGCGGGAAACTGATCGCGGCGGTCGGGCTTAGGGATATGATCGTCGTGGACACCGAGGACGCCACGCTGATCTGCGCCAAGGAGAGCGCCGGGGACATCAAGAAGGTGCTGGAGCAGCTGCGGGACGCCGGGCGCGACGAGTATCTTTAAGAAAAGATTGCCTAAATAAAAAAGAAATGCTATACTACTAAAAGTTGCAAAAGCCGCGGAGCCGGAAAACGGAAAACGCGGCGCGCAGAGAGAACAGAAGAAATATAGAGCTGCAGACAACGAAAACGAAGGAGACGACGATGAAGAGAGCACTTATCACAGGGATCACCGGACAGGACGGTTCTTATCTGGCGGAACTTTTGCTGGAGAAGGGATATGAGGTATATGGAATCATGCGCCGCAAGAGCGTGGTGGATTATGGGAACGTGGAGCACATCCGGGACAAGATTCATTTTATCTACGCGGATATGACGGATCCGATCTCCCTGATCTCCGCGATGCGGATCTCGCAGGCGGACGAGGTGTACAACCTTGCCGCGCAGTCGTTCGTGGCGACGAGCTGGGAGCAGCCGCTGGCGACGGCGGATATCGACGCGCTCGGCGTGACGAACATGCTGGAGGCGATCCGCACGGTCAAGCCGGAGGCGCATTTCTACCAGGCGTCCACGTCCGAGATGTTCGGACTGGTGCAGGAGATGCCGCAGAAGGAGACGACGCCGTTCTATCCGAGGAGCCCGTACGGGGTGGCAAAGCTCTACGGGCACTGGATCACGAAGAACTATCGCGAGAGCTACGGGCTGTTTGCGTGCAGCGGGATCCTTTTCAACCATGAGAGCGAGCGCCGCGGCAAGGAGTTTGTCACGCGGAAGATCACGGACGCCGTGGCGCGGATCAGGCAGGGCGTGCAGGACTGCGTGGAGCTGGGCAATCTGGACTCCAAGCGTGACTGGGGACATTCCAGGGATTATGTGCGCGCAATGTGGCTGATGCTGCAGCAGGACAAGCCGGACGACTATGTGATCGCGACGAATGAGACGAGGACCGTGCGCGAGTTTGTCGAGACGGCGTTTGGGCATGTCGGGATCGAGGTCGAGTGGTCCGGCAGCGGAGTGGACGAGATCGGCAGGGACAAGGCGAGCGGAAAGGTGATCGTCAAGGTGAGCAAGGACTTCTTCCGCCCCGCGGAGGTGGACGTGCTGCTCGGCGATCCGTCCAAGGCGGAGGCAAAGCTCGGCTGGGTGCGCGAGATCCCGTTCTCCGAGCTGGTGGAGCGCATGGTGAAGAACGATATGGAGCTGGTCGCGAAGGAGATCAGGGCCGCCGCGCTGTAAGAATACGGAGTCTGATACAGGGCTGCTATGCGGGCAATGCGGATTGCCTCTGTGGCATGCCCTGTTTTGCCAAGGGAGAAGGAGCATAGCATGAGAAAAGCATTGATTATCGGGGCGGCGGGGTTCGTGGGCAGCTATCTGATCCGGCAGCTTAGGGAAGACGGGTACCAGGTGACCGCGACGAAGATGCCGCATGAGACGATTCCGGGCGATGGGTTCGAGGCCTGCGATCTGGACATTCTGGACCGCCCGGCGATCGAGAGGCTGCTGGCTGCGGTGCGGCCGGACAGCATCTTTCATCTGGCGGCGCAGAGCTCCGTCTATCTGTCCTGGAAGAATCCGGGGCTCACGATCGACGTGAACATCAAGGGCAGTGTGAACGTGATGGACGCGGTGCGCGCGCTGGACTACAAGCCGCGTGTGCTGCTGATCGGTTCCAGTGAGGAATACGGTCACATCGCGCCGGGCGAGACGAGGATCGCCGAGACGAGCGCGGTGCGCCCGGGCAATATCTATGCGGCGACGAAGGTCTGCCAGAACATGATCGGCAGGATCTATGTGGACGCCTACGGCATGGAGATGATGTCGGTCCGCGCGTTCAACCACATCGGACCGAACCAGTCGCCGATGTTTGTGGTGGCGGATTTCTGCAAACAGGCAGCCGAGATCGAGGCAGGACTGCGCGAGCCGGTCATCTATGTGGGGAATCTGAGCGCAAGGCGGGATTTCACGGACGTGCGCGACGTCGTGCGGGCGTACAGCATGCTGATGGAGAAGGGCATGCCGGGCGAGACCTACAACGTGGGGAGCGGACATGCCGTGGAGATTCAGGAGATTCTGGACAAGATCCTCGCGCTGGCGAAGACGGAGATCCGTGTGGAGGTGGATCCGCAGAAATTTCGCCCGGTCGACGTGCCGATCGTCGAGGCGGACACGCGCAAGCTGCAGGCATGCACCGGCTGGGAGCGCCGGATCCCGCTGGAGCAGACGCTTGAGGAGACGCTGGATTACTGGAGGGCGAACACGGTGCGCGGCAAAGAGGCGTGACAGAACAGGAGAATAGAGATGAATTACAGAGAGAATTACGAGTACTGGTGTACCGATGCATATTTTGACGAGGAGACGAAGGCGGAGCTGAGGGCGATCGCGGGCGACGAGAGGGAGATCGAAGATCGGTTTTACCGCGATCTGTCGTTCGGGACAGGCGGGCTGCGCGGCGTGATCGGCGCGGGGACGAACCGCATGAACATCTACACGGTGCGCAAGGCGACGCAGGGGCTCGCGAATTTTATCTGCACGGAGCAGGGGCAGGACAAGGGTGTGGCGATCGCGTTCGACTCGCGCAGGATGTCCCCGGAATTTGCGGACGAGGCGGCGCTGTGTCTGGCGGCGACGGCGACGGCCTCACGCTCCTCGGCCTCGGCCTGGTCGATGGGGATGACGGTGACGGGCGCGTCGTTCTGCTCGTGCCTCGGGTGCTCGAAGATCTCGCGGGCCTCCTCGACGTGGCGGCGGATGAGCTCCGCGGGGCTCGTGGTCGAGGGCTCGACGGGCCTGACGGGCTTGATGCCGGCGGAGCCCTCCGGGATGAGGCGGGACGTGGCGAAGAAGTTGTCGTCGTCGAGGGCGTCGAAGGAC
>CANQYP010000139.1 GCA_947628045.1 uncultured Lachnospiraceae bacterium | reverse complement strand
CAGTTATTCTGCGGGGACTGGAACGGATCGTACATCAGATCGAGCCAGCGGCATACCATCTCAGGATCCTCGGCAACTGCCGTCACGACACAGCGTCCGCGGTCGTAGCCGCTCGTGTAGGAGCCGTTCTCTGCCGTGATGTTCTTCGTGTCAGCCTCAAGCGGAGGCAGCGGAGCCCAGCCTTCCAGAGTAGCAATGTTTCCTACGTCCCAGCTGAAACATACGCCGTAGCGTCCGGATTTGCCCTTCGCAACATAGGTGGACCAATCCTGCGTGAACGCCTCCGGATCGATCAGGTTCTCAGCATACAGCTCATGCAGCCATGCCATGCCCTTCTTGAAACCTTCCGTGGTCGCCGTGGAGATCACTTCGCCGTCGTTCGTCACCGCGATGTGTCTGCCCTGGTCACAGTCGCCGTAGCCTTCGCCGAAACCGTTGATCAGCAGAGCCGGATCCTGGTTGCCGTCGTTCACGATGCAGGACATCGGGATGATGTCGCCCTCGATGCCGAACTCTTCCTGGAGCTTAGACGCATTGTCGCGGAACGCGATCAGCACGTCCTTGAACTCGTCGACCGTGCCCGGCATCTCGAGTCCGAGGAAGTCAAGCCATGCCGTGTTGATGAACGGCATGTCGCCGACGGACTGGATCGCGGTCTTGCCGGAGCCGAGCTGCTCGATCCACGGGAAGGACCAGATGTTGCCGTCTACGTCTGTCGTCATTGCCTTGTATTCCGGGAATTTCTCATATACCGCGCAAAGGTTCGGCATGATCTCCGGCGTGATGTAATCGTTCAGCGGAATGATTGCGCCGAAATCGCCGTATCTGAGCAGGTCGCTGTCCGAGAATCCTGCGGTGAAGATGAAGTCCGTCAGGTTCTTCGGGCTGGACATCGTGGTCTGGATCTTCTCGCCCCACTGGCTGTTCGGGATCGCGGTCCACTCGATGTGTACGTTGGACTTCTCCTCAAGCCTCTTGAAGATGGTGCGGTTGTTCGGGTCGGACTCTGTGCTGTCCGGGTAGCTGATGAGACCTGTCAGGGTGACGGTGTCCTCTACCGGAAAGAAGTCCTCTGCCATAGCGGTCATCCCCATGGACGCCACCATGCCGGCTGCCAGTGCGACAGCGATCATGCTCTTTACTGATTTTCTCATTGCATGAATCTCCTTTCTTTTTTGGAAGTGTATTTTATTTTTTCTTAAATAAATTAACCCTTGATGGATCCTGCCATGATGCCGCTGTCGAAGTACTTCTGGAAGAACGGGTACATCACGATCAGCGGAAGGCTGGATACGATGATGGTCGCGTATTTCAGAAGTTCTGCGAGCTGCGCGCGCGCCGCCGTGCTCTGCATGTCGGAGATCATGCCGGACTCCGGCTGGTTCTGGATCAGGATCGAGCGAAGTACGAGCTGCAGCGGCTGCTTGCTCGCGTCGTTCAGGTAGATCAACGCGTCGAAGTAGCTGTTCCACATGCCGACGAACTGCCACAGCGCCAGCACCGCGATCACCGGCGTACATACCGGGAGCAGAATGCGGAAGAAGAATATGATCTCATTCGCTCCGTCCACGCTTGCCGCCTCTTTCAGGTCATTCGGGATCCCCTGGTAGTAGGTCCTCGCGATGATCATGTTCCACACGCTGAACGCGCCGGGAAGGATGATCGCCCACATGCTGTCCAGAAGTCCGAGGTTGCTGATCAGCAAGTAGGTCGGGATCAGTCCGCCGCCGAAGAACATCGTGATGACGAAGATCGCGTTGAAGAGCCCTTTGCCCTTGAAGTCCGCCCTCGACATCGGGTACGCCGCGAGCAGCGTGATCGCCACCGATACGAAGGTGAACACCACCGAGTAGATCACAGCGTTCTTGAAACCGATCCAGATCTGCGAGTTCGACATAACTCTCTGGTACGCCGTCAGCGTCCACTTCTCGAAGTCGAACACGATGCCTTTGTTCTGGAGTGTGATCGGGTCCATGAACGAACCGACGATGATGTACGCCATCGGGATGATGATCGCGACGACGAACAGCCCCAGCAAAATGTAGCCGGTCAGCAACAGCGCCTTGTCCTGCGCGGAGTAGCGCGCAAATCTGCTTTTCTTTTTCATATTCGCGCCTCCCTTACAGTCCCTTGCCATCGTTCATCTTCGCGACGATCTTGTTCACGGCGAGGATGAGTATGACGTTGACGATCGTATTGAACAGACCGACCGCGGTTGAAAAGCTGTAGTCACCGTCCAGAAGACCTTTCTTGTACACGTATGTAGCGATGATCTCGGAAGTCTTCATGTTCAGGTCTGTCTGCAGAGCGTAAGCTTTCTCAAAGCCGATGCTCATGATGTTGCCTGCCTGCAGGATAAACTGGATCACGACCATGTCCTTGATCGCCGGCCACTCTACCGCCTTGATCTGCTGGAAGATGTTCGCGCCGTCGATGACCGCCGCCTCCTTCAGATCCTGGCTGGCGTTGGAGAGCGCCGCCGTGTACATGATGGAACCCCAGCCTGCGCCCTGCCAGATTCCGCTGGCGATGTAGATCGTGCGGAATGCCGACGGCATGGTCATGAAGTTGATCTGTGTGCCGAGCAGCATGTTGATCGGACCGGTCACGGAGAGGAAGATCCTCACGATACCACAGAGCACGATGACCGATACGAAGTTCGGCATGTACAGTACAAGCTGTACTTTCTTCTTGATCCCCTTGCTCTCGATCCGGTTCAGCAGGAAAGCCAGTATGATCGGGATCGGGAATCCCCAGAGAAGTCCGTAGATGCTGAGTTTCAGCGTATTGATCAGATACGTCATGAAGTCAGGCGAGGACAGGAACCTCTGGAAATGCTTGAAACCTACCCAGTCGCTTGCGAGAATACCCTTGAACGGGTTGTAATTCTTGAAAGCGATCAGGATACCTCCCATCGGGAAGTACTTGAAGATGATGGTCAGGGCCAACGCCGGCAGTAAAAAGATCACGTACAACTGCCAGTGCTGTTTCAGATACAGCAGCGTGTTGTGCAGCCCCGCCTTCTTTTTGCGCCCCTTCTCAGGGACCGCAACAGAATTACTACTCATTGCTCATTTTTTCCTCCTTCCGCTTTTCCGTTTTTACAACTGGTTCACATGCGATTTGTGCATTTGTAAAATACGGTTTATTTTTTTGTGCCTAAATCATAGCAATGTTTTTTACGTTTGTCAATATCCTTTTCGTAAATGTAACACATTTTTTCCGATTTCCACTCGTCTGATTTGTTATATTGACGATTCCCGTTTTCAGAATTGTTTCAAATGCATAATCAATTGCCCTATTTCCGCTGATGCATCTCTGTTTTTCCTTTTTTACATTTGACACATTCCATATCGTTGTGTATAATATAGAAAGCAAATACAAACCGTCACTTAAATAAGGAGATCACACATGGCAGGAAGAGTTACCATACAGGATATTGCAGACGCGCTTGGTCTCTCGAGAAATACCGTGTCCAAGGCAATCAACAACACCGGCATCCTCGCGGACGCCACCAGAGAAAAAATTCTTCAAAAAGCAGTTGAAATGGGTTACAAGCAGTTCTCTTACGTGACCTTTATCAAAGACAACAGGTCTGCCGATGCCCCCATGCAGGCGAGCCTTTCTCTTCCGCCGGCATCCGCGGAGACAGGCGTAGCTCATGGACCCGGGGGATTTGCCACTGTCTCCCCGGCAACCTTTGCGCAGACAGCGATACAGAATTTTAAGTCGCGGGCTGCCGGTACGCCCAATGTCATCGCGATGCTCTCGGCGGGGCTGCTCGGGAATTCCCATTTTTCCTCGACAATGCTGGACAAATTTCAGATGGAATTGTCTCTTCTGGGATACGAGCTTGTCATGTACCGCATCAGTCCGAACAATCTGGCGAGTATGACGCTCCCCGCGTCGATCACCCGCGAGACCGTCGGCGGCATCATCTGTTTTGAGATGTTTGACCGCGCATACAGCGATATGATCTGCGACTGCGGGATCCCGGTCCTGTTCGTGGACGCCCCGGTCGCGCCCTGCGACAGCACGCTCCGCGCCGACCGACTCCTCATGGAGAACCGTTCCAACATCTACTTGTTCGTGCAGGAGATGGCGCGGCGCGGCAAGCAGCGAATCGGTTTTATCGGCGACCCCTATCACTGCCTTTCCTTCTACGAGCGGTATATGGGCTATTTCGAGGCTCTGCATATGACCGGACTTCCGTTTTCCGAGGATTCCTGTATCCTGAAGAACCCGATCTCCGGCACGCCGACCGCCGAGGAGTATCAGGCTTATCTTACCGAGCGGATCAAAAACATGAAGGACCGACCCGAGGTATTCGTCTGCGCAAATGATTTCGTGGCGATCGACGTCTTGAACGCGCTGCGGACGCTTGGGCTTTCTGTCCCGAGAGACGTCTACCTGTGCGGTTTCGACGATTCCTCTGAGTCAAAATTCGTCACGCCGCAGCTCACGACGATCCATATTCACAGCCAGATCATGGGCTATACGGCTGTGCAGCTGCTGATGTCCCGCATCGCGGAGCCGTCCTTAAACTATCGGACTGTTTACACGGAAACCTCGCTGATCTATAGGGCGTCCACGGAGGATTAAACAATGGTGGGGCGAAATCGGCGTGGTCTGGTTCGCCGGGCGGAATCTGGCGTGATCGACGTGATTTGATCCGACGGGAGGAATCTGGCATGATCGGCGTGATCTGATCCGACGGGAGGAATCTGGCATGATCGGCGTGATCTGATCCGACGGGCGAAATTGGAGCGACGGTCCGCGCAAGAAGGGAAAAGGAGATACCGAATATGAATAAATTTCTGACACCGGACAACCCGGTCATGATCTTCATCACAAAAATCGTCTACTGTGTCTGGCTGAATATCCTGTGGTTCATCTGCTGCATCCCGATCGTCACGGCGGGAGCCTCGACGACCGCCCTGTTCTACGTCACTCTCAAAATGGTCAGGAATGAAGAGGGTAACGTTACCGCCCAGTTTTTCCGGGCGTTCCGGGAGAATTTCAAATTTTCCACAAAGGTCTGGCTGATCATGCTGGGCGTCGGGATCGTGATGTGCGTCGACGGTTACGCGCTGTATCATCTGCGTTTCAGCAACGCCTTCTGGACGGTCATCACGGCAATCTTTCTCGTGGCGGTCGTCGCCTATCTGATCGTCGCCATGTACATTTTCCCGCTGATGGCGCGTTTTGAGAACACGATCCGCATGATGTTTTTCAACTCGATCATGATCGGCATGCGGTTCCTGCTCTGCACCGCGCTGATGGCTGTCATCTATTTCGTGATGGCGTTCATCGTCATCAATATCTTCACCCCTGCCGTCGTGTTCGGGGAAGGGCTCTGCGCGTACCTGTGTTCCTGCCTGCTGTATCGAATCCTGGAAATGTGCGCGCCGAAGGACGAGGAAACTGGAGACGCGGAAACTGATGAGGAAGGAGATCCACATGCCGGAACACAGGAGCCTTGAGTCTTATACGGAACGAGAGAAATGGGATTCGCTGGACACCGCGGGGAGGATCCGCTATATTTGGGATTACTATAAACTCCCCATCGTGATCGCGTGTATCCTGCTGTACATCGCCGGGTACTCCGCCTATCGGCACTTCACGCACAAGGACGTCTTTCTCTACACCGCCCTTGTCAATGTCGCCGCCGGGGAGGACCTGACCTCCCGACTCGTCGACGGCTTTCTGGAAACGGAGCAGGTCGATACCTCAAAAAATGAATTTCGCTTTTATTCCGACTGGTACCTCACAGACGATCCTTCGAGCGAATATCACGAATATACCTACGCGACGAGGATGAAAGTGCTTGCCGCGATCGACGGCGAGCAGCTCGACATCGTCCTGATGAACCGGGAGGCGTTCGACGCCTTCGCCCAGAACGGCTACCTGTGCAACCTCGAGGAGCTGCTGAAACAGGAAGGTCCCGAGCTGTATTCCGCCCTGCAGCCGTACCTCATAACGAACATGGAAGTACTCGAGGACAATGCACAGGACGTTGTGCTGGATCCTTCTCTCGAGTATGTCTCCGAGACCACGGAATACCCGATGGCAGTCGACCTGAACGAATGCTCCCCCGCGATCCGCGAGGCTGGTTTTGAATCGTCCGTGTATCTCGGCATCATCGGCAACACACCCCGCATGGACACCGCGCTGGAGTATCTGCGGTACCTCACGCGGACAATCGAGTAGGGTGGATTTTCCCTACTCGCTGCGCGACTCGCGTACTGCGGCAGCAGCAAATTTTTCCTCTCGCTGGTCTGTGCATAAAATATGCGCCGACGGATGCACTGCAACAGAAAAAGGACTGTGCGTTCGGTACTTTCCAATAAGACAGTGTGAGATTATCCCACAAGCACAAACGACTGTTCTCCACAGTTTATAATCAGTTCTGTTCTTCTCCTATCCCCACATTTTCTCCGGTTTCCGGCAGATTTGCCAATTCCTGCAGTTTTTTCCTCAATACATCCTTATCTGGCAGTTGTAGCTGATACTGCGCCACCATCATAGGTGAAAGCGTTCGGCTCATGGCATATTCAACTACCTCGTCATTTTTCGCCGCACACAGTAATAACCCCACACTCGGATTCTCATCCGCTTTTTTTATCTGTCTGTCCAGCCCCTCCAGATAGAAATCCATCTTGGAAACATATTCCGGTTTGAATTTTCCAACTTTCAATTCCATTGCCACAAGGCAATGCAGACTACGGTGAAAAAACAGCAGGTCGATTCGATAATCCTCGCCGCCGACCTGTATTGGATATTCTTCGCTGACAAATGTGAAATCCTTGCCCAATTCAAGAATGAAATCACGCATTCCTCTGACTAACGCCTTGCGAAAGTCGTTTTCATGAAAAACATCTGGCAGATCAAGAAATTCTACTACATATTGATCAAGGAACGGATTCTGCTCTGAGTGAAGTGGTTCCGGCAGCAGTTTGCTCTTGGAGAGCATGTATCG
>CANQYP010000138.1 GCA_947628045.1 uncultured Lachnospiraceae bacterium | reverse complement strand
ACGATCATCACCGTGGTGCTCGGCATCGCGCTCGGCATGACCGGTTACTCGAACATCTGGCCGCTGTTCGGCGCTGCAAACCAGCTGCTCGCGGCGCTCGGTCTTCTGGCTGTGGCTGCATGGCTCGGCAAGATGGGCAGAAACAACAAGATGTTCCTGCTCCCGATGGCGTTCATGCTGGTGGTCACGATCGTATCTCTGTGCCAGACCATCATGACGAACTTCAAAAACGCGACTGCTGCAGGCGCTGTCGGCACCGGCTGGATGTGGACGCGCGCGGGTATCGCGGTTCTGCTTGTCGTCCTTGCGGTCGTGCTCGCGATCGAGGGTATCCAGACGCTGACAAAACAGAAGAAATAAATAACGCAAAACAAATGAGGCTGCCGGAGACAGCATGTCCGAAACGCGGACGGCGCTGCTCTTCGGCAGCTTTTTTGTAAGAACCAGTTGCGAAAAAACACGGAAAATGCTATACTTCTCCTTTAGATATAAGATACAGCCTGTAGACGGAGAAAAACAGACCGACAGGCATGAATGCAGTGCGTTCCGGATGTGACACGGCACTGCCGCAATGGAGGGAAGGAAAATGAAGAAGATTGAAGAGTACGTGAGGAGCATTCCGGATTTCCCGGAGCCGGGGATCATTTTCAGGGATGTGACGAGCATTCTGCAGGACGCCGACGGGCTGCATCTGGCGATCGACCTGATGCAGGAAAAGCTTGCGGGGCTGGATTTTGACGTGGTGGTCGGCGCGGAGTCGAGAGGGTTCATTTTCGGCACGCCGATCGCGTACAATCTGCACAAGCCGTTCGTGCTCGTGCGCAAGAAAGGCAAGCTGCCGTGCGAGACCGTCTCGCGGGAGTATGACCTGGAGTACGGGTCGGCGACAATCGAGATGCACAAGGATTCCATCAAGCCCGGGCAGAAGGTGGTCATCATCGACGACCTGATCGCGACGGGCGGGACGATCGAGGCGGCGGCAAAGCTGATCGAGCAGCTCGGGGGAGAGGTCGTGAAGATCGTTTTCCTGATGGAGCTCGCGGGGCTCAAGGGCCGCGAGAAACTTACGGGGTATGACGTAGAGTCGGTGATCTGCTACGAGGGAAAGTAAGACTGAGACAGAGATGGTGAGCCTATGTCGATAGATGTGAAGACGAAACAGGAAACGACAGATGTGAATACAAAACCGGATTCGACGGACGCGAAGGCGCAGCAGAGCAGGGTCGAGGAGATCCGGCAGGCGGACGCCAGCGTGAAGACGATGGAGGATTTCACAAGCCCGGACGTGCTGTACGACGAGCTTATCCGCAGTGTGCGCAAATACCACCCGTCGGACGATATCTCCATGATCGAGAAGGCGTACCGCATTGCCCGCGAAGCGCACAAGGATCAGCGGCGCAAGTCCGGGGAGCCCTACATCATCCATCCGCTGTGCGTCGGCATCATTCTGGCGGACCTCGAGCTGGACAAGGAGACGATCGTCGCGGGACTTCTACACGACGTGGTCGAGGACACGATCATGACCTCGGAGCAGCTGCGCGAGGAGTTCGGCGAGGAAGTCGAGCTGCTGGTGGACGGCGTCACAAAGCTGGGACAGCTGAATTACTCCGCGGACAAGGTGGAGGTGCAGGCGGAGAACCTGCGCAAGATGTTCCTCGCGATGGCGAAGGATATCCGCGTGATCCTGATCAAGCTCGCCGACCGCCTTCACAACATGCGCACGCTCAAGTACATGAAACCGGAGAAACAGAGGGAGAAGGCGCGAGAGACGATGGACATCTACGCCCCGATCGCGCACCGGCTCGGCATCTCCAAGATCAAGGTGGAGCTGGACGATCTCTCCCTGAAATACCTGGAGCCGGAAGTGTACTATGACCTGGTCGAGAAGATCTCGCTGAAGAAGGACGCGCGGCAGGAGTTCGTCGACAACATCGTGAAGGAGGTCCGCGCGCACATCGAGGCGGCGGGCATCAAGGCGCAGATCGACGGGCGGATCAAGCATTTCTTCAGCATCTACAAGAAGATGGTGAACCAGCAGAAGACGCTGGATCAGATCTATGATCTGTTCGCGGTCCGCATCATCGTGGACACCGTGAAGGACTGCTACGCGGCGCTCGGGCTGATCCATGAGATGTACAAACCGATCCCGGGTCGGTTCAAGGATTACATCGCGATGCCGAAACAGAACATGTACCAGTCGCTGCACACGACGCTGATCGGACCGGGCGGCGTCCCGTTCGAGATCCAGATCCGCACGTTCGAGATGCATCGGACGGCGGAGTACGGCATCGCCGCGCACTGGAAATACAAGGAGGCGGCGGACGGCAAGAAGGGCGATACGAAGAGCGAGGAGGCAAAGCTGAGCTGGCTGAGGCAGGTGCTGGACTGGCAGATGTCCGACAACCGCGAGTTCATGAGTCTGCTCAAGAGCGATTTCGATATCTTCTCGGAGAGCGTCTACTGCTTTACCCCGTCCGGCGACGTCAAGAACCTGCCGAACGGATCGACGCCGATCGATTTCGCCTACAGCATCCATAGCGCGGTCGGCAACCGCATGATCGGGGCGCGCGTCAACGGCAAGCTCGTCACGATCGACTACGTGATCCAGAACGGCGACCGCATCGAGGTCATCACTTCGCAGAATTCACGCGGACCGAGCCGCGACTGGCTGAAGATCGTCAAGAGCTCGCAGGCGAAGAACAAGATCAACCAGTGGTTCAAGCAGGAGCTCAAGGAGGACAACATCGTCAAGGGCAAGGAGCTCGTGACGGCGTACTGTCGGGCGAAGGGCATCGTGCAGTCCGACATCATGAAACCGGAATATGTCGAGCGCGTGCTCACGAAATACGGGTTCCGCGACTGGGATTCTGTGCTGGCGGCGATCGGGCACGGCGGACTCAAGGAAGGGCAGGTCGTCAATAAGCTCCTGGAGGGCTATGAGCGCGACCACCGCAAGGAGATCACCGACGAGCAGATCATTGAGGCGGTGCAGAACGCGAAGGAGGCTGCGCCGGTGCAGCTGCGCAAATCCAAGGGCGGCATCACGGTGCAGGGCATCGACGACGTGAGCGTCCGTTTCGCGAAGTGCTGCAGCCCGATCCCGGGCGACGAGATCGTCGGCTTTGTGACGCGCGGGCGCGGGGTCACGGTGCACCGGACCGACTGCATCAACATCATCAACCTGCCGGAGGAGGAGCGGGCGCGGCTGATCGACGCCGAGTGGCAGAAGGAGGCGCAGGAGGGCGATAACGGGCTGTACATGGCGGAGATCATGATCTACTGCAACAACCGCACCGGACTTCTGGTCGACATCACAAAGATCTTTACGGAGCGGAAGATCGACGTGCGCTCGGTCAACTCCCGCACGAGCCGCCAAGGGATCGCGACGATCTCGATGTCGTTCGAGGTCGCGGACAAGGAGACGCTGAATTACCTTGTCGACAAGATCCGCCAGGTGGAGAGCGTGATCGACGTGGAGCGCACGACGGGCTGAGGAGTTTCGCTGACGCGGCGGGACAGGAACGGACAGAGCAGACAGCACGGCTGCTCGGATGCAGGTCATAAGAAGAAAGCGTTCCGCACGCGGGACAGAAACGGACAGAGCAGATGACACGGCTGCAGTCGGAGGACGGAGGATTTCGATGGACAGACTTCAGATAGAGACACTTGTGCTTGGAATGATACAGACGAACTGTTATCTCGCGAAGAACAAAGAGAGCGGGGAGCTGCTGATCGTCGACCCGGCGGACGACGCCGCGCGGATCATGCAGAAGATCGAGGAGATGCGCGCCAAGCCGGCGGCGATCCTGCTGACGCACGGGCATTTCGACCATATCGGCGCGGCGGACGCCCTGCGGACCGAGTACGGCGTCCCGGTCTGCGCGCTTGAGGAGGAGCGCCAGATCCTCGAGGGGCAGATGTACAATCTCTCTGCGATGCAGGGGCGCGGGTTCACGGTGAAGGCGGATCGGTTCTTCCGCGACGGGGAGACGGCTGAGCTTGCCGGGGTTTCCATACAGGTGCTGCATACGCCGGGGCATACGGCGGGCGGAGCCTGCTATTACATCGCGTCGGAGCAGGTACTGTTTTCAGGCGATACGCTTTTCTGCGGCAGCGTCGGCAGGACCGATTTCCTGACCGGCAGCATGAGCGCGCTGCACGACTCCATACACCGCAGGCTGTTTGTGCTCCCGGACGAGACGCTGGTGCTGCCGGGACACGGCGAGTCCAGCACGATCGGCTATGAGAAAGAATACAATCCGTATTAGGGAAGAATATGATTACCATACACACAGACAGGCAAAGCTTTGCATATGACATCCACTCGCTCGTGAAGGCGTTTTACCCGGAGGAGGACGTCCATGTGGTCGGGCAGGGAGCCGACAGCGAACAGGGAACCGCGGAAACACCGGAGGACGGGACAGACAGGTCCCTGAGACTGGTGGTTTCTTTCGTCACGGAGGACGACGGGACGGAGCAGTCTGCGGGACAGGAACCGCGGGACGACGGAACGGAGAAGTCTGCGGGGCAGGAACCGCGGGACAACGGGACGCCGCAGCGTCCGGAACGGTCTGCCGGGCGGGAACCGGAAGAGCCGGGCTGTACGATCCGGGTGCGTTTTTGGGAGCGCGGCGAGGTGATCCGGCAGGGCGATGCGGTCATTCAGCCCGGTGTCGCGCGCACGGAGGTCAAGAACGAGCTGAAACGTCTGCTCTACCGCATGCTGCGGGAGCAGACCGGCAGAACGCTGCCCTGGGGGACGCTGACCGGCATACGCCCGACGAAGATTCCGATGCGTCTGCTGGAGCAGGGTTGGCGGAACGTGCAGATCGCGCAGTATATGCGCGACACCTATTATACCGGCAATGAGAAGACGGCGCTGGCGATCGCGATCGCGAACCGGGAGCGGCATATTCTGGAGGGGCTCGATCTCGGGAACGGATATAGCCTGTACGTCGGGATCCCCTTCTGCCCGAGCATCTGCCTGTACTGTTCGTTCAGCTCAAACCCGATCCACCTGTGGAAGGATCAGGTGGACGCGTACCTGGACGCGCTGTGCCGGGAGATCGATTACCTGTCCGGGGAACTTTCCGGCAGGGAACTGAATACCTTATATATCGGAGGGGGCACGCCGACGACGCTGGAACCGCCCCAGTTGGAACGGCTGCTCGGCAGGCTGGAGCAGAGCTTTGATGTGACGGGACTCCGGGAGTACACAGTGGAGGCAGGGCGCCCGGACAGCATCACGCGGGAAAAACTGCAGGTGCTCAAGGAGCACGGCGTCACGCGCATCTCCATCAACCCGCAGACGATGAATCAGGCGACGCTTGATTTTATCGGAAGGAAACACACGGTGGAGCAGACGGTCGAGGCGTTCGCCCTGGCGCGGGAGATGGGGTTTGACAACATCAACATGGACCTGATCGTCGGGCTGCCCGGGGAGGGCAAGGACGAGGTGGAGCACACGATGCAGGAGCTCGCCAGGCTTGATCCCGACAGTGTCACCGTGCACTCCCTCGCAGTCAAGCGCGCGTCGCGGCTGCGGCTTTTCCGCGAGGAGCACCGGGAGCTTACGATGACGAACAGCCAGGAGATCATGGAGATGACCGCCCGTTATGCGCGGCAGTCTGATATGTTCCCATATTACCTTTACCGGCAGAAAAATATGGCGGGGAACTTTGAGAATGTCGGTTACGCGAAGGAAGGCAAAGAAGGCATATACAATATCCTGATCATGGAGGAGATGCAGAGCATTTTCGCGCTGGGCGCGGGGGCGGCGACCAAGCTTGCCTTTGCGAAGGACCGGATCGAGCGCATCGAGAATGTGAAGGATATCCGGAACTATATCGACCGGATCGACGAGATGATCGGGCGGAAACGCGCCGGACTGGGCGAGTGGCTGCACGGGGGCAGATAAGGGCGCGCTGAATTTCGGGGCGGATCTGCCTGTGCGGCGTGAGCGTTGCCTTCGGGGCGAATTTGGCTGTGCGAAGTGAGCGTTGGATTTAAGGCGGATTTGCCTGTGCGGCGCGAGAGTTGAGAAAGAGAGAAAGAGGTCTGGATTACATGGGAAAGACCGGTCAGGAATATAGAAAAAAATATCCGATCATTCGCCCGAGCATCGTCAAGGAGCTGGCGCACGGGATCGCCGTCAGCAATCTGGCACGGCGCGTCGGAGCGCGGATGGGGCTTGCGAAGGACGCGTGCTATGAGCTGGCGCTCGCGGGGCTGTTGCACGACATCGGAAAGCTTGAGCTGGCGAAGTATGTATACGGGAAAGAGGACGAGACCCTGATTATCGAGGAGATGCGCTACGTGCGGAGACATTCCAGGCTTGGCGCGGAGATCCTTGAGAAACGAGGGTATTCCGAGGAGATCGTGAACATGGTGAAATTCCATCACGAGAACTGCGACGGCTCTGGTTATCCGATGAACCTGTCGCGGGAGGAGATCCCGCTCGGCGCGCGTATTTTGCGGGTCTGCGATGTGTTTGCGGCGCTGACCGCGGACCGTCCGTACCGCAAGGCGTTCGATGTGGACACAGCGCTGGAGCTGATGATCGAGGAGTCGAAGTATTATGACATAGGAGTGTTCCTCGCCTTCATGAGTCTGGTGAACGAGGAGGATCTGGAGGACATTCTGGACACGGAAAAGCTGGAGCATCTGCTGAGCGAGCTGGTGCGGAAAGGGCAGATCACGATCGCGGAATTTCTGGCGGAGCGTGAGACGGACAAATTACAGGAAAGCGAGGAGAGACCATGATTACACAGGCGCCAAGAGGGGTGCAGGATTGGTACGGCGAGCAGATGCGCAGACGCGCGATCGTCGAGAAGATTGCCCGGGAGATTGCCCGGACTTACCACATGAGCGAGATCATCACGCCGATGTTCGAGCACACTGTGCTGTTTCAGCGCGGCGTGGGCGAGACGACGGACGTGGTGCAGAAGGAAATGTATACGTTTGAGGACAAAGGGGGACGGAGCATCACCCTGAAGCCGGAGGGGACGGCGGGCGTGATGCGCGCCTACC
>CANQYP010000137.1 GCA_947628045.1 uncultured Lachnospiraceae bacterium | reverse complement strand
CTTAGCAAAAGATGGTTTTTCGGTTGAAATGATTTATTTTTCTGTGTATAATCGAAAAAAGATCAAATTGAGAAATCAGCAACTTGGAGGATACTTATATGATTGATTTTATTGTTAATCTGTTTGTGGAAATCGCTGATTTCTTTATTACATTTTGGGTAGACAATAGGCTTGCTAAGGCAATGGAGGAATTACAATCCAGCTCCCAACCAATGGTTGAGTTTGATAATTCTACTTACAGTTCGTGTACAGAGACAGATAAAGACTGTAAAGTGCAGCATGAAAGGAGGCATATTGTAATGAATCAGATTAATACAGGAAAGTTTATTGCTGGTTGCAGAAAAGAAAAAGGATTGACGCAAGCTCAATTAGCAGAAAAGCTAAACATTACCGACAGAGCTGTTTCTAAATGGGAAACAGGAAAAAGTATGCCCGATTCATCTATTATGCTGGAACTTTGCAATATTTTAGATGTTACGGTCAACGAACTATTCGCTGGGGAGCGGATAGAAATGAATAACTATGAAGAAAAAGCAAATGAAAATCTCATTGAATTAAAAAGAAAAGACGAGAATAGCATGAACAAGAACGTCATAATATCAACAATCTACACGATCGCTATGGTTATTGGTATTATGGTATGTTGTATATGTGATATTGCTATTTCGGGAACCCTGACATGGTCACTTATTGTACTTAGCTCTGTCCTGGTTGCGTGGATCGCGTCTTTTCCGGTTATATTGTTGGGAAAGAAGGGCATATTGGTGGCAATGATTGCAGTTAGCATTCTCATTGTGCCATTTATGTACATATTAAGTATTTTGATAAAGGTCGATGAGGTATTTCACATTGGTGCGGTTATGTCGATTATTTCACTTGTATTTTTGTGGATCATTTATATTATGTATCGTCGACTGAAAGAACGAAAACTATTGGCAACAGGACTTACATTCTTGTTTGCGATTCCATTTACATTTTTGATCAACAGTACATTGTCAAGAATGATTGGAGAGCCTGTAATTGATATTTGGGACATATTATCTGTATTTATTCTGTTTATTATAGCAGTAGCTTTTATCATTGGAGATTATGCAAGGGAAAAAGGTTATATAAGATAAATTTACATTTGCGAGGGGATTGGGGGATCCTCTCGTGTAAGTGTTAGAAGGCAAGCGACAGATATCGTTTAGCAAAGCGCACTGTGTCTGGCAAGCGCTGAGAAACAGCCTTCTATCTATGCATGATCAGACAGCTCGATCTCCCGTCCGATCCAGATCGCCTTGGAATCGGTCCAGTGCCCGATCTCCCGGGTCTGCGCGATCGGCAGCTGGTCGCCGACGAACGACCGGACGAGGGACGCCATATCCGGCTGACAGCCGAGCGTTTCCATTTCGCAAAAGGTGCCGAGCAGGATCCCGCTGATTTTATCGAACACGCCGCAGGATTTCAGCTGCGAGAGATAGGTCGTCATCTGCGGCACTTCGCCGCTCAGCGCCTCCATCAGCAGGACCTTGCCGCGCATGTCGGGGAAGTACTCTGTCCCTGCGAGTTTCAGGAAACATCTCGTATTTCCGCCGACCACGATTCCCCGGATAGAATCTCCCTGCACAAAATGGAAGGACGGCTGGAACAGATCGGTCCGGTCGAGGAAACGCTGCCGCTGCAGATCCTGATAGTCGCCCAGCACCATGTTCTTCACCTGATACAGCACGCTGCTCTTGCCGGTCTTCGTATAGATCGCGTTGATGACGGTCGTGAGGTCGCTGTATCCCCAGAAGGTGGCGCCGCTCTTTTGGATCCGATCGAAATCCAGATAGTCGAGCACCTCGTTGGCGATGTCGCCGCCGGAAATATCATAGATCTCCTCGACGTCGGGGTTGGAAAAAAGTTTCATCAGCTCATCTGCGCGTTCTTTTCCGCGACCGGAGAACACGCTTTCCTTTTCATAAAGGCAATCGCTGACAAGCACGTTCCTCCCGGTTTCCGCAAGAAAATCTGCGAGGGCATTATTTTGTTCGCGGTATTTTGCCTTCTGCGCATTGGAGCAGGCGACGATTCCGACCGATCTCATAGTGGTTCTCCTGACATTACTAATAAATTTTCGTAGTTCTTGCCGCCGATCGTGCGGTTGCATTGACATGGCACTGTGTCCATACCGCCAATCCGTGCAGTTACACTGGCACAGCATTGCGCCCTTACTGTCAATCATGCGGCTGCATTGGCGCAACATTGCCCCCCTGTTGCCAATCGTGCGACTGCAACGGCACGGCGACAAGAGCATTATAGCAGATGGGCAGGGAGATTGACAAGCGAAAAACAGAGTGGCAATCGAACGTTTTTGATTTTTGAGGGTTCAGATTCCGGCGCATATGTGTTAATATAGGAACAGGCAAAAACGACGACAGGAAAAAGGAGTGCGAGACCTATGAAAAAAACGATAAGACGGGCGGTGTTGGCGGCAGTTATGGGGATTCAGGCGTGCCTGCTGTTGGCGGGCGGCAATGCGCTTGCCGCGGAACAGCAGCAGGAACAAACGGAACTGCAGACGGAAGAAATGCAGCAAGGGCAGACGGAAGAGCCGCAGCAGGAGCAGACGGAAGAGCCGCAGCAGGAGCAGACGGAAAAGTCGCAACAAGGACAAGCGGAACTGCAGACGGAAGAATCGCAACAGGAGCAGACGGTTCTGGCGGCTCCCTCGGTGACGGGAGCGCTCCATGTGGAGGGGACGAAACTGGTGGGGAGCAACGGCGAGCCGGTGCAGCTCCGCGGCGCCAGCACGCACGGGCTTGCGTGGTTCCCGCAGTTTGTGAACGAGGAGTGGTTCCGCCAGCTCCACAGCGAGTGGAAGGCGAACGTGGTCCGGCTGGCGATGTACACGGCGGAGTCCGGCGGCTATTGCACGGACGGGGACAAGGAGGCGCTGAAGGTGCTCGTCAAGCAGGGCGTCCAGTTTGCGACGGCATGCGACATGTATGTGATCGTGGACTGGCACATTCTCTCCGACATGAACCCGAACGTCTACCTCGATGAGGCGAAGGACTTTTTTGACGCGATGTCGTTCGAGTTTGCGGGGAAGGACAATGTGCTCTATGAGATCTGCAATGAGCCGAACGGCGGGACGGACTGGACGGCGATCAAGACATACGCGGAGCAGGTGATCCCGGTGATCCGCAAAAATGACGAGGACGCGGTGATCCTCGTGGGGACGCCGAACTGGTCACAGTATGTGGACGAGGCGGCGGCAGACCCGATCACGGAGTATGACAATATCATGTATACGCTGCATTTCTACGCGGCTACGCACAAGGAGGATCTGCGCAGCCGGATGGCGAGCGCGGTTGACGCCGGGCTGCCGATCTTTGTCTCGGAGTACGGTATCTGTGACGCGAGCGGCAACGGCGCGCTCGACCTCGACCAGGCGGGACAGTGGATCGATGCGCTGGATCGGTATGGGATCAGCTATGTCGCGTGGAACATGGCGAATAAGGACGAGAGCTCATCGATCTTCCAAAGCTCCTGTGGCAAGACGAGTGGATTCACGGTCGACGATCTGAGTGAGTCAGGGAAGTGGCTGCGCGATATGCTGATTGCCCATGCGCCGAAAGAAACGGAAGACCCGGGCGCGACCGACGGTTCCGGTAATGCGGCGGGACAAAACGCCGGTTCGAGCGATGCGGCAGGGCAGGATAATGATTCCGGCGCTGCAGGCGAGGTCTCCGGCGGGACGGACGGTTCCGGGGTGATCACGATCACGGACGGCGACATTGAGGCGTCCGCGGTGGTGCGCGGGAACTGGGAAGAAAACGGTGCGCCGGTCTATCAGTACGACATGACGATCAAAAACAAGGGGCAATCGGACTGCAGCTCGTGGGAGATCGGCATCCCGTTCGACGGCGAGGTTAAGCTGTCCAACGGCTGGAACGGAAACTACTCGGCGGAGGGGAATACCCTGCATATCGCCTCGGTGAGTTACAACGGGACGATTCCGGCGGGTTCTTCGATCCGCGACGTTGGGTTCATCGTAAGCGGCGCGCAGATCGCCGCCGGTTCCGCGGACCAGAAGGATTCCGCGGACTGAAAAGGTTCCGCGGACGAGAAGGACTCTGCGGGCGAGAAGGACTCCGCGGACGAGAAGAACTCCGCGGACTAAAAAGGTTCCGCGGACGAGAAGGACTCTGCGGGCGAGAAGGACTCCGCGGACTGAAAAGGTTCCGCGGGCGAGAAGAACTCTGCGGGCGAGAAGGACTTCGCGGGCGAGAAGGACTTCGCGAACGAGAAGGACTCCGCGGACTGAAAAGGTTCCGCGGACGAGAAGAACTCCGCAGACTAGAAATGTTCTGCGGATGAAAAAGGTTCCGCGGACGAAAAAACTGAGATGCGAAACATAAGAATTTAGAAATGAATAAAGGAGGGTTTCACATGTACTGCTACAGAAAAGTGACGGACGATCTGTACTGGGTCGGCAGCAATGACCGCCGCCTCGCGATGTTCGAGGGCGTGTACTCCGTGCCGGCGGGCGTGTCCTACAATTCTTACCTGCTGATGGACGAGAAGACGGTGCTCTTCGACACCGTGGACAAGGCGGTGAAAGGGACGTTTTTTGAGAACGTGAAAGAGGTGCTCGGCGGACGCCCGCTCGATTATCTCGTGGTGCACCACATGGAGCCGGATCACTCCGAGGCGATCCAGGAGCTGGTCGCGCGCTATCCGGCGGTGAAGATCATCTGCAACGAGAAGATCGCCGCAATGATCCGACAGTATTTCGACTTTGACATCGACGCGCGCGCCATGGTAATGAAGGAGGGCGACAGTTTCAATACCGGCAGGCACAATCTCGTGTTCGTGATGGCGCCGATGGTGCACTGGCCGGAGGTCATGGTCTCCTACGATACGACCGACAAGATCCTTTTCTCAGCGGACGGTTTCGGCACGTTCGGAGCGCTCAATGGGGCGCTGTTCGCGGACGAGGTGGATTTCGAGCGCGATTATCTCGACGAGGCGCGCAGATACTACACGAACATTGTCGGCAAATACGGCGATCAGGTGCAGGCGCTGCTGAAGAAAGCGTCCACGCTTGACATCGAGATGATCTGCCCGCTGCACGGCTTTGTCTGGAGAAGGAATATCTCTGATTTCATCAGGAAATACATGCACTGGAGCTCGTACGCGCCGGAGGAGCAGGGCGTGATGATCGCCTATGCGTCGGTCTACGGGCATACGGAGAATACGGCGGAGATCCTGGCGTGCCGTCTGCGGGAGCGCGGGGTGAAGACGGTCATGTTTGATGTGTCTGTGACGCCGGCGTCCGAGATCGTCGCGGCGTCGTTTAAGTGGAGTCATCTCGTGTTCGCGTCGACGACGTACAATGCGGGCATTTTCGTGAATATGGAATCGCTGATCTACGACCTTGTGGCGCACAACATTCAGAACCGCACGGTCGCGCTGATCGAAAACGGCTCCTGGGCGCCGACGAGCGGCGCTCTGATGCGCGCGGAGTTCGAGAAGTGCAGGAATATGACGATCCTCGACAACAGGCTCACGATCCTTTCTTCTCTGAAAAAGGAGCAGCTTTCGGAGGTGGACGCGCTCGCGGACGCGTTGGCGGCGACGATTCCGGACGACGCGAAACGCGTGACAGTTCCGGGAACAGACCGCCTTGCCGCGGAAAGCGCCGGTGCCGCCGGGAGTCGGGGAACAGCAGAGTCAGCAGGTTTCGGTTCCGGGGCGTCAGGCATGACAGGGGCAGGCTCCGGGGCACAGGGCACAGGCGGTCAAAAGGCTGCAGCCACGACGAACGGTCAGCTTGACCCAAGCGCGATGTTTAAGCTCTCCTACGGATTGTTTGTGCTGACCGCGCGGGATGGCGACAAGGATAACGGCTGCATCACGAACACGGTCATGCAGGTGACCGATCAGGTGAAACGCATCGCGATCGCGGTCAACAAGGCGAACTACACGCACGACATGATCAAAAAGACCGGCGTGTTCAACGTGTCGATCCTGACGACCGAGGCGCCGTTCAAGCTGTTCCAGCAGTTCGGATTCTGCAGCGGCAGGGATACGGACAAATTTGCACAGGGACCTGCCGAGGCGCGCACAGCCAACGGTCTGCGCTATATCCCGGATTACACGAACGCGGTGATTTCCGGCAAGGTGATCGAGGAACACGAGTACGACACGCACACGATGTTCGTCGCGGAGGTGACGGAGGCGCTCGTCCTCTCGAACGTGCCGAGCGTGACCTACCAGTATTACTTCGACCACATCAAGCCGAAACCACAGCCTACGGCGGAGAAAAAGGGGTATGTCTGCAAGATCTGCGGATACGTCTATGAGGGAGAGGAGCTCCCGGACGATTTCGTCTGCCCGCTGTGCAAGCATGGGGCGGAGGATTTTGAGAAACTATAAGATGTTCAAAAGCAGCCTCTCATGCAAAAACAGTCCGGCAAGCCCTAAAGGACTGGTTTCGCGTCGCAAACTTGCCGACTGTCTTGCAGGGAGGCTGTTTTTAGACGTAAAAAAGACCGTTGCGCAAGCGCTGCAACGGTCTTCGGACATTTCATTCCCAAATTAGAGTTTCACTACGTGGGCAGCCTGCTGACCGCGGGGGCCCTCTGTCAAATCATAAGAAACTGCCTGTCCTTCCTCCAGAGTCTTAAAGCCCTCACCCTGGATTGCGGAGAAATGCACGAATACGTCGCCGTCTTCGCCGGTGATGAAACCGTAGCCTTTCTCTGCGTTGAACCACTTCACTGTACCTTTGTTCATCTGGGTACCTCCTAACTATTGTGCCTACCTGATTCGTTAAAAAATTTCACTAACTATTATAGACTATCAAAGGCTATTATTTCATAATCTATAATAGCTAGTGAAATTTACAAACAAACCACTCTACCAGCACATATAGTATAACATAATAATGCCAATTGTCAAGCACAATTGCAGGAAAAAACAAAAATACTTCGAATGAAATTCTAAATTCCACATTCATGCTGAATTTAGTCTTACACTCCCTTCCCCATATCCTGTATGATGT
>CANQYP010000136.1 GCA_947628045.1 uncultured Lachnospiraceae bacterium | reverse complement strand
TGCCATGCGCCCTCGATCTTCGGGCTCTGCAGCCAGAAGTCGTTGTAGTATGCAAGCGGGATGCAGGCGTAATCATTCATCATGATGTCCTCAGCATCGTGAAGGGCTGCGGAACGCTCTTCCGGATCGATCGTGGATCTCGCGATGTCCATAGCAGCGTCGTAGTCCGCGCTCTCGTACTTACCATCATTGTTGCCGTTGGTGGAGTAGAGCAGATCCAGCATGTTGGACGGGTCTGCGTAGTCGCCTACCCAGCCGTTACGCGCGATCTCGTACTCACCGTTACGACGCATCGGTGTGAAACTGGACCACTCAACGATCTCGATCTCGAGCGTGACGCCGATCTCAGCCCACGCGCTCTGCAGATACTCAGCAACCGGCTTGTGGTAGCCAGCGTCGTTCGTGCTGTAGTGGAGTACCGGAAGTCCTTCGCCGTTCGGATAGCCTGCCTCCTCAAGGGCAGCCTTAGCGCCCTCGATGTCAGCGGTCGCGGACATATACGGCTCGCCGCCGTTCGCGTTGTCCATAAAGCTGCTGCCGTCTGTGTCAACCCAGCCCGGACCCATGAAGTTGGTAGCCGGAGAATAGGTTCCCTGCATGATCGTGTTCGCAACATACTCTCTGTCGATCGCAAGGTTCAGAGCCTTACGCACGAGCGGATCGTTGAACGGCTCGATCTGCGTGTTGTAGGAGATGTAGTAGGTGCCGATGATCGGATCTACATGGAACTCCTCGTTGCCCTCAAGGCTCGGGATCTCCTCGGTCGGAACGTCCTTGATCATCAGGACTTCGCCGTTCTGGTATGCGGTGTAAGCCGCGTTTGAATCCTCGATCAGGTTGAACTTGATGCTGCCGAGCTTGATCGCGTCTGCGTTCCAGTAGTACGGGTTCTTGCTCATGATGATGTGGGAGCCCGGTACCCATTCTGTCACGTAGAACGGACCGTTGGAGATGTAGGTCTCCGGAGCGATCGCCCACGCGTCGCCGTTCGCCTCAACCGTCGCCTGCTGAACCGGGCTCAGGGTAGCGAATGCCGCAAGGCTCTCGAAATAGGTGCACGGAGCGGAAAGCTTTACCTCAAGGGTCTGGTCGTCCGGAGCGCTCACCTGAAGTGCGTCCAGATCGCCGCCGATCGCCTCGTCAAAGCCCTCAACCATGCCAAGCACGGTCTCCGCGTACGGAGCCGCTACCATCGGGTCGCAGACACGCTTCCAGCTGTAGACGAAATCGTTCGCCGTCAGGTCGCTGCCGTCAGACCACTTCAGGCCGTCACGAAGATGGAAGGTCCAGGTCAGACCGTCCTCCGACTGCTCCCAGGTCTCCGCCTGGCCCGGTGCGATCTGGCCGTCCTGGTCGATCGTCAGCAGGCACTCAAACGCGTGCAGAAGCATGTTGCCGCCGTCCACCGCGCTGTTCAGCGCCGGGTCGATCGTCTCCGGATCCGGACCGATCTGAACGGAGAGCTGCTTACCCTCTGCCTCTTCCGCCGCCGCAGTCATAGCCATGCCGCTCACCATGGAAACGGTCATCGCTGCTGCGAGCAGCACGCTGATTACTCTCTTCTTCATTTTGTTCCTCCTCTTTTTTTATTTTTTATGTAAACAGTTTTCACTGCCACATACTGCATAACTCCGGTCTGCGCTCAATGCGACCGGCAGATTCATTCGCCCGGCTACGCCTTCTCCAAATGATGGCACGCCGCGTAATGCCCCGCGCTGACCTCGCGCCACTTCGGGACCTCCGCCGCGCACTGCTCCGTCGCATACGGGCAGCGGGTGCGGAACCGGCAGCCGGACGGCGGATTCAGCGGGCTCGGCACGTCGCCCTCCAGCGCAATGCGCTTGTTCGCGCGCGCCGTCTTCGGGTCCGCGATCGGGATCGCCGAGATCAGGCTCTTCGTGTACGGGTGGACCGGATGGAAGATCAGCTCATAGCTGTCCGCCAGCTCGACCAGTTTCCCCAGGTACATCACGCCGATGCGGTTGGAAATGTGCTTGACGACTGACAGATCGTGCGCGATGAACAGGTAGGTCAGCCCCATCTCCGCCTGCAGATCCTCGAACATGTTGACCACCTGCGCCTGGATCGAGACGTCCAGCGCGGAGATCGGCTCGTCGCAGACGATAAATTTCGGATCCACCGCAAGCGCGCGGGCGATGCCGACACGCTGCCTCTGTCCGCCGGAAAACTCGTGCGGGTAGCGGTTCGCGTGCTCGGAGTTGAGCCCCACGCACTGGAGAAGACTCTGGATCTTATTGTAGCGCTCCTCCTTTGATGAGGCGAGCTTGTGAATGTCGATCGCCTCGCCGACAATGTCCCCGACCGTCATGCGCGGGTCGAGGCTCGCGTACGGATCCTGGAACACGATCTGCATCTCGCGGCGGTACGGTCTCATGTCGACCGACGTCTTCGCGCCGAACTTCGGCTGCCCGTTCTCCAGAATATCCTTGCCGTCGTCGTCCATCACCGGGACGTCGCCGCTGTCGAAGAGAACCTTGCCGTCGTAGACGATACGTCCTTTCGTCGGCTCGTAGAGCCGCAGCAGCGTGCGCCCGGTCGTCGTCTTGCCGCAGCCGGACTCGCCGACCAGACCCAGCGTCTCGCCCTTGTTGATAAAGAACGACACGTCGTCCACCGCCTGGACGTATTTCTTGTGCTTGCCGAAACCTCCCGCAGGAAAATACTGATAGAGGTGCTCGATCTTGAGCAGTCGTTCGCTCATTTCTCCTCTCCCCCTTCCAGCTCCGCCTTCTGGTTCATCCAGCAGGAGGTATAATGTATGTCTCCGAAGTGCGTCACGGGCGCCTTCTCGCGCAGACAGATCTGCATACAGTTGTCGCAGCGCGAGGCAAACGGGCAGCCCTTCGGCGGATTCAGAAGATCCACCGGCGTCCCCTCGATCGGGACCAGGCGCTCGTGCTCCCTGCTGTCCATGCGCGGGATGCTGCGCAGCAGCCCTTTGGTGTACTCATGTTTCGGATTGTAGAAGATATCGTCGGTCGTGCCGTACTCCACGATGTTGCCGGCATACATGACCGCGATGTGGTCGCACATGCTCGCCACGACGCCGAGGTCGTGGGTGATCATCATGATCGCCATGCCGAGCTTGTCCTTCAGCTCCATCATCAGCTCGAGGATCTGCGCCTGGATCGTCACGTCCAGCGCCGTCGTCGGCTCGTCCGCGATCAGCAGTTTCGGCTCACAGGCAAGCGCGATCGCGATCATCACGCGCTGCCGCATGCCGCCCGAGAGCTCGTGCGGATACTGTTTCAAGCGTTTCTCCGGCTCGTTGATCCCGACGAGCTCCAGCAGCTCGATCGCCCTCGCCTGGCGCTCCGCCTTGTTCTTGTCCGTGTGCAGTTTCAGCGCCTCTCGGATCTGATTTCCGATCGTGTAGACCGGGTTCAGGCTCGTCATCGGATCCTGAAAAATGATCGACACCTCGTTGCCGCGCATCTTCCGGAATTCCTTTTCCGTCATGTCGTTGACGCGGTGCCCGTTGAAATCGAGCGTGCCGCCCAGCAGCTTTCCGGGATGCGCCGTCAGCCCCATCAGGCTGTACGCCGTCACGGATTTGCCGGAACCGCTCTCTCCCACGATCCCGAGCACCTCGCCCTCGCTGATGTAAAAGGACACATCGTTGAGTGCCTTGACTTCGCCCGCCGGTGTAAAGAAGGAGAGACGTTCATGTTCTATGCTTACCAGATATTCGCTCATTGCCGGTCTCCTCCTTTAATTTTTCATCTTCGGGTCAAACGCGTCGCGCAGACCGTCGCCCAGCAGGTTGAAACTCAGAATGATCAGGCTGATCAGCGCCGCCGGGATAAACAGCAGGTGCGGATAGGTATTGATGCCGTTGATCGCGTCGCTCGCAAGACTTCCCAGCGACGGCATCGGCACCGCCACGCCCAGCCCGAGGAAACTCAGGAAACTCTCGGTAAAGATCGAGGACGGGATCTGCAGCGTCGTCGTGACGATCAGCGTCCCGATACAGTTCGTCAGCAGGTGCTTTTTGATGATCCGCGCGGTCCCGGCGCCCAGCGCCCTCGCCGCCGTCACATATTCGCTCTCCTTCAGGGTCAGGATCTGGCTGCGCACCATGCGCGCCATGCCGCCCCAGTACAGCAGGGCGAACACGATAAAGATGCTGATCAGGTTGCGCCCGAGGAGCTGGATCCACTTGAACCCCGGCATCATGCCCAGCGCCTCCAGCGGCGCCTTCAGCGCGAAGGACAAAAGCACGATCAGCAGGATATCCGGTATCGTGTAGATGATGTCGACCACGCGCATCATCAGGATGTCCACCCAGCCGCCGAAGAACGCGGCGATCGAGCCGAACGCGGAGCCGATCACAAGAATGATGACCGCCGCCACCAGCCCGACGATCAGGGAAATGCGGCTCCCCATCATCACGCGGATCGCGTAGTCGCGCCCCAGCTTGTCCGTCCCCAGAATGTGCGGGAACACATGCTCGCCCGAGGCGCGCAGCTCCTGCTCCTGCTCCGAATACTGCATCGGCGCGAGGTGCTCGCTGCCGCGGATCTGCTGCTCGTAGGTGTACGGATAGAAGAACGGCACGACGAATGAGAAGATCATGATCAGGATCACGACCGCCAGGCTGACCATCGCGACCTTATTCTTCCGGAAACGGCGTACGCCGTCCTTCCAGAAACTCACGCTCTCGCGCATGATTACAAGACTCTGTTTCTCCTCATTGGACGCGGGGAGAAAATCGTCCGGGTTGATCCTCGCCTGAAAACTCAGCGGATTTGGATTCTCTTTCATTGCTCTCCCCCTCCTTATTTCAGCTTGATGCGCGGGTCTACCAGCTTGTAGACAATGTCCACGACCACGTTCATCAGGATCATCAGTGTGGCAAGGAAGATCGTCGTCCCCATGATGACCGTGTAGTCACGGTTCGTGATGGAACCGATGAATTCTCCGCCCAGCCCCGGAATCGTGAAGATCTTCTCGACGATAAAGCTCCCGGTCACGGTGTACGCGAGCAGCGGCCCCAGATAAGTGACGACCGGCAGGATCGCGTTGCGCAGCGCGTGCTTGAACAGACTCGCGAACTGGCTCACGCCCTTCGCCCTCGCCGTGCGCATGTAGTCCTGCCCGAGCACGTCCAGCATGGACGAGCGCATCAGGCGGGTGATGTACGCGGTCGGATAAAAGGCAAGCGCCGTCACCGGCATGATGTAGTGTTTCCAGCTGCCCAGCCCCAGCGTCGGCAGCCACCCGAGCCGCACGCCGAAGGTGTACATCAGGACGGTACAGATCACGAAACTAGGCACCGCGATGCCGCAGGTCGCGATCACAATGATAATACTGTCCCCCAGCTTTCCGCGGTTCATCGCCGAGATACAGCCCAGCGGGACCCCTATGCAGAACGCCGCGAGAACCGCCAGCCCGCCGATACGCGCGGATACCGGGAATTTCGTCGCGATAATGGAAGTCACGGTGCGCCCGCGCTGTTTCAGGCTGTCACCGAAGTCCCCGTGGAGCGCGTCTCCTATGTAAGTGACGTACTGCTGGAGCAGCGGCTTGTCCAGTCCGTACTTCGCCTCCAGCGCCGCCATCGCCGCCGGACTGACTGCCTTCTCCGACAGGAACGGACCGCCCGGCACCATATTCATCAGGAAAAACGTCAGCGTCGCGATCAGCCAGATCGTCACGACGGCGATCCCAAGACGTTTCAAAATGTACTTAAACATACTTGCAGCACTCCTTTTCGCTGTTCATGTTATAAAAAGGCTAACAGTATGCACCGTCAGCCCGTTTGCTCCAGTTAATCACACTTTCAGCCGGCATCCCCCGACCGGCTGCACTATTGTTTTCCGTCCCGGACCCCGCACCTTATAATTTACAGTTGTAACACTATACTGTCCTAAAGCGTATGACCGGAACATTTACATATTATAAAATTTCGTGATTTCTGTCAAGTTTTTATGAAAAAATATATCCTTTCCTCCGCCGTTCACTTCGCGGTTTCCACAAACTGCTTGTCAAACTCCGGGTTGAAGAAGTAATAGTTCCTCGCGTCGAGCTTTTCCTTCGTCCGCTCCAGCGCCTCGCCGAACCGCTGAAAATGCACGATCTCCCTCGTCCGCAGGAATTTCAGCGGCTCCCGCACCTCCGGGTCGGTGATCACGCGCAGATGATCTCCATGTGCCCCAACTCCTCCGTGCCGATGTCGGTATCGAAATTACACATCTGAGAAATACCGTAAAATGGGCACATCACCAATCATTGACGTACTTTTGCTGATAAGTTATAATTAAGGCAACAATCGAAGTTTGAAGAGGGACTAAGAGTTTTTGACTGAAGGAGTAATTCCATGAAGTTTGCCATGTCATACAGTTGTGGAAAAGACAGCACTTTGGCTCTTCACAAGATGTTGGAGCAAGGACATAAACCCGTGTGTTTGGTCGTTATGGTAAATAAGGAGGTTGACCGCTCTTATTTTCACGGTGCGGACAGCATAATGCTGGAACATTATGCAAAAGCTCTGGCACTCCCCATGATAACTTGTCCCGCAGAAGGGGAAACCTATCAGACAGCATTTGAAACAGGTCTGTCGAAGTCAAAAGAAATGGGCGCTGAGGCAGTCTGTTTTGGTGATATTGATATTGAGCAAAACCGCCAATGGGAGGAAGAACGCTGTAAAGCTGTCGGGCTGTTTCCCTGCTTTCCATTGTGGCAGCAGAAACGGGAGGAGATAGTTTATGAATTAATCCGGCTTGGCTATAAATGCCTGATTAAAAGCATTAACCGGAGGGTTTTGCCTATGGAGCTCCTGGGAACATTTATTGACGAAACATCCATTTCAGTTATGAAGTCGGCGGATATTGATATTTGCGGGGAGAATGGAGAATATCATACTCTTGCCGTGGATGGGCCGGTTTTTCGGAAACCGTTAGTATTCCAAATTGGCGATAACATCGAAACGGGCGATTATGCGGTAGCAGATATTAGATATATAGAAAGAATATAAAAACATTTTTTAGAAGGATGAGAATATGTCACAGACCATGCAAAATATATTACAGCAATACGTAAGAGAAGTCGCGAAACTATATGGCTCACATCTGAAACGGGTAATCTTGTATGGCTCTTATGCCAGAGGGGATTTCAGAGCAGATTCAGA
>CANQYP010000135.1 GCA_947628045.1 uncultured Lachnospiraceae bacterium | reverse complement strand
ATGCTCTACATGGCGCAGATCACCGGCATCTCGCGGGAGGTCTACGAGGCGTCCTACATCGACGGCGCGTCGAAGGTGAAGTCGTTCCGCTACATCACGCTGCCGCTCGTGAAACCGATGATGGTGACTTCGCTGTCGCTGAACTGCATCGGTTCGCTGAAATTCTTCGACCTCGTCTACAACATGACGCAGGGCGGACCGAACCACCGCACCGAGGTCCTTGCGACCGAGCTCTACGCGGAAGGGTTCAATTACTTCAAGTACGGCTACGCGAGCGCGATCTCCGTGATCCTCCTCGTGTTCTGTCTGCTTGTGACACTGCTGGTCAAACGAGTCATCAAAGTGGAAACTTATGAAGGATAGGAGGGCGGATCGATGAATAACAATGTAAGTAAGAAAAAGAAACCGATCAGTCCGGTTATCGTATTGATCTATATCCTGCTGCTGCTGCTTGCCGTATTGTACCTGGCGCCGCTGCTTTGGATGCTCCTGGTCTCCGTGAAGGACAATCCGGAGCTGATGAAGTCCCCGTTCGGTTTCCCGCAGATGATTCACTGGAACAACTACGCGGAGGCGTGGACGCTCGGCAAGCTGGGCATCGCGCTGCTGAACTCGGTGCTTGTCTGCGGCGTGACGCTGCTCGTGAGCCTGTTCTTCGGCTCGATGGCGGCGTTCGCGATCGGGCGTATGCGCTGGAAACTCTCTGAGGCGACCGGGACGTTCTTCCTGATCGGCATGATGGTGCCGGTGCACTGTATCCTGATCCCGCTGTTCGTGCGTTTCTCGCACCTGGGACTGACGAACTCGCGTTTCGGGCTGATGCTCCCGTACATCACGTTTTCACTGCCGATGACGATCTTCCTGATGACCGGTTTCTTCAAGTCGATCCCGGGAGAGCTCTTCGAGTCGGCGGCGATCGACGGCTGCGGCATCTACCGCTGTTTCTTCCAGATCGCGTTGCCGCTGGCGCGCACGGGGTTCTTCGTCTCCGGTCTGATGACCTTCATCAACAACTGGAACGAGCTGCTCCTGGCGATGGTCTTCATCTCCGACCCGGCGAAGAAGACGCTGCCGGTCACGCTGACCTATTTCGTGGGACCGTACGCGACGAACTACGTGCAGATGTTTGCGGCGATCATCATTGCGATCGCGCCGACTGTCGTGGTGTACTGTATGTTCAGTAACCAGATCGTTGAAGGTCTGACGACCGGCGCGGTGAAGGGCTGAGTAGACCTGATGGATGAAAAGCCGATCCGGCGCAGAGTACCTGCTATGGATCGGCTTTTGCTTAAAGGAACGCTTTTCTAACACACAACAATATGACAGGAGACCAAATATGAAGAGAGAAGAGGCGAGAAAAAAAGCAGAGGCGCTTGTCGCGCAGATGACACTGGAGGAGAAGGCGAGCCAGCTCCGTTACGACGCGCCCGCGATCCGACGGCTCGGCATTCCCGCTTACAACTGGTGGAATGAAGGGCTGCACGGCGTGGCGCGCGCCGGACAGGCGACGGTCTTTCCGCAGGCGATCGGCGTCGGTGCGACGTTCGACGCGGAGCTCGTAGGCGAGATCGCGGATGTGATCGCGACGGAGGGGCGCGCCAAGTACAACGCATATTCCGCGCAGGAGGATCGCGACATCTACAAGGGGCTGACCTTCTGGTCCCCGAATGTCAATATCTTCCGCGACCCGCGCTGGGGGCGCGGACATGAGACCTACGGGGAGGACCCGTACCTGACGAGCCGTCTCGGCGTCGCCTTCGTGAAGGGACTGCAGGGAGATGGAGAGACGATGAAGGCGGCGGCGTGCGCGAAACATTTTGCGGTGCATTCGGGGCCGGAGGGGATCCGCCACGAGTTCAACGCGGAGGCGACGCCGAAGGACATGGGTGAGACCTACCTGCCGGCGTTTCAGGCGCTGGTCGAGGAGGCGGGCGTGGAGGCGGTGATGGGCGCATACAACCGCACGAACGGCGAGCCCTGCTGCGGCAGCCCGGCGCTCCAGCAGAAACTGCGCGGCGAGTGGGGATTCCAGGGGCATTTCGTCTCCGACTGCTGGGCGATCCGCGATTTCCACGAGCACCATATGGTGACCTCGTCCGCGAAGGAATCCGCGGCGCTGGCGATCAACAACGGCTGCGACTTAAACTGCGGCAATACCTACCTGCATATCCTGAACGCGTACAAGAACGGTCTCGTCACGGAGGAGACGATCACGGAGTCCGCCGTGCGCCTGTTCACGACGCGCTATCTGCTCGGGCTGTTCGACGGCAGCGAGTACGACGCGATCCCCTACACGGAGGTCGAGTCGAAGGAGCATCTGGCGCTGGCGAAGAAGGCGGCGCTCGAGAGCGTGGTATTGCTGAAAAATGACGGCGTTCTGCCGCTTAAGAAAGAGAAACTGAAGACCGTGGGCGTCATCGGACCGAACGCGGACAGCCGCGCGGCGCTGGTGGGCAATTACCACGGCACGGCGTCCCGCTATGTGACAGTGCAGGAGGGGCTGCAGGATTATCTGGGCGACGACGTGCGCGTGCTGACGACGCCGGGCTGCGAGCTGTTCCGCGACCGCACGGAGAACCTGGCGTTTGCCGGGGACCGTCTCTCGGAGGCGAAGATCGTCGCCGCGCACAGCGACGTGGTGATCCTGTGCGTGGGGCTTGACGAGACGCTCGAGGGTGAAGAGGGCGACACGGGCAACAGCTATGCGTCCGGGGATAAGCCGGATCTGCTGCTCCCGCAGGTGCAGCGCGATCTGATGGAGGCGGTCGCCTCGACCGGCACGCCGACCGTGCTCTGCGTGATGACGGGCAGCGACGTGGACCTTGGCTACGCGTCGGAGCATTTCAACGCGGTCCTGCAGGTCTGGTATCCGGGCGCGCAGGGCGGAAACGCGGTGGCGGAGCTCTTGTTCGGGGACGTCTCCCCATCCGGCAAGCTCCCGCTCACCTTCTATGAATCGCTGGACGAGCTGCCGGCATTCGAGGACTATTCGATGCAGGGCAGGACTTATCGATATATGACCGGGAAGGCGCAGTATCCGTTCGGCTACGGGCTGACCTACGGCGACGTGTACGCAAGGGACGCGAAGTTCGTGGATATGCCGGAGTCGGTATGCATGGAGATCACGCTCGGGAATGCGGGCGGCGTCGCCACGGAGGACGTGGTTCAGGTCTATGTGAAATGCCTTGACTCCGCGTTCGCCCCGAGGAATCCGTCGCTCTGCGCGTTTCAGAGGGTGCGCGTGGCGGCGGGAGAGACGAAGACCGTGACGCTGGAGATCCCGCAGCAGGCGTTTACCATCGTGGACGAGGCGGGCTGCCGCAGGGTGGACGGACGGAGCTTTGTGTTCAGCGCAGGCTGTTCCCAGCCGGACGAGCGGAGCCGCGAGCTGACGGGGCATGCGCCGGTGGAGGTAAAATATGAGCTTTAAGTTATTATATCCGGAATTCAGGACCAAGGCGCTGACGTTCAGCTACGACGACGGGCAGGTCTTTGACCGCAGGCTGGTGGAGCTGTTCAACCGCTACGGGCTGAAGGCGACCTTTCATCTGAATTCGGGCACGCTGAACACCGAAGGTTTTTTGACGAAGGAAGAGCTCCCGACCTTGTTCGAGGGGCATGAGATCGCGTGCCACGGCGTGCTGCACGAGTATCCGACGCACCTGGCGCAGGAGCGGCTCGTGCAGGAGTTCTATCAGGACCGCCTGACGCTCGAGGCGTGTACCGGGCGCATTATCCGGGGCTGTTCCTACGCGTTCGGCGAGTATGACGCGCGGGTGGTCGATACGCTTAAGGCGCTCGGGTTCGCGTACTGCAGGACGGTGGATTCGACCGGAAACCACAGTGTCCCGCGCGATTTCCTGCGGTGGACGCCGAGCTGCCACCACAACGACGCGTTCGGCGCTCTGGCGGACGCTTTCCTGAATGTGCCGGATTATGCGCGGATCCCGCTGTTTTATGTGTGGGGGCACAGCTTTGAGTTTGACCGCGAGCAGACCTGGGACGCGATGGAGTCGTTCTGCGACCGCATGCACGGGCTGCCGGACGTCTGGTATACGACGAACATCGACTACGTGGATTACATGAACGCGGCGCGGGGATTGCTGTTCAGCGCGGACGGCGCGCGCGTTCAGAACCTGTCGTCGATTCCGGTCTACGCGGAGATCGACGGAGAACCGCGGATCCTCTGAGATTTTTCCTTGAGTTTGCCTGAAAAAGTGCTATAATAATGAAAAACATGGTTTTACGAAGGGGGAGGATACCATGAGGGGATGGAAAAGGATTCTTGCGCTGGCGCTCTGCCTGTGCATGATCCAGGTTCCTGTGCTGACGACCGGGTCGATCCAGGCGCAAGCCGCGGGGAAGACGGGACTTTTCCGGGAGAACGGGAAGTTCTACTACTACTCGAACGACAAGAAACTGGTGAGCCGCTGGAAGAAGGTCAAGGTCAAGCTCGGGGACACGACGCAGAAGTACCGTTTCTATTTCGGGAGCGACGGAGCCGCCTACACGGGGACGGCGGACGCGAACGGCATTATGACGCTCCTGAAGAAAAAGATCGGGGGCAAGGCGTACGGATTTGACCAGCTGGGACATATGCTGAAGGGCGTTTATTTCAGCAAGGGCAAATTCTTTGCGTTCAACTCCGGGACGGGAGTCTACGACAAGAAGTCGACCAAACAGCTGCGCGCGGCGATGAAGGAAGGGACGGACTACGAGACGCTGATCGGTCTGCTCGACAAGCTGGGCTATCAGCCGAAGGCGATCCAGACGGACCTGCAGACCAACTACGGGAACGGGACGGGGAACATCTATTCCTACGAGGGATTCGATGTGCATGTGTTCAAGGACGCCGCGACCGGCAAGCTGACGATCATGACGGTGATGGCGACGCCGCTGACCGGTCACGACGCGCAGCAGGGGACGGATATCTCCGAGGCGGAGACAAGCGGTGTGCGGCTGCAGAAGACGAACGGCAAGTATTACGGCTACGACGGCAGCGGGGCGCTGGTCAAGAGCCAGTGGGCGACGATCAACGGGGCGCGCTACTACTTCAAGGCAGATGGCAGCGCGCAGACCGGCAGCGCGAAGATCGACGGCAAACGGTATCTGTTCGATGGAAAGGGCTGCCTGCTGAAGGATACCAAGGACCGTTTTGTGACGCTCTCGAACAAGCTCTATTTCGTCTACAAGGACGGTTCGGTCGCCACCGGCTGGCTGGTGGTCGACAAGGCGCTGTACTATGCGAACGCCAAGGGCGTGATCAAGCGGAACAAGAAGACCTCAGAGGGAATCGCGTTTGACGCCACAGGCAAGGCGAAGAGCAGCACCGCGGCGAACCTGAAGATCACGGCGATGCAGATCGTCGCCTCGATCACGAACGGTACGATGACGAAAGAACAAAAGCTCAAGGCGTGCTGGGATTACGTCGTGAGCGGACAGCGGTTTAACTACTATCCGCGCACGCCGGACTTCACGCAGAAGGGCTGGCAGAAAGGGGAGGCGCTGACGATGTTCAACACGCGCGCGGGCGGCAGCTACGGCTTTGCGTGCGCGTTCGCGGCGCTGGCGAGCGAGCTCGGCTACAGCCCGTTCGTGGTCGCCGGGAAGGTGAGCAGCAAGAGCGCGACAGACGACGGTCTGACCGAGCACTGCTGGGTGATCATCGACCAGAAGTATTACGATCCGGGCGCCCAGTTCAGAGGCTGGTGGACCGGCGTCTACGGGCTCGAGAGCTACGATATCCGCAACCTGATCCAGTACAAGGTGAATTTCCGAAAAGACGTGTAAAAAGCATTATTGATACTTGTGAAGAAACTCCTCCGGGAGTTTCTTTGCAATTGCGATCGCGATCGCCCCGTCCCCGATGTGGCAGGATACGCTCAGGGACAGAGGGTCGCACATCAGCGGCGCGTGGTTCGGATAGCGCTCCTCCACCTCTGCCTTCCAGGAATTGGCCTCGGTCAGGTCGGTCCCGGAGTAGGCGAGCATGACATGGAACTCGGAGCCGTCTTCCGGTGAGTGGAAACGCTCGGTGATGTCCCTGTGGATCGCCTCGAGCATGGTGGTTCGCGCCGCCTTCATCGTGCGGCTCTTCGCGTAGGCGTCAAGCTTGTCGCCCTGGATCTGGAGCACCGGTTTCAGGCGCAGCAGCGTGCCGAGCGCCGCCGCAGCCGGTGTGATCCGCCCGCCCTTTTTGAGATAATACAGCGTGTTCAGCGTGATATAGATGCTGGAATCCGCCGCCGTGTCTTCCAGATATTTCGCGATCTCCGCGCCGCCCCACCCGGCGTCGGAGAGCGCCTTCGCGTCGATGCAGCACTGTTTCTGGGTGATGGAGATGCGGCGGTTGTCCACGACGAACACCTTTCCCTCGTAATCCTGCGCGAGCGCCTGCGCGGCATTGCAGGAGCCGCTCAGCCCGCTGGACATCGGGACGTGGACGATCTCGTCGTACTCCTTCAGAAGTTTGTCCCACAGCTCCGTCACGTCGCTCAGTGAGGGCATGGAGGTGGAGATGTTGGAATTGTTCTTCAGGTGCAGGTAAAATTCTTCCTGCGACAGGGTGATATCCTCGTAATAAAGCTCATCGTTGATGTAGAAGGGCATTGGCAGGACATAGATGCCGAGCTTGTCCCCGAGCGCCTTCGTGATGCCGCTGTTGCTGTCTGTGACGATCGCTGTTTTTCCCATAAGATTCTCCTCTTTTTCACAATTGAATTTTTTTCATTATAAAGGCTGTGAAGGAAAAAGTCAATTACACCATTGCGCGGGCGAGGACGACGCACGCGGCGATCCCGGCAAAGGTGGACAGCAGCGCGCCGACGAGGGTATGGCGCGTCTTTTTGATGCCCGCGGTCATGAAGTAGAGGCTCATCGTGTAGAAGATGGTCTCGGTGCAGCACATCATCAGCGACGCGGTCAGCCCGACGGAGGAGTCGGTTCCGTATTCCTTGTACACGTCGAGCAGCAGCCCCGTCGCCGCGCTCGAGGAGAACATCCTAAGCAGGGCGAGCGGCACAAGCGCGGCTGGAAAGGCGCATTCGGACGCCGCCCGCTCGAGCAGCGCCGCCAGGAAATCCAGAAAGCCGGACGCGCGCAGCACCCCGGCGGCGACCATCAGCCCGATCAGGGTGGGGACGATCCGGACGACGGTCTGCAGCCCCTCGCGCGCGCCGCGGA
>CANQYP010000134.1 GCA_947628045.1 uncultured Lachnospiraceae bacterium | reverse complement strand
ACGTTTCTATCGCCACGTCCTGATCGAGGGCAACTATCCGCACCACGGCGCGGTGGCGTTCGGTCATCACGGCAAGGCTCTGTTCGAGGTGTTCAAGTACATCGGCGTATGCCCGGACGAGATCGGTTACAACCATCCGGCGAGCGTACCGTACAGGACAGAGAATCCGTTCGCGTAAGACACAGGGAGAACAATCATGAAAAAACAATCTTTTGGAACCACGAAGGACGGCAGGGAAATAACGCTGTACTCCTTCACGAACCGGAACAACGTGACGATGGCGGTGACGGATCTGGGCGCGACGCTCGTGAGCCTGACAGTGCCGGATCGGTCCGGGAAACTTCTGGACGTCGTGCTCGGCTATGACACGGCGCAGGAGTATCTGGATCACGACAGCTTTTTCGGGACGGTCATCGGGCGCAGCGGGAACCGCATCGACAAGGCGAAGTTCACGATCAACGGGAAAGAGTACCATCTGGCGGTGAACGACAATGAGAACAATCTTCACAGCGGTCCCGACGGATACGAGCAGCGCAAATGGACGGTCGGCGCGGTGGACGAGGCGAAGAACAGCATCTGCTTTGAGCTGGACAGCCCGGACAGAGACCAGGGCTATCCCGGGAATTTCCACATTGCGGTGACGTACACGCTGACGGACGAGAATGAGGTGGTTCTGCACTACGAGGGCAAGTCCGATGCGGATACGGTCGCGAATATGACGAACCATTCGTATTTCAATCTGGCGGGGCATGACAGCGGCATCATTGAAGGGCAGCTTTTGCAGCTCAATGCGCAGGCGTATACGCCGGTGCGCGACCATCAGGCGATCCCGACCGGGGAGCTTGCGCCGGTGGAGGGCACGCCGTTTGATTTCCGCGTGATGAAACCGATCGGGCGTGACATCAATGCGGACTGTGAGCAGCTGCGTTTCGTGGGCGGTTACGACCACAATTTTGTCTGTGACGGACCTGCCGGTGAGCTCCGCAAGGTCGCCGAGGCGCATTGCGAGACGACTGGAATCACGATGGAGGTCTTCACGGACTGCTGCGGCATCCAGTTCTACGCGGGCAATTCGATCGTGCCGCAGACGGGCAAGGGCGGCGTATCCTACATAAAGAGGAGCGGTTTCTGCCTTGAATCCCAGTTCTATCCGAACGCGATCAACGAGCCCGGTTTCCCCTCGCCGATTCTGAAGGCGGGAGAGCCGTACGAGACAAAGACGAGCTACAAGTTTTCCGTAAAATAGGACAGATAGGAGAACAGCCTGCAAAACAGATTTATAACAGGTAATGCAGCAGGACGATATGTCCTGGGAGAGAAGGGGCGGTCACGGGACAGTGTGCCGTCCTTTTTCATGAAGAGAACAGATCACGTTTCCGCGATATGATACTTTATTGACAAGATATTTGTACTGTGCGATTATTATTTTCAGGAAAGCAGAAGGGAGGGCGGCATGGAGCAGGACAGAAGAAATCCGAAAAAGCATACGGTTTACCTGGCGCTTGCCGGTCTTGCTTTTGTCGTTCTCCTGACGATCCTGGGCTGGCGCGCCTACATTCGGACGATGCAGGGAAATGAGCTGGAGGAGCTTGGCAGCGCGAGGGAATATGCGAGTCATTATGTAATCATTCCGGACGACTACACTTCCTCGCTGTGGCAGGACATTTACCGCAGCGCGGGCGCCGCCGCCGCGGAGCACGACGCGTATGTGGAGCTGCTGGGCGACTGGGAGGCGGGGGACTTTACGCCCCTGTCCTATATGGATATCGCGATCGCGGCAAAGGTGGACGGGATCATTATCCGACCGGACGGCACTGCTGCCATGCGGGAGGCGATCGCGGAGGCGGACGCGGCGGGGATCCCTGTGGTGACGGTGATCGACGACGACACGGCGAGCAGCCGGAAGAGCTTTGTCGGTTTCAACAATTATCAGCTCGGGGCGGCTTACGGGCAGCAGATCTTAAGCCGCGTGGACGAGGACATCCGCAAGATCACGGTGCTGTTCAAGAGTGGGAACAGCGGGAACGAGCTGATCTTCCGAAACCTGAAGGCGGTCATTGAGGACGGGCTTTCCGGGGAACAGAAAGAAAATGTGGAGATCCAGTCGCTGACGATCCGCGCGCAGAGCACCTTCGACGCGGAGGAGGTGATCCGCGACCTGATCCACGAGGAGGATACGCGCCCGGACATTCTGGTCTGTATGAATGAGACGGACAGCGAGAGCGCGTACAACGCGATGGTAGACTACAACCAGGTGGGCGGCATTGATATCATCGGATATTATCAGTCCGAGACGATCCTTGACGCGATCGAGAAGGGGACGGTGCCGATGGCGTTCACGCTGGACGCCGAGCAGATGGGGCAGTACTGCATCGAGGCGCTGGAGGAATACCGCACGATGGGATATACGAGCAACTATATGAGCGTCGATCTCAATGTGATCACGCAGCAGAACGTGGACGCTTACCGGGATACGGAAGCGCAGCAGGGGCGGTGAGGCGATGGAGAAGGAGCAAAAGAGACCAGGTTTCGCGGGGCGTCTCTCGATCCGCGCCAAGCTGATCATGACCTTCGCTCTGACGGCGACGCTGATGTTTGTGATGAACCTTCTGCTGTACGGGGAGATCAACCGCTCCATGAACGAGCTGGACGAGGTCTACGCGACGAACGTCAGCCTGAACGAACTGGCGGAGTGCCTTGAGGATATCCACGGGAACGTCCTGGAATATCTGAGCACGAAGAGCTCTGATTCGCTGGAAGATTATTACCGAAACGTTCAGACGTACCGGGACATGACGGAGCAGCTCAACGGGAGCATTGTGGACAGCGAACGGAAGATTCTGGAAAAGAACATCCGCAGTATGTCGGAGACCTATCTGGACCTCGCGGAGGAGACGATACAAGCAAAGCGCGGGCGCAACGTGGAGGCGTACAAGGCGGCGTTTGCGGAGGAGTCGCAGAATTATGAATATATCCGGACGGCGGTCTACTGCCTGAACAGCCTGCAGTTTCGGAGCAATTCGGACAATTACCAGATCCTTCGGGATTCCCTGGGCTATATGGAGATCGTCAGCTCGCTTGTCATGGTGGCGGTGGGCGTCATCAATATCATGATCTTGTTCGTGCTGATCCGGACGATCACGGAGCCGCTGCGCATGCTGGCGGGCTCGGCGAACCAGGTCGCGCAGGGAAATTTCGACGTGCAGCTCCCGGAGACGACGAGCCGTGACGAGGTGGGCGTCGTGACGGAGGCGTTCGACAAGATGGTCCGCAGTATCCGCGAGTACATCGTGCGGACCAGGGAGAGCATGGAGAAGGAGCAGAAGATGATGGAGCGGGAGCTCCTGATGGAGACGCACCTGAAGGACGCGCAGCTGCGTTACCTGCAGGCGCAGATCAACCCGCATTTCCTGTTCAATTCCCTGAACGCGGGCGCGCAGCTCGCGATGATGGAGGACGCGGAGCAGACCAGCATTTTCATCGAGAAGATGGCGGACTTTTTCCGATACAATGTGCGCAAGAGCGAGGAGAGCGCGACGCTCGCCGAGGAGCTCGAGACGGTGGACAACTATGTCTATATTCTCAATGTGCGCTTTGCGGGGGAGATTCACTATGAGAAGGACGTGCCGCCCGGCGTGGAGGACGTGCGCCTGCCGAGCCTGATCCTGCAGCCGGTCGTCGAGAACGCGGTGAACCACGGCATCCGCGAGGTGGACTGGGAAGGGCATATCCGGCTGTCTGTGGAGCGCGGCGAGGACAGCCTGACCGTGAGTGTTCGCGACAATGGGCAGGGCATGACGCCGGAGCAGATCCGGGACGTGCTGGAGCGCCGCCCGAGGGCGGGAGAGTCGTCCGGGGATTCCACCGGCATCGGTCTGGACAACGTCATCAACCGCCTGGAGCTGTTCTTCGGGCGAAACGGGCTGCTGCAGATCTACAGCGACGGCCCGGGCAAAGGCACGGAGGTGCGTATGTGTCTCCCGACCGTGCCGGAGCGGGACGTTTCCGGGCTGAATTTGCAGGAACATCTATCTGAAAGTGCGCCAGAGTAAGGCAGCAGCGGCGGGGAGACACCTCCGGGAAGGATCTGTAGGGGTGTCCACCCGAAGATAATAAGTCAGAGTAAGCCAGCAGCGGCGGGGAACACCTCCGGGAAGGACCTATAGGGGTGTCCACCCGGAGGTGTTCCCCGCCGTTGCGTCCGGTCTTCATGTATGAAATGGAGGAGGAAACACCATGTACAGAGTCTTGATCGCGGACGACGAGGGCATCATGCGCGACGCCCTGAAAAATATCATAGAAAGCAATTTCGGCAACGAGTGCGAGCTGGAGTTTGCCAGATCCGGGCGCGCCGTCGTGGAACTCGCCGAGACGTTCCGCCCGGACATCGTGTTCATGGATATCCAGATGCCGGGCATCAACGGCATCCAGGCGATCAAGGAGATCCGCAAGTTCAGCAGCCAGACGAAGTTCATCATCATCACGGCGTACGACAAGTTCGACTACGCGAAGGAGGCGATCAACCTCGGCGTGTTGGATTACCTGACGAAACCGGTGAAACGGGCGCTGATCGTCAGCGTGCTTGAGCGCGCGATGAAGGAGATCGACGCGGAGCGCAAGAAACGCAGCGACAGCCTGAAGATCCAGGAGAAACTGGAGACGGTCATTCCGATCGTCGAGAACGGGTTCGTGAACAGCATGATCTTGCAGGAGGGGAATTCAAGCGATCTGTCGTATTACCGTTCGCTGCTGGATATCCAGCAGGAGTACGCGTACGTGATGCTGATCCAGTTCGGGCAGCCGGACGAGGAGGGCGACGGGCTGCTGACAGCGCCGGTCGGCATGAGCGTGCGCGCGCAGGCGTTTTACCCGGAGCTCTGTGCGATCTGCAAGGAATTTTTCCGCTGCATCGTGGGACCGATTATGACGAACCGCGTCGTGTTGGCGGTCCCGTGTGAGGAGAACACGCAGGAGTACGCGCAGCGCATTCGCATCATCGAGCAGGCGCGGCATATGGTGCGGAAACTGGGCGGGCGGTTCGAGGCGAAGTTCCGCGCGGGCATCGGCAAGACCTATCGGATCGAGGAGCTGAAACTTTCCTACGGCGAGGCGTATCGGGCGCTCGCCCAGAGCACGAGCAGCGTGGCGCATGTGGACGACCTTGCCGTGCGCGGCGAGTACGTCGGGGATTACCCGGATGCGACGGAGCGCAGATTGTTCCAGCAGGTCGCGCGGGCGGACTGGGATGGCGTGCGCCAGACGGCGAACCAGTTTTTCGACTGGATGATCCGCCACTACTACGACGACAAGGAAGACATCCAGCTGAAGGTGCTGGAGTTCGTGATCTGGGCGGAGCGCGACGCTTTCATGAACGGCAACATCGAGAAGTATGATTTTCATTCCAGAAAGGATTATCTGGCGTCGGTGCTCGCCTGTCCGGATTACACGGCGCTGCGCGAGTGGTTTCTGCAGAAACTGGAGGCGGTGTGCCGACAGGGCGCCGCGCGCAGGGAGGAGCAGTCCGAGAGCGTGATCTCGCGCGCCAAGACCTACATCGACGAGAATTTTTCCAAGGAGCTCTCGCTCGACGAGGTCTCGCGGGTCGTCAACATCAGCCCGTATTATTTCAGCAAGCTCTTCAAGGAGGAGTCCGGCGAGAATTTCATCGAGTATCTGACGCGGGTGCGGATCGCGCACGCGAAGGAGCTGCTGAAACGCCCGGAGCTCAGCATCAAGGAGATCTGCCTGATGTCCGGCTACAGCGACCCGAACTATTTCAGCCGGATCTTCAAGAAACAGGAGGACGTCACCCCGAGCGAATACAGGGAGCGATTATGAATATGAAAAAACGACATTACAACTTTCTTTTGATGGTGCTGGTCGCTGCCTTGTTTCTTCTGGGCGGCTGCTCCGCGGCGCATCAGGAGCCGGAGGCGCAGCGGACCGAGGAAGAGTCGGCGAAACTGCAGATCGGCATGAGCTTTGACTCGTTCGTCATCGAGCGCTGGCTGCGGGACCGGGACCTCTTCGTCATGACGGCGCAGGAGCTGGGCGCGGACGTCAACGTGCAGGTCGCGAACGGCGACGTGCAGGAGCAGATCTCGCAGATCCGCTACTTTATCAAGAAGGGCGTGGACGTGATCGCCGTCATTGCGGTCGACGGGGAACAGCTCACGGACGTGATCACGGAGGCGAAACGTGAGGGCATCCGCGTGGTCTGCTACGACCGCCTCATCTCGAAGGCGGACACGGATCTCTATATCTCGTTCGACAATGAGATGGTCGGGACGCTGATGGCGGAGGCGATGACGGAGGCGCTGCCGGACGGCGGGAATATTTTCGCGATCTACGGCTCGCCCGCGGACAACAATGTCCCGATGGTGCAGAAAGGCTTTCTCGACGGCATCGAGGGCAGCGGGCTGAATGTCGTCTACTCGGCGTACTGCGACAACTGGCTGGCGGAGCTTGCCTTCGACGCGGTGGAGGAGGGGCTTGCCACGACGCCGCGCAATCTGGTCGGCGTCATGTGCGGCAATGACGATCTTGCGAGTCAGGCGTTCCGCGCGCTCGCGGAGAACCGCCTCGCCGGAAAGGTTGTGCTGGTCGGACAGGACGCGGAGCTCTCGGCATGCCAGCGCATCGTCGAGGGGACGCAGTACATGACGGTCTACAAGTCGGTGGAGACGCTCGCGATGCGGGCGGCGGAGTTTGCCTGCGCGATCGGCTATGAGAAGATGCTGGACGAGAACCGGATCACGGAGGACGCTCTGCCGGAGCAGATCGCCGGTTTCCGTGAAGAGCTGAAAGACCTTGGCACGATCGACGACGGCGCGTACGATGTGCCGTACTACAGCATCGACCCCGTGGCGGTCACGAAAGAGAACATGGACCGCACGATCATCGAGAGCGGGTTCCACACGGAGGAAGAGGTGTACCTGAACGTGAACCGCGCGGAAACGGAATAGCACAATTTTGTCACAAGAATCTCCTGCCTGGACGCGGGAGATTCTTTTATTAGTTAAAAATTTACAGAAAAGTGCAAACATGTCCAGATTCTATTGTGCTAAAATACAACTATCTCATAAAGGATAATATCAAAAAAGGAGGAGATGTAACATGTACAAGAAAGTTTTATTAGCAGTTGCCGCGGCTACCATGATGATGGGCCTTACGGTAAGCGCTGAGGGCGA
>CANQYP010000133.1 GCA_947628045.1 uncultured Lachnospiraceae bacterium | reverse complement strand
GAACACCAGATCCATCCCCTCCGAAATATGTACATCCGAGCAGTTCCTGCTCCGCGCCTCCAGCACGATTTGGTCTATTGTCATTTTCTATCTCCTCCTGTCATTATTTGAGTTCCTGTTTAGTGAATTTCCCCGAACGCCCTCACAGGAGTTGTCAATGCCACGGCAAACACGCTTTCGCTCGAGTCGGTCACGCAACGGTACTAAACTCACGCTGCGCGCTTGTTAAGTACCGGCGGACCTACACGGTTTGCCGTTGGCATCGCAACTCCCTGCACGGGCTGGCTGGCGCAGCGGATTGCGCGCCACAGCAGCGTGCGATGGGCTGGCGGTGTTCCGCAGGCAAACGATAGGAAGTTCGACGCCAGATTCGCGAGCATAGCGACAGATGCTCGAACCTGTCTGAGCGCAGCGAGTTTGAGAGAGCATCTGTCAATAGGCGGCGGAGCGAATCAAGGAGAACGACGTGTTTGCGGCGGAATATCCGCAGCCCCGCACGCGTTCGGGTTTGTAATGTTGATTAAACACGAATTAAGAATAGTACGCCACCTTCTGCAGCTCCTCCACCGTGCTCACTCCCTGTTTCACCAGCTCCGTGCCGAGCGTGCGCAGCGTGCGCATCCCCTGATGCTTGATCGCGTAATCCTCGATCTGATCCATCGTCGCGCCGTCGGAGATCATCTTGCGGATCGTGTGGTCGATCAGCACGATCTCGTGGATCGCGGTACGTCCGTTGTAGCCCGTGTTGTTGCAGCGGTTGCAGCCCTGCGGGCGCTTGATCAGCGGGACGTCCTCGCCCAGGAGCTCCCGCTCCATCTCATTCGGCGCGTCGTCCTTCGCGCAGTAAGGGCAGACCTTACGCATCAGACGCTGCGCCACGACGCCCACGAGGGAGTTCGCGATCATGTACGGCTCCATGCCCATGTCCACAAGACGGACGATGGAAGAGACCGCGCTGTTCGTATGCAGCGTGGAGAGCACCAGATGACCCGTGATCGCCGCGCGGATCGAGATACTCGCCGTCTCCGCGTCACGCGTCTCACCGACCATGATGACGTCGGGATCCTGACGCAGCAGGGCGCGCAGACCGATCTCGAAGGTCAGCCCCGCCTGGTTGTTCACCTGCATCTGGTTGATCTTCGCGACGTTCTTCTCGACCGGATCCTCGATCGTCGAGATGTTCACCTGACGGTGCGAGAGATCCTCGAGGATCATGTAGAGCGTCGTCGACTTGCCGGAACCCGTTGGTCCTGTGATATAGATGATCCCGTTCGGGGAGCGCAGCATCCTGGAAAATTTCTCATAGTCGCTGTCCGACATGCCGTAGGTGCGGTTGTGGTCGATCGTGGCGTTGCTCGCCAGCAGACGCATGACCGCCTTCTCGCCGAACACCGTAGGAATGACCGACACACGGATATTGATCATCTGCCCGTTCACGCGCACCTTGCAGTGTCCGTCCTGCGGGATACGACGCTCCGCGATGTCCATGCCGGAGATGATCTTGATGCGCGCGATCAGGGAGCTGTGCAGCCCCTTCTGCAGCGTCACATAGTCGACGATCGTGCCGTCGATCCTCATGCGCACAAGCGTCTTGTCCTCGAACGGCTCGATGTGGATATCACTCGTGTTCGTCGTGTAGGCGCGCTGGATCAGGCTGTTGAGCAGCTTGATGATCGGCACCTCGCCGTCGCCGTCCTCGAGCTCCAGCTCCTCCATCTCGTCGTCCTGGAACACCTCGTTCGCGGTGCTCGCCGCGCGGTGCGCGGAGACCTCGGAATAATAGTAGGAGATCGCCTTCTCCAGAGGCGCCTTCTCCGCAAGCTGAACCTCCAGATCCATGCCCGTGATCTGGCGGATATCCTCCATCGCGTAAAAATTCAGCGGGTCGTTCGTCGCCACGACCATGTGGTTGTCCTGCACGGAGAGCGCCAGAATGTCGTATTTCTCGGCAAGCTGCTGCGGGATCTTCGACACCGCCGAGACGTCGATCTGCAAATTTGTGAGATCCACCCGCTCCAGCTGCAGACGGCTCGCGAGCGCCTCCAGCATCTGCTGCTCCGAAATATAGCCCTGCTCGATCAGCACCGTGCCGAGACGCTTGCCGCTGTCGCGGTGCTCCTTCTGATAAGCCAGCGCCTGCTGCAGCTGTTCCTCGGTGACATAGCCGTACTCCTTGAGCACCTCACCGATTCGGATATTTTTGATCTGGCTCATGCGTCATTCCTCCCATTTCGTCCCTGTATCTGTGATGTCCTGTCACGCCGACGGCAGTCACTCACGGCGTCTCCGCCTCTGTCCGCCGCATCGGCGAGATCCTGTCCCCGCCTCTGTCTGCCACATCGGCGAGATCCTGTCACGCCAACGGCTGTCACGGCGTCTCCGCCTCTGTCTGCCGCATCGACGAGAGCAGCCCGCCGATCGTGTCGAGCACCTGATTCACCTGATCCGTGGTGTCCCCGCCCTGCGCCGACACCTGCTCGTACAGGCTCTTGTCGCACATATACATCTCCATGTTCAGCACAAGCTGCCGGAACCCGTCCTCCAGCTGTGTGCTCCCGTCCTCCAGCACCCGCATGCGCGACTGCCCCTTCTGATAGGAGATCCCGGTCACGCGGATCGCCGGGTAGCTGTTGACAAACGTGTCGATCAGGCTCTGGTAATTCTCCTCCGTGCCTTCCACCGCAAGCTGGATCACGCAGGTGTAGACCTGATCCTGCACGTCCACACGGGTCGGGAGCTCCGGCGTCTGATACGCCGCTGCCGCCTCCTCGTATGCCTGTCTCTGGTTCTGCATGCCCTCGTCGATCGCGTCCGTCACCGTGCCCTTCTCCGTCTCCGGCTCCTGTGCAGCCGCCTCGAGCGCATCAGCAAGCTCGTCAGCCCTCGCCAGCGAAGAGCGGGTATACGGCTCCAGTGTCGTGAACCTGACCGGCTGAATGTTCAGCCCGACGCTCTCCAGCCCGTGCGCGAGCACGATGCTCGTGATCTCGCGGTCCACTTCCTGGCTCGTCATCAGATCGTAGTACTGCGCCGTCTCGTCTGCCGCAGCCTGCTGCAGGTCCGCGTAATTCTGCTGGTAATCCGGGTACATCGAGATCTTGAGTTTCATCTCCTGCTGTTTCATCTCGGCGTCCGCGATCTCCAGGTCCAGATCATCCATGCGGTTCATCGTCGGCAAGATGAGGTAATAGATAAAGCCCACGGCGATCAGCACAAACGCCATCAAAGAGAGAAGAAATTTATCCTTGCTGGTCAGTTTCATCTGCATTCCCCATCACCTACCTTCCCGCGTTTTCCGACAGATAACAGCTCACATTGATCGTATACATAAGCGTCTTGGCGTCATAGGTATAGCCGGAGTACTGGACGTCGTCAAAGATTCCGGACGCCTCCAGCATGTCGATGAACTGGTTGATCAGCGTCACATTCTCCGCCTTGGCGTTTACACTCAGGTTGCCGCTCTCCGCGCTGTAGGACTGGATCTCCAGCTCGACCGCCTGCGCCTGCGCGTAGCCCTGCAGCTGCATCACAACGCTGCTGTTCATGTACGGGTAGGACAGGACGCAGCCCTCCACCCAGCGGATCTGGTTGATTTTCCCGGACATCTCCGCGATCTGCCGCTGGATCTCGTCCGCCTGATCGCACAGCGCGACATTGTTCGGATCATTGATGTAATCCTGTATGCCCCGCAGCTCCTTCTTTTTCTGATATTCCTGATAGAGCAGAATACCCGCCGCCGAGCCGCAGATCAGCAGGAAGATGAGCGGCGGGATCACATAGCGTTTCCAGACCTTCGGACCGCTCTCTTTGTTCTTTGTCTTTTTCCGCGCCAGAGCAACGAGGTTGATGTCCTGTTTCACGCGGATCATGTTGCCGAGCTCCGCAATGTACCGACTGTACTCCTGCTCCATTCCCTTGGGCATGCGGATATGTTTCTCCGGCTGCAGCTGCTCGCACGTCCCCTCGGTCCCCGTCTCCGCCATCGCCTGACGGTAGATCTCGAACTCCTCGCCCTGCACGCCCGCCAGATAGACCGTCTCGATCTTCTCGTGGATCTGCTGCGTGATCGCGAACTGCTGGATATTGTTCACCAGCCTCGCCAGCTCCACGCCGAACTGCGGCGTGCCCGCCTCACAGAACACACGTCTCTGCGTCGCGTACACCGAGGCGCCGTTCACCCAGAGCATGCTGCTGATGCTCGTCCCGTCGATCATATGTACCACGCAGACCTTGCCCCGCACCTGTTTCAGCGTGCCAAGCAGCTTGTTGCGGCAGGTCCGGGCGACGCTGACGGAGCTGACCTTGATCCCGAGTTCCTTGAAAAGGCTCAGGTAGCCCTGAATGAAACTGCGGTCCGTCATGACCGCGTGCACCGAGACGGTATTCTTGTCCGTCGACTCCAGCATGTAGTCCAGGATCGGGTCCTTCTGGTCCGTCACATCGCCGAACTCCATCGGGAGGAGCTCCCGGATCTTCCTGTCCTTCGCCTTCGGCAGCGTCAGGGTCTTCAGCACGAGCTGTGAGCTGTTGATCACCAGCGCGACGTCCTTCTTCGGGAGCTTATTCTGCTCCCAGAATTCCTTGAGCTGATCCGACAGGTCCGCCTCGTTCGTGATGATGCCGTTGATCAGGCTGCCCTCGGGAATCTCCACCGAGCAGACCCGTTTCACGCGAATGCGCTTTCCGCCGGTCCCCACCACCGCGTTAATGGTACTGTTTGATAAGTAGACTGAAGTTGTCATACGTAGTCCCAACCCCTTGTTCTTCTATATTGTAGCTGTCCCGCAGTCCTTTCTCCGAATCAATAGCCCGCCCCGATCGCGTCGTAGGATCCGTAGATCGGCGTGATGACGGAAATAATGATAAATCCGACGATCAACGCCATGATCACGATCATCAGCGGCTCCAGCATTGACACAAGTTTGTTGATCGCCATCTCGGACTCGTATTCCAGGTTCTCCGCGCTGGAATCCAGCATCGCGTCCAGGCTGCCGGTCTCCTCGCCGATCATGATCGTCGAGGCAAATTTGTTCACAAATCCCTGGATGCTCCCGACCGCGTCGGAGAGGTTCGCGCCGGCGCGCACGCTCGCGATCGCCTGGTCGAACTGTTCGTCTATGTAGAGGTTGCCCACCGTCCTGCGCCCGGTCTGCAGCGCCGTCACGATCGGCAGACCGGAGGAGTACAGAGAACTCAGCGTCCGGGCAAAGCGCGCCGTATAGATCGTCATCAGCAGCTTGCCGACCACCGGCATGCGTATCAGCAGCTTGTCGCGCACCAGACGCACCTTGTAGATGCGGAAGATCATAAGAATGATCATCACAAGGACAAAGAACCCGATACCGATCTGCAGCCAGTTCGTCACGAGCTGATCGCTCAGCCACATGAGGAACTGCGTGCCCGCCGGCAGGGATTCCATCTGCGCGAACAGCGAATCAAACTGCGGCAGCACAAAAGTGAAGATGATGAGCACAACCGCCACGATCATGCACAGCAGAATACACGGGTATACCATTGCGCCCGATACCTTGGATTTCAGCTTTGCCTCTTTCTCATAGTGGTTCGCCATACGGAACGCCGTCTGGTCGAGCTTGCCGCTCGCCTCCGCGGAGCGGAACATATGAACCATAAGCTCCGGGAACGCGTCGCCCTGCTGCTCCATCGCGTCCGAGAGCGCGACGCCCTGACGGATCAGCCTCTGCAGGTCTCCGTAGATGACCCGGTGGTTCTTCTTCAGATTCTCCTCCTCTGAGATGATCCCGAGTGCGCGCACCAGGGAAACACCCGCCGCCAAAAGCGTGGCGAGCTCCCGGCAGAAATCCGCCAGATCCTTTGTCTTGATCTTCTTGCGGGTCTGCATGTCGCGTTTCTCTTTCTGCGTGAGCAGATACAGCCCCTCCTGCCTGAGCCGCTGGTACAGATCCTTCTCATCAGCCGCGTCCCGCACACCCTTTACCTTCTTGCCGGCCTCGTTCTGTGCGGTATATTGATATTTCGGCATTCCCCTCACCTCATCTTTTTCTGTCGCTTTCCTTCCATCTGTCCACCGGGTTTATCATGATGTCCGCGCCGATTCCTTCTGACCTCAGCCGGACCATTCCTTCTGCCTGCACCAGACTCTCCCGCCGTCAGCCGGACCGCCCATGCCGTCCGCACCGGGCGCTTAGAACTTGTACAGCCCCAGGTACCACTCCAGCAGCGGAGCGCCCCAGAAGAGCGCCGCCGCCATGCCCGCGCACAGAAACGGTCCGAACGCGAAATGCTCCTTCCTGCCCTTCCGGCGCGTCGCCAGCAGATAAATGCCGTACAAGCCTCCTGCCACCACGGCGAGAAAAGCCGCCACCAGATTCATCTTCCAGCCGAGGAACGCCCCTGACGCGGCGACCAGCTTGATGTCGCCGCCGCCGAACGCCCCGGGGATCACCAGCGTGATCAGCAGCATCGGAACGCTGACGCACAGCAGCCCGATCAGCCGCTCCCGCCAGGACGGCGCGAACCCGCAGCCCCACGCGGCGACGGCAACGATGAGCACTCCGATCACCAGCCCGTTCGGGATCTCCATCGTATCCGCGTCGATCAGCGCCACCAGCGTCAAAAGCGCGAGAAACGCATACGCCGCAAACGCCTCCGCGCTCCAGCCGAAGTGACGCAGACACAGCAGCGCCAACACGCCGCCAAGCGCCTCCACCGCCGGATGGCGAAACGAGATGCGCGCCCCGCAGCTCCTGCATGTTCCGCGCAGATAGAACCAGTTGAACACCGGCACCATCTCATACCACCGCAGCGTTGCCCCGCAGGAGGCGCAATGGCTCCTGCCCGTCACAAACGAAATCTTCCGCGGCATGCGGTACGCCACCACATTCAGAAAGGAAAAAATCCCCCCGCCCGCCAGGAACACCAGCAGACCCAAAATCGCCTCAGCCAGATATATCATCCGAAATTCCTCATTTCCGAGCCGTCCATGGAGAACAGGTTGTTCGTGCGGTACACCTGCCACTGCCGGTCGCCGTTCGCGTCCAGATAGAAATAGACCAGATAAGCCCCCTCGCGATAGAGCATGCGGGTAGGCTCCAGATGCTCCTCGTCGCTGCCCAGGACCGCTATGCTGCCCTCGCACTCCGAGACACGGCGCACCTGCTCCTCGACCTCTGTCTTGAGGCCGCTCTCCGTCTTCTCATCGTATATATCCTGTCCCATGCCGTAATACTCAATGCCGACCATGTGGAGCGCCGTCCAGACATTCCGCCCCTGCCGGAGCGCCAGATGCGCCTCGG
>CANQYP010000132.1 GCA_947628045.1 uncultured Lachnospiraceae bacterium | reverse complement strand
ACAAAAAATATTATGTGGTGGTCTGCGCGTTCCGGGGCGGCAATGTCTATGTCAACGACCCCTCCGGCGGCGCGTATGCCGTGACGGAGGAGCGGTTCGAGCGCTCCTTTTCCGGTTCCGTGATCGCTCTGGAGCCCGGCCCCGATTTCCGACCCGAAGGACGCCGGGAGCCGATATGGTCCATGCTGTGGCGCCGGCTGCATTCGGGCAGCCGCTCCCTTCTCGCGATCTTTCTGCTGCACGCGCTCGGCACGGCGGCGCATCTGATCCTGCTGGAATTAAGCCGGCGTATGCTGGATCAGGTCATGGGCGGGGAACAGCGGGAACTCTATCTCCCCCTGCTGATCGGCATGGGCGCGGCGCTGCTTGCCGGCACCGGCCTGTCTGTTCTCGAGACCATACGCACCTACCGGATCGGCCGCAGGATGGCTGCGGAATCCGGCGGCAGGCTTTTCCGACAGATGCTGGACCTTCCCATGAGCTTCTATGAACAGCACTTCGCAGGCGATATTCTGGACCGCATGGAAAAGAATTCCCGTCTGGACTACTCCCTGCTGCGCACGATCCTTCCCACGGTCATCGACACGGCGAGCCTCGTCTTTTACCTCGCCATGCTGCTGTTCTACGACCCGCTGATGGCTTTCCTCTGCCTTGCGGTTGAGGTGATCTACATCCTCGTAAGCCTGTGGCTTCAGAGGCGGATCGCCATCCAGTCGCGCAGTCTGAGCACCAGCGCAAGCGCCGTGAACACTTCCCTGCTCAACGGTTTCAACACGATCGAGACGATCAAATCCATCGGCTCGGAGAAGGCCTTCTTCTCCCTCTGGAGCTCCTCACAAAACAGCATGCAGGAAAAGAGCGCGCGTATGGACCGCATAAAGGCATTGTCCGGATTTCTCGGAAGCAGCCACAATGTGATCTCCTCCGCCTGCCTCCTGTTCGTGGGCGCCATTCTGATCATTCGAGGCCAGTTTACCATGGGTATGCTGGCTACGTTCCAGTCGGTCCTCGGCAACGTGAGAAGAAACCTCGGCTCCCTGATATCCACCTCCAACGACCTGACAAGCCGCCGCACCGATATCGAGCGCGTGGAGGACATGCTGGGACAGGAGCCGGAGCCGGCGGTTCCCCTGCAGGATGAGGCCCGGGCGCAGAAGCTCTCCGGCGACATAGCGATCGATCATGTCACTTTCCGCTACAATCCGGGAGACCGCCCTGCGGTGGACGACCTTTCCCTGCACGTAAAGCCGGGACAGATGGTGGCCCTGGTCGGCTCGACGGGCTGCGGCAAGAGCACGCTCATGAAGCTCATCGCCGGTCTCTGTCGCGCGGACAGCGGAACCATTCTCTACGACGGACTGCGCCGGGACGAGATCCCGGACGTGACCTTCCACTCCTCGCTCGCGTGCGTGGATCAGGAGATCACCGTGTTCAACGACACCCTTTCCGCCAACCTGAAAATGTGGGACACAACGATCGAGAATTTCGAGATGATCCTCGCGGCGCGCGACGCGCAGATCCACGAACGCATCATCTCGGCTCCGGGCGGCTACGACGCGACGGTCTATGAGAACGGGCGCAACTTCTCCGGCGGAGAGCTGCAGCGTCTGGAGCTGGCGCGCGCGCTGAGCCAGGATCCCACGATCCTGCTGCTGGACGAGTTCACCTCCGCCCTGGACGCCCTGACGGAGGAAAAGGTCTTCCGGGCGATCCGCGACAAGGGCACCACCTGCATCCTGGCGGCGCACCGTTTCTCCACCGTGGTGGAATGCGACTGGATCGTCGTGATGGAGAAAGGGCATATCGCGGAGCAGGGCACACACGAGGAACTGTATCACGCCAACGGGCTGTACCGCCGATTGGTGGATTTGCAATAGAGGTGATCCCATGAGTATTTTTACCGATCTTATTCTGGAACGCAACCGCATCGACACGCGCCTGATGGAGGAGGCGAACGCTTCCCTGCGCGACAACATCCCCTCCTCCGGCGGCGCGGACCGTATCGTGCAGACGGAGGCGGCGCTGCGCTGTATTCTGGCGCGTTTTGACATCACGCCCGAGTCGGTCCGCCACTGCGACAGCATCAGCGAGCTGATGGACTGTGTGCTGGACCCTCTGTGCATCATGTACGAGGCGTGCGACCTGCGGGATTCCTATTGGAAACACCGGACCGTCCACATGCTGGGGTTCCTGAAGGACGGAGCCGCGGTGGCTCTCTTTCCGACCGTCGGCGGTTACCGCTACGTCTGTCCGGCGACCGGAAAAAAAGGGCGCGTCACGAAAAACACGGCGCTTGATTCCACCGCCTATGTGATCTACCGTCCGCTGCCGGAGGGCAAGCTTACCCTGCCCCGTTTCTTCCGGCTCTTGTTTGCCATGCTCTCCCCCGCCGACTATGTGCCCGTCGCCGCCGCGATCGGTCTCATTACGCTGCTGGGGCTCGTGGCTCCCTCGCTCAACCGCCGGGTGCTGAACCAGCTGGTTCCCCTCGGCTTTGCCGCTTTCCCGAAACTCACCTCCGCAGCGGTCCTGTTTATCTCCGTGGGGCTGCTGCGCGCGGCGCTCAACGTCATCAAGACGCTCATGCTCAATTCCGTCCGCCGCAACGTCAGCGTTCAGGTACAGGCTGCCGTCGTGTCGCGCATTCTGTTCCTGCCGGACTCCTATTTCAAAAATCTGTCCGCCGGGAAATTGTCCAGACGCATTCAGAACAGCCGCACGCTCGCCGAGCAGCTCACCGGCATGGTCATGGACACGTCGGTCACCGCCGTCTTCTCCCTGATCTATATCCCGCAGATGGCGCATTTCGCTCCGTCTCTGTATATCCCGGCGCTGCTGATCCTCGCCGCGCAGCTTGCGCTCAGCATCTTCGCGTCCGCGGTGTACGCCAAAAACATGCTCGCTAGCAATGAGTTATCTATGGAAGAAAACGGCTTTGTCTACGCGGCGGTGCGCGGCATCCAGAAACTGAAGACCTCCGGCGCCGTCAAGCGCGTCTACGCGAAATGGGCGGAGCTCTACCGGCGGATGCTGGTGTACAATCTCGACCCGCCCATCCTCGTAAAACTGCGCGGACAGCTGATCGGGTTCATCTCATCCTTCGGCACGATCCTGATCCTGTCCGTGGCGATCCCGTCGGGCGTCACGCGGGCGGACTACATCGCCTTCACCTCCTCCTACGGGCTGATCGTCACAGCCGTCACGGAGCTGATGAGCGTGATCGACACCCTCTTCTCCCTGCAGTCGCTGCTGAATAACCTGAGACCGCTCTTCGAGGCGGAGCCGGAGCAGACGCGCGCGCAGGAATATGTAAAAGAGCTGTCCGGGCGCGTCCAGGTGGAGGACATTCATTTCTCCTACGAGGGCGCCAGGACGGAATGCTTAAAAGGCGTCTCCCTCTCGGTGCGAAAGGGCGAAAAGATCGCGCTCGTGGGGGAGAGCGGCTGCGGCAAGAGCACCCTGCTGCGCATCCTCATGGGCATGGAGACCCCCTCGTCCGGCTGCGTCTACTACGACGGACGTCCGCTGCCCTCCCTCAACAAGCGTTCCCTGCGCCGACACATCGGCTCCGTGTTCCAGTTCAGCCAGGTCATGCCCGGATCGATCCAGGCGAACATCGCCTTCGGCGCGCCGGACATCACGGAAGAAGAGATCTGGGACGCCGCGGGGAAAGCACAGATCGAGGAACTGATCCGCTCCCTTCCGCTCGGCATGGACACCGAGATCTCCGAATCCCGCAGCGGCGGATTCTCCGGGGGACAAAAGCAGTGTATCCTTCTGGCGCGCGCCTTCGCCGGAAAGCCTTCCCTGCTCGTCCTGGACGAGGCGACCTCCGCGCTGGACAACGTGACGCAGAAGAAGGTTCTCGACGCCATCACGGCGCTCCGCGCCACTGTCATCATGGCGGCGCACCGGCTCTCCACCGTCAAAGACTGCAATCGGATCATCATGATGGCGGGCGGGGTGATCGCGGAACAGGGAACCTACGAGGAATTGATGCAGAAGAACGGGCTCTTCGCCGAGCTCGTGCGCAAGCAGCTCCAGACGGAATCGTAATCAATAACACGATCCAGGCACAAAGCCCAGCGCGCGGACATGTCGCCGCAAAGCGGCTCTCCTTGCACGCCCTACGCCAGTATGCGAAACGTGAAAAACACCCCGGATGCCAGGCACCCGGAGTGTTATAAAAAGGAGGGAAGACATTCATTTCTGGAGAATGATTCATGGCGTCACAGACCGGCAGCCGCCTGCAAGACCTTTTTACGCCGGACCATTCCGCCCTCTGCAGGCGCGCGCAAGCGCACCCTCCTTTTTACCTGATGAATGATTCAGAACAATGTACTCCAGTCCGTCTCAAACCGGCGGTAGTACACGTTGACGAGGCTGCGATACCCCAACTCATGCAATTTCTCGAAACGGACGCGATAACGGGCGTCCGATTTTTTTCCGCTGCCCACATAGCGAATGCTGAACTGAACCGCGGCGTCGATCTTCCTCAGCCCGTCCGTCTTCGACAGCAGCGGCAGAACCCAGCGGCACCAGTTCAGCTCGTGCCGGTTGGCTACGCCCCCGAAAAACAATCGTCTGGCGTAAAAGATCATCCGGCGCATCGCCTCTTCGTCGTCGAGCTCGCCCCGTTTCTTGCGGCGCATGATCCGATTAGCGCGAAGGCGCAGCTTCCACCTGATCTTATCCACCGAGCTGTCCGCGATGTCCACGGCGCGCCCGGTTAGTTTCATGCCCAGCACCTCCACGGCAGAGCCGGGAGCCAGGATCATGCTCTTTTCCTCATGGAGCGAAAGCTTTTTGCGAGCCATCACCTCCATGATGTAACCCTTGTATTCCTCGACCTGCTCCTCTGTGTCCGCGTAGAGCACGATGTCGTCCGCGTAACGACCGTACAGGACGTGTTTCTTCTGAAAATACCAGTCCATCTCCGAGAGATAGAGGTTTTCAAAAAAACTGGTGAGCGGCACACCGGACATGACCGCGGGACCGTCATGAAAAATTCCCCCAAACGGGTGCCGGTAGGTGCGCCAGTTGAGGAGCCAGCGGAAAAACGCCATGATCTCCGGGTCAGCCGAAAACAGCGACGCAAGCTGCTCCAAAAGCAGCGCGCCGTCTATGCTGTCGCCATAGCTGCGCACATCTGTCTTCAGAATATATTTGTTCTTCAGTCCCGGCACAGACTTCAGCCGCATGATCAGATCCGCCACGCGGCGTCCTCTCCGGAACGAATAGAGATTTCTGGCAAAGACGGAGTCGTATTTCCGAAGGGCAAAGGTCATCAGCTGCGTCAGCATCAGATTTTCTTTTTTCAGGCTGTACACCAGCCGCTTTTTGCCGCTACGGCTCTTGCGCCGGGCGTACTGCATGGGCGGATCGAAATAGTAATCCCCTGCTTTCAGACGCAGGATATCGGCAGTGCACTGATCGCTCAGAAGGTAGTTTCTCAGGGCGTCCACCTCTTCCGGCTTGCAGGAAATGGATCCGTCCTTATATGCAAGAAACTTCTCCCGGACTCCCATGTCCAGCATCTCATCGAAAACGCCCATATCCGCTCGCTCTCCCATCCTGCACAGCTTTTTCCGATTTCAGCAAACCGCAATTCGATTATATAAAATCGACGCAAAAAAGTCAATTCCCCAGCAAGAGCTCTTTATATAATATACGGATGTGAAAAATTAATTGAATAGTACAGCCACTTGTTAACAGAATTTACTATTTCTACAAACTGGATATCTGTATTGTAATTCTGCTCAAAGTAATAATTATTGCTAAAGTTAAATTCTAATTCTTCTTCGGCTACATCTCTTAATTGCCTAAGATAATATCATTCCTGCAGAATCAATCCGCCGTCCAGTATCGTTTTACATAAGTCTCCGCCTGTTCTGTGGAAAGCAGATATTTCTCCATAAGTTTCCTCACAGCCGATTCTGCCGTCTGCCCAAATTCCCTGCAGGATTCCACCAGAACCTGAATCCCATGATCCCTCTCCGATGATGTTCCTTGTTCCAGCCCCTCTCGTTTCGCGTTCTCTCTTTCCTCGATCATAATCTGTTCAAAGCCACTGATCATCTTCTTCTCTCCCTTCTGGAAACATTCCCGGATAAACGCTTGTTCCTTCTCGCCAAATTTTCCTTCCAGGACATGCGCAAACCAGGTCTCCAACAGGTTCTTCTCCTCCGCCGGCAGCTCCGCCACCCGATCCATCATTTCCTCTACCGCACGCAGGAAATCTTCTTTCTCCTTCGCACGGTCCAGATAAAAGATGTTATCGATGACCGTGTTGCTGCTCAGGATCAAGTCCTTTGCCAGCCGCCGCACATCAATCAGGGCGTACTCAAAGTTCACACCGTACTCCCCGAACGCCTCCCCGTCCCGCAGGTAATCCCTGAACCGACGCAGCGCGGTCCAGTTCTCTTTTCCATTATACAATACCATAGGGACCACCATCGGAAGACGGAACTCTTTTCGCTCCCGCTCGTCCTCCGGCACATTCCGAAAATACTGCTCCCACAGATTCACCATATAAACCAGCAGACGGAACGGCATCGTGAAATCCATCCCGGACTGCAATTCCATCAACAAAAACAGATAGATCTCCTGCTCCCCGCGCCGAATCCGACAGATCAAATCAGACTCGTATGTATGAAAATAGTCTGTGACAAACTCCTTGTCCACAAACTCAATGTCTTCTTCCCGGACATCCTGCACCCACGCAAAATCTGTGTATTTTCGCAGCATATGCAGGAGCACGCCGCGGTTCCTGAGCACACGCTTGTAACCCTTATCGTGTGGATTGTTGGTTTTGTTTTCTGCTAAAATTCCGTTCTCTTCCGGCATATTCCAAGCCTCCTTCGCATATAATAAAAATTATATGCAAAGGCTTGGAAAAATATGCCATACAAGCAAATAAATTTCTTAAGCGATTTTATTTTAACACGACCAGAGGAAAAAAGCCAACTCGACCCGTCCTTCCATGCAGAGCTTTTCCGGCGCGGATCAGATCCTCTTCAGCTCGTACTGCCTCGTCCCGAGCCCGATCTTCTCCGCCTGCTCCAGCGTCGCCTTCCACTCGATGTTCGGGTTGGAATCCTTGAAATGGTCGTGATGGCACTCCCAGCCCTCCGAGGCAAGGTTGTCCCCGAGCTGGCTGTTCGGCAGCGGCTGCGCATTCAGGCACGCGTCCGCGCACGCCTGGTCGAGCGCCACCGGGTCAAAGCTCGCGAACATTCCGATGTCCGGAAGGATCGGCGCGTCGTTCTCCTCGTGGCAGTCACAGTTCGGGCTGATATCCTGTACCAGGGAAATATGGAAGCAGG
>CANQYP010000131.1 GCA_947628045.1 uncultured Lachnospiraceae bacterium | reverse complement strand
CTGCGCGAGCACGGGTATGAGCCGACCTTCAAGGTGGCGAATCTGTAAGCAAATTTACCGGACGCCCTTGCAGGGATTGGTCAATGCCACGGCAAACTCAGCTCCCGCACGAGTGCAGACACGCAGCGGTACTAAGCTTATGATACACATTCGCTAAGTGCCGGCGGCTGCACACGGTTTGCCTTTGGCATTGCCAATCACCGGTATGGGGTGATTCTGAAAAGGCTGGGATTATATATAAATCATAAAAAGACTGGGAGGAACAGAACATGCAGGAAATACATGGCGGCGTGACCGCGGCAAAGGGCTTTGCGGCAATCGGCGTCGCAGCGGGCATCAAGAAGAATAACTGCAAGGATATGGCGATGCTCTACAGCGAGGCCAAGTGCCGCGTGGCGGGGACGTTCACGACGAACGTCGTCAAGGCGGCGCCGGTCAAGTGGGATCAGGGCATTGTATATGGAAATAAGACGGCGCACGCGGTCGTCGTCAACAGCGGCGTGGCGAATGCCTGTACCGGGGCTGAGGGTCTTGGATACTGCAAAGAGACGGCGGAAAAGACGGCGGAGCTGTTCGGCATTGAGCCGAACCAGGTGCTCGTGGCGTCCACGGGCGTCATCGGGCAGCAGATCCCGATCGACAAGATCAAGGCGGGCGTGGAGAAGATGAAACCGCTACTCTCGGCGAGCGCGGCGGCGGGGACGCTTGCAGCCGAGGCGATCATGACGACGGACACGGTAAAGAAGGAAATCGCGGTCGAAGTCGAGCTCGGCGGAAAGACCGTGACGGTCGGCGGCATGAGCAAGGGTTCCGGCATGATCCATCCGAATATGTGCACGATGCTGGGTTTCGTGACGACGGACGCCTGTATCGCGCAGGAGCTGCTGCAGAAGGCGCTCAGCGCAAGTGTTGCCGACAGCTACAACATGATCTCGGTGGACGGCGACACCTCGACGAACGACACCTGTCTGCTGCTCGCGAACGCTCAGGCGGAGAATCCGGAGATCACGGAAGAGAACGAGGACTACGCGAAATTCGCCGAGGCGCTGAATTACGTCAACACGTATCTTGCTAAGAGGATGGCGGCGGACGGCGAGGGTGCGACGAAACTGTTTGAGGTGAAGGTCGTCGGAGCTGAGAGCAAGGAACAGGCGGTGACGCTTGCCAAGTCTGTTGTGACTTCAAACCTGACAAAGGCTGCGATCTACGGGCGCGACGCGAACTGGGGGCGCATCCTTTGCGCGATGGGCTACTCGGGCGCGCAGTTCGATCCGGAGAAGGTCGACCTGTATTTCGAGAGTGCGGCGGGGAAACTCAAGATCATTGAGAACGGAGTCTCGACCGGCTACAGCGAGGAGGAGGCGACGAAAATCCTCTCCGAGGACGCGGTGACCGCGATCGCTGACGTGAAGATGGGCAATGCGAGCGCGACGGCGTGGGGCTGCGACCTGACATACGATTACGTGAAAATCAATGCGGATTATCGTTCGTAAATGAATCCGAATTAAGCTTAACGGCAACGAGTCTTGCCAGCCTCGAAAAACCTTTGGTTTTCCCACCATGGCGCGCTTTGCCACTAGGCTCGAAATAACCTCGCCAAATGGCAAATGTGTCGGTCGTGGGCAGTCGCCCTATAAATACGCTGTCTCACGAAATTGCCTGCGAGCAGGTATTTCGTGTTCCATCGTATTTGCACGGCTCGTTGCTAAACGCGAAGAAAGTGAGTGAATAGACATGGAATCAACAATGGAGCTCTGGCTGCAGAAGGCGAACGTCCTGATTGAGGCGCTCCCTTATATTCAGCGTTTCCACGGCAAGACGATCGTGGTGAAATACGGCGGGAGCGCGATGGTGGACCACGAGCTGAAGAAGAGCGTGATCCGCGATGTGGCGCTGCTGAAACTGGTCGGTTTCCGACCGATCATCGTGCACGGGGGCGGCAAGGAGATCACAAAGTGGATCAACAAGGTCGGTCTCGAGACGAATTTTGTGAACGGGCTGCGCGTGACCGACAAGCCGACGATGGAGATCGCGGAGATGGTGCTGAACAAGATCAACAAGGGGCTCGTCTCGATGATGGAGAAGGTAGGGCTGAAGGCAGTCGGCATCAGCGGCAAGGACGGGACGGTCCTGCGCGTGGACAAGAAACTTTCCGGCGGCAAGGACATCGGTTTTGTCGGGGAGATCAAGGAAGTCAACACCTGTCTGCTGGACACGCTGCTGGACAACGACTTTATCCCGGTCATCTGTCCGGTCGGCTCGGACGATGAGTACCATTCGTTCAACATCAACGCGGACGACGCGGCATGCGCGATCGCGACGGCGGTCAAGGCGGCAAAGCTCGTGTTCCTTTCGGACATCGAGGGCGTGTACCGCGATCCGCTCGACCGATCCTCCCTGATCAGCGAGCTGTCGATCCCGGAGGCGAAGGAATTCCTGAAGAGCGGCAATGTCGGCGGCGGCATGCTGCCGAAACTGGAGAACTGCATCAGCGCGATCGAGTCCGGCGTGTCGCGGGTCCATATCCTTGACGGCAGGATCGAGCACTGTCTGCTGCTCGAGTTCTTCACGAACAAGGGCATCGGAACGGCGATCATCGGGGACGACGAGGAGCGGTACGACGTGTAAATGGATGGCATGGGGTTTCTGACAGTCTGCTGGAAAGAATTTAGAACATAAACATAATCAAGAATGTTCTGTTGACAGAATTCTCTGAATGGTGTGTTGGCTGGACAGAAAAACGTATTTCATTATTTATGAGTAAAGAAAATTAGATTGAAAGTGCGAAAGTTTGGACAGTAAAAAGCGGAAAACATGGTATCAGGAAACGATAAATGCACGGATCGTTTGACACAGAAAAATGAGTGAAAGGGTAGGAATGGTAAACATGAAATCTGCGGAATATATGGAGCGCACGGAGCAGTATGTGCTCCACACCTACAATCGATTCCCGGCGGTGCTGGAGCGTGGCGAGGGCGTGTGGCTGACCGACGTCGACGGAAAAAAGTATCTGGATTTCGGCGCGGGGATCGCGGTGTTTGCGCTCGGCTACGGGAACAAGGCGTATGAGGAGGCGCTGAATCAGCAGATCGGAAAGCTGATCCATACCTCGAACCTGTATTATAGCGTGCCGCTTGCGGAGGCGGCGGAAAAGCTGGTGAAGAAAAGCGGTATGGACAAGGTGTTCTTCACGAACAGCGGCACGGAGGCGATCGAGGGCGCGATCAAGGCGGCGCGGAAGTACGCGTACCTGAAGGACGGGAGCACGGACCACGAGATCATCGCGATGAACGATTCCTTCCATGGCAGGAGCATGGGCGCGCTGTCCGTGACCGGCAACCCGCATTATCAGGAGGCGTTCAAGCCGCTGATCGGCGGCATCCGTTTCGCGGATTTCAACGACCTGGAGAGCGTGAAGGCGCAGGTGAACGAGAGGACCTGCGCGATTTTGCTCGAGCCGGTGCAGGGCGAGGGCGGTATCCATCCGGCGACGACGGAATTCCTGAAAGGTCTGCGCGCATTGTGCGATGAGAACGATATTCTTTTGATTTTCGATGAGATCCAGTGCGGCATGGGGCGTTGCGGGAGCTGGTTCGCCTGGCAGAAGTACGGTGTGCAGCCGGATATTCTGACCAGCGCGAAGGCGCTTGGCTGCGGCATCCCGGTGGGCGCGTTTGTGTTAAATGAAAAGACGGCGAAGGCGTCGCTCGTGCCGGGCGACCACGGGACGACCTACGGCGGCAACCCGCTTGCCTGCGCGGCGGTGTCGAAGGTGTTCGACCTGTTCGAGGAGCTCGATGTGATCGCCCATGTCAACGAGATCGCGCCGTATCTCGAGCAGCGGCTCGACGAGCTGGTCGCGAAATATGATTTCCTGAGCGAGCGGCGCGGCATGGGACTGATGCAGGGGCTGGTCGTGGAGGGACGCCCGGTGGGAGAGATCGTCTCGAAGGCGCTCGAGAACGGGCTGATCGTGATGAGCGCCGGGGGCAATGTGATTCGGCTTGTGCCGCCGCTTGTGATTGAGAGGACGGACGTGGACGAGATGGTGAGACGGCTCGAAAGGTCGTTTTGATTGGCTCCGTTTTTTCTTGATTTCAATGGAACTGCTTATTCTTTGGAAACGCCTGAAAAGCTTGACTTGATTTGAATATTTCGTGCTTTGCAGGAAAAGTAATTTTTGATAGAATAAAAGATAAGAAAAGGATTGGACGCACATGAGGATTGCCGGTGAGCGTCTGTGACTTATGAGTTTGTGAGGAAAGCGACTGGATGGAAAACAGGGCAAGAGGGCAATCCGGGGAGGGTGATATGGCGAAATATGTGATGGCGCTGGACGCCGGGACGACGAGCAACCGCTGTATTCTGTTCGACCACGAGGGGAAGATCTGCAGCGTGGCGCAGAAGGAATTCACACAGTATTTCCCGAAACCGGGCTGGGTGGAGCACGACGCGGACGAGATCTGGTCGACGCAGCTCGGCGTGGCGGTCGAGGCGATGTCAAAGATCGGGGCGACGGCGGCGGATATTGCGGCGCTCGGGATCACGAACCAGCGCGAGACCGCGATCGTCTGGGACAAGGAGACCGGCGTGCCGATCCACCACGCGATCGTCTGGCAGTGCCGCAGAACCGCGGAGTACTGCGACAGCCTGAAGGCGCGCGGACTCACGGAGACCTTCCGGCAGAAGACGGGGCTTGTGATCGACGCGTATTTCTCGGGGACAAAGATCAAATGGCTGCTGGACAACGTGCCGGGAGCCCGGGAGAAGACGGAGGCGGGACAGCTTTTGTTCGGCACGGTCGAGACCTGGCTGATCTGGAAACTGACGAAAGGCGCGGTACACGTGACCGACTATACGAACGCGTCGCGGACCATGCTTTTCAACATCAATACTCTGCAGTGGGACGATGACATTCTGCAGGAGCTCGACATTCCGAAGTCCATGCTGCCGCGGGTGGCGGCGTCCAGCGAGATCTACGGGAGGAGTGCGCCGGAGTTTTTGGGCGGTGAGATCCCGATCGCGGGCGCGGCGGGCGACCAGCAGGCGGCGCTGTTCGGGCAGACCTGTTTCCGGCTCGGAGAGGTCAAAAATACGTACGGCACGGGTGGTTTCCTGCTGATGAACACCGGGGAAAAGCCGGTGTTCTCGGACAACGGACTTGTGACGACGATTGCCTGGGGGCTGGGCGGCAAGGTGACTTACGCGCTGGAAGGTTCGATCTTCGTTGCGGGCGCCGCAATCCAGTGGCTGCGCGATGAGATGCATCTGATCGATTCCGCGCCGGACACGGAGTGGATCGCCGGGCGCGTGCAGGACACGAACGGCTGCTATGTGGTGCCGGCATTCACCGGGCTCGGCGCTCCGTACTGGGATCAGTATGCGCGCGGCTGCATCGTCGGGATCACGCGCGGCGTGAACAAATACCACATCGTCCGGGCGACGCTGGAGTCGCTGGCGTACCAGACGAACGACGTGATACGCGCGATGGAGGCGGATTCGGGTATCCGGCTTGCCGGGCTCAAAGTGGACGGCGGCGCGAGCGCAAACAACTTCCTGATGCAGTATCAGGCGGATGTGATCGGGCAGCAGGTGCTGCGCCCGCAGTGCATTGAGACGACGGCGATGGGAGCCGCGTATCTGGCGGGTCTGGCGGTTGGTTTCTGGAAGGACACGGACGAGATCCGGCAGAACTGGAAAACGGACCGCGTGTTTGAGCCGCAGATGGAGACGGGTGAACGCGCGCGCAGACTTGCGGGCTGGGAGAAGGCTGTGCGGTATTCGTTCGGGTGGGCGAAAGAACAATAACAGGAAAGGAAACGCGATATTCATGGAAAAGATAGGAATGACGACCCCGATCGTTGAGATGGACGGGGATGAGATGACGAGAGTGCTCTGGAAGATGATCAAGGACGAGCTGATCTGCCCGTATGTGGAGCTGAAGAGCGAGTACTATGATCTCGGACTGAAGAACCGTGACGCGACGGACGACCAGATCACGATCGACAGCGCGAACGCCGCGAAGAAGTACGGTGTGGCAGTGAAGTGCGCGACGATCACGCCGAACGCGGCTCGGGTGAAGGAGTACGACCTCAAGGAGATGTGGAAGAGCCCGAACGGGACGATCCGCGCGATCCTCGACGGGACGGTGTTCCGCGCCCCGATCGTGGTGAAAGGAATCGACCCGTACGTGCGGACCTGGAAGAAACCGATCACGATCGCCAGGCATGCATACGGCGATCTTTATAAAAATGTGGAGATGATCATTCCGGGACCGGGCAAGGCGGAGCTGGTGTTCACAGCCGCGGACGGAACCGAGACGCGCGAGACGGTCTTCGACTACCAGGGACCGGGCGTGCTCCAGGGCATACACAATCTGTGCGCGTCGATCGAGAGCTTTGCAAAAAGCTGTTTTAACTATGCGCTTGACACAAAACAGGATCTCTGGTTCGCGTGCAAGGATACGATCTCCAAGAAATACGACCATACCTTCAAGGATATTTTCCAGGAGATCTTTGACGCGCAGTACAAGGAGAAGTTTGAGGCGGCAGGGATCACCTATTTCTATACGCTGATCGACGACGCGGTGGCGCGCGTCATGAAATCCGAGGGCGGGTTCATCTGGGCGTGCAAAAATTATGACGGCGACGTGATGAGCGACATGGTGTCGTCCGCCTTCGGCTCGCTCGCGATGATGACTTCCGTGCTGGTATCCCCGGATGGAGTCTACGAGTACGAGGCGGCGCACGGGACGGTGCAGCGCCACTACTACAAGCATTTGAAGGGGGAGGAGACCTCGACGAATTCGGTCGCGACGATCTTCGCGTGGACCGGCGCGCTGCGCAAACGCGGCGAGCTCGACGGCATCGCGGAGCTCTGTGCGTACGCAGACCGTCTGGAGCAGGCGGTCATCCGCACGATCGAGAGCGGGAAGATGACAAAGGATCTTGCGCTGATCACGTCGCTTGAAAATGTGACCGTGCTCAACAGCGAGGCGTTCATCAAGGCGGTGCGGGCGACGTATGAGGAGTTGTGCAGATAGGTGCTATAGCCACGGAATTAAAATAGCGGGTAGCCGAAACTACCCGCCAAACTTTTGAATGAAATAGGTGGGGCGACACTCCCACATCTCCAACTAGGGTGACGGCTGCCCGTTCCGTCCTCTGATTTCATTCAATATAGTTTACTGCTCTTGCAGATTTATTATACAGGATTCAGTTTATTTGTCAAGTTTTTTCAGCGTGCCCTTTTCTATGAAGTTTTTCAAGTGAAGTGAAAAGTTTATTTCCACTTTGAAGGAGCCAAAGTTGATTTTAGTCTTTCACTCATTTCCACTTCCCAAA
>CANQYP010000130.1 GCA_947628045.1 uncultured Lachnospiraceae bacterium | reverse complement strand
TGCAGCTTCTGATGGGGCTGTCGCGCGCGGGCGTGGAGGCATACCTGATCGGCGGCGGCAATGTGATCACGGCGATCGCGGATGAACGGATCTGCTTTGACGCGCGGGCACAGGGGATGATTTCCGTGTTCTGCCTGAGCAAGCCCGCGAGGGGCGTCTGGGAGCGCGGCCTCAAATATTCGCTCACCGACATGACGCTCACCTGCGATATCACGCGCGGTGTCAGTAACGAGTTCACCGGGCAGGAGAGCTACATCGAGGTGAAAGATGGCACGCTGGTGATCCTGTGGGGGCAGGAGAACGGGCTGCCGGAAGGACGGGAAAAATTGCAGCCATCGTAAAAATTTGTCTTGTATAATAAAGACGACTGTGGTATAGTAACGTATGACAACGGGGAGGCATCGTGCCTGAGAGTAAACCTTACGGTTTTGACCCTTCGAACCTGATACAGATAATGCTGGCGCAGGAAAATAGGAACAGATCGCAGGAACGACATGTTCTTGCGGTTATTGCGATTATTATGGGCTGCCGGCAGATGTGTCGGCAGCTCTTTTCGCGAAAGCAATGAGCCGTGCAGATCCGCTGGAGCGGGGAATGCCTGCTTGTAGGCAGTGCCACGGGACAGCGACTCTATAGGGCGAATGCCCGCGAGCTCGGAAAAGCGAAACTTTTCGAGGTTGGGCATGGCTCGGAAACCATGCCGGGAGGAATGGTTATGAAGAATTTTACAAAAGCAGCTCCGGTTTTTGTGATTCTGGGACTGCTGATCATATGGGAACTGGCGGTACAGCTGGCGGGCATTCCGCTGTATGTGCTCCCGGCGCCGAGCGATATGCTGACGACGTTTGTCACGGAGCTGCCGGAGTTATTACGGCACGCGGGCGTGACGGTGATGGAGGCGCTCGCGGGCATGGCGATTTCGTTTGTGATCGGTATTCTCATGGGAGTGCTGATCGACGCGATGCCGACCTTTAAGAAGAGCATTTATCCGATCCTGGTTGTGACGCAGACGGTTCCGGTCATTGTGCTCGCGCCGATTTTTATCATCTATATGGGCTTCGGCTACGCGCCGAAGATCCTGACGGTCGTGCTGATGTGCTTTTTCCCGATCGTCGTCAGTTTTAGCGACGGGCTCGGGGAGATGGACGAGGGCTATCTGAATCTCGTCCGCACCTATGGCGGCTCGAAACTCCAGATCTATCGGATCGTCAAGATCCCGTCGGCAGTCATCTCGCTGTTGTCGGGACTCAAAGTGGCAGCGACTTACAGCATCAGCGGCGCGGTGGTCGGCGAGTGGATCGCCTCGCAGAGCGGGCTGGGCTATTATCTGATCCGGGCGAAGAACGGCTACATGCTGGACAAGGTGTTCGCCTGCGTGCTGATGATCATTCTGCTCAGCCTGATGATGAACGGGCTGGTGAAATTATTCGGATTTCTCATGCTCCCGGCGCGGCGGAGAAGAACCGCGAAAAACTGAAGAGTTATGGCAGATAATGAGGAAACTTATAGAGAAAGGAAAAGCGAGAACCTGAAACGTCGCGTCGAGCAGCGGGACGGGCTGTGGAAAAGGAACTGTGAGAATCTGAAGAGCTACAGCAGGTGACGGAACAGGTTGTGGAAAATGATGTAAATCCCGTACGGATTTTCATAGAGCAGACTGCCGGAGAACAGATAAATGACCGGTGGTCGGCAAAAGCATATGCATGCAATCAGAATTGAGCGCTCAGATCCATGTATGTGCCGAAAAAGGAAAGCGTGCAAGAATCATGATCAGAAACGGCTTTCCGCCCGCGTGCCCTCGCGGGGAAGAGGGGGCAATAGGTAAATTGTAAATTGCAGGAGGAGACGACAATGAAAAAGACATGGAAAAAAGGACTTGCCCTTGTGGCGGCGGCATCGATGATGTTTGGCTTGGCGGCGCCGGCATCGGCAGACGAGGGCGAGGAGCTCAAGAAAGTTACGGTGATTCTGGATTATGTGCCGAACACGAACCACACAGGTATGTATGTGGCGCTGGAGAAGGGCTACTATGAGGAAGAAGGACTGGACGTGGAGATCATCGAGCCGACTGACGGCGCGACGGCGACGCTTGTGGCGCAGCAGAAGGGCACGTTCGGCGTCAGCTACCAGGAGGATGTGACGATCGCACTCACGGCGGAGGATCCGCTCCCGATCAAGGCAATCGCGACGATCATTCAGCACAACACTTCCGGCTTTGTGAGTCTCGCGGACAGCGGCATAGAATCCCCGGCGGATTTCGAGGGCAAGACCTACGCGGGCTGGGGCGGTCCGGGCGAGTCGGCGGTGCTTGAGGCTTGCATGACGCAGGCGGACAAGGATTTCTCGAAACTGAACATGGTAATTTCCGACGGCAGCGGTTTTGAGGCGCTCGGCAAGAGCTGCGATCTGATGTGGTTTTTTGAGGCGTGGGATTCCGTGATGGCGGAGATGAACGGCGTGGAGCTCAACTACATGGCGTGCCGCGATCTGGACGAGCGCCTGGACTATTATACGCCGATCATCATCGCGAGCAATGCGGTGCTCGAGGAGGATCCGGAGATGGTTTCCGCGTTCCTGCGCGCGACGGAGAAGGGCTATGCGGACACGATCGCGGATCCGGACGCGTCGGCGGAGATCCTTTCCAAGTACGCGCCGAACTACGATCTGGAGATGCTGAAGATCTCGCAGGAGTACCTTGCGGACAAATTCATGGAGGACACGGACGTCTGGGGCATGATGAAGGACGAGGTGTGGGACAACTACAGCGCGTTCCTGCAGGAGTACGGTGTGATCGACGAGGCGATCCCGGCGGCGGAGTGCTACACAAACGAATTCTTAGCGCAGTAAAAAATATGGCGATGAAATTAAGCGTAAACAACCTGAATTTTTCCTATACAGATAAAACGATCCTCAAGGATCTTAGCTTTGCGGTGGCGGAGGGCGAGTTTGTCAGCATTCTCGGTCCCTCCGGCTGTGGGAAGTCAACACTTCTGAATGTGCTGGCTGGGATCCTGAAACCGCAGGGCGGGCAGATTCAGATCGACGGCGTGCAGACGAGCGGAGTGAACCATCAGTTTGCGTACATGCCGCAGAATGATCTGCTGTTTCCGTGGAGGACGATTCTCGACAATGTCTGCCTCTATGGGGAAATTCACCATGAGAAGGATGCGGTCAGGGAGCGTGCGCGGGAGCAAATGGCACGTTTTGGGCTGGAAGGCTGCGAGGACAAATATCCCGCGGAGCTTTCCGGCGGTATGCGGCAGCGTGCGGCATTTTTGCGCACGGCGATGTGCGACGCGGATATCTATCTGCTCGACGAGCCGTTTGGGGCGCTGGACGTGATCACGCGCGGCGACATGCAGGACTGGCTGCGGGAGCTATGCGGCAGCCTGAAGAAGACGATTCTGCTGGTGACGCACGATACGGATGAGGCGATCTATCTTTCCGACCGTATTCTGATCTTCGGAACGCCTGGCGAGGGTATCCGCAGGGAGTTCACCGTCACCGAGCAGAGCCGCACGCGGGAGTGGTTGTACGAACAGGGCGAACTGCGCGCGGAGATCTATCGGGTGATCAAGAGATAAGAAACCAGATTCAGGGCGAGAGCAGATGATGGAAATGAAGATGGAAAATGAGAAAACAGGTTTTCGCTGTGAGACGAGTCGTTTGCGCATGCTGGATATGCATGCGCATTTGCTCTGTCTGGCGGAGGAATATCGGGGAAAGCTGACAGAGCAGGAAATGCTTGCGCTCGCCGGACAGGAGCTCGCGTCGCGCCGGGCGAACGGGATCGATACCGTATTCAGCTGCGGGACGCCGCAGGAGTGGGAATTTATGCGGCGATGCCTTGCACAGAGCGAAACGGCGGTACAGACAGAAAGAAGGGCAGAAGAACAGCCGCTTGACCAGATGGCAGGAAAGGCAGAGGGAAGACTGTCTGAACGGTCGCCGGGATCATCAGCGAAACGTTTAGAGAAACGAAACGGGAATTTCTCGCTCAGTTTTGGCATTCACCCATGGTACAGCGACCGTTTCGACCCGCGGGACTGTCGGGAGTATTTTGAGGCTTGCCCGATCATTGGGGAGATCGGCATGGATTCCGTTTGGTGCGAGGTTCCGCTCGATGTGCAGAGGCGCGCGTTTGCGCAGCAGCTTGAGCTTGCGGCGGAGCTCGGAAAACCGGTCGTCCTGCACACGAAGGGGCAGGAGAGACAGATCGTGGAGATGATCCGCGATTTCCCGGGAAAGGTTTGCGTGCACTGGTATTCCGGCAGCGAGGCGGATTTTGAAAAGTTTCTCGAAACCGACTGCTATTTCACGCTGGGACCGGACTTGGCGGAGAGGTATGCTTTGCAAGAAGATACAGAGCTTTGGAGCGGAGGAACAGCTGTGTCTTTGGCGGGACAGAATGAGATGGCTCACAGCACCGCTTTGTATCGCCGTATGCTGCGCGAGATCCCAGCAGAGCGGCTGTTTCTGGAGACGGACGGTCTCTCTTCGATTGCATGGATGCGCGGGCAGGGGATCAGCGCCGTGTCCTTCGGAGAAATTAGGGAGGTACTGGAGCGAAATATGAAGTGTCTGGCGCAGGAAAAGCAGATGCGACCAGAGCAGCTTTGCGTTTGTCTGCATGAGAACTTCCACAGATTTACGAGTTAAGCCTGAAAGAGAAAAGCTAAAGATTTATAGTTTGAGTCTGCAAGGGAACTTCCACAGGTTTACGAGTTAAGCCTGAAAGAGAAAAGCTAAAGATTTATAGTTTGAGTCTGCAAGAGTACTTTCAGAGATTTACAAGTTGACAGAAGACTGCACGAGGGATATACTTTGTATATACGTGGAGGTGATGATATGACTGTTCAGGTAAAAACGTGGGGAAACAGTCAGGGAATTCGCTTGTCAAAAGAATTGCTTGCGCTGGCGGGGATCCAGAATAATGATTATTTGGAAATTGAGTTAATTGATGGAAATATTGTACTTAAGAAAGCAAGGATGCAGCATCGGACATTGGAAGAAAGAGCTTTGGAATATGGCGGAAGACTCGGTCCATATGAAGAATATGCTTGGGGAGAACCGGTTGGAAGGGAGAAGTGGCAGGTTTGACAATAGAGCAGGGAGATATTCTCACAGTAGAGAATATGAAGAGTTTGTTTCTGGTTGTCAGCAAAAATTTTTTTAACATCGCGGAACAGGCTATATTGTGTCCTATTTTGCAGGATGCCTTTCAAGATGCTCTTCATATACCGATTCATATTCAAGGAGAAGAACAAGGCTTTGTATTGTGCGAGCAGATGAGGTTTCTGGATTTGAGATATCGCGGTTATAAGAAAACAGGCAGGATTAAATACTCGGATATAACAAACATAACAGATGCGATTCAAAGTATCTTTGATTACTAGTTTTGTATGAACCTGCAAGGTAGAAAAATTTGATGATTATAGAAGAAGGAAAGTGCGGGAAGATGGACGTGCAGTATCAGAAAAAATCATATACACTGTTCTGGGTGTGGCTAATCCTGCTGGCGGCGGCGATGCTTTTTTACATGTATGGGGGACGGCAGTATTTTCCGCTGATCGGATCAGGGAAGAATCTGGGGATTATTGTGCTCGTGTTTCTGGATCTGCTCTTTGCGCTGATGCTGGCGACGCAGAGCGTCTACTGGATCGGCGGCGTCACTTATGAGGCGGCGGCAGAGGCTGGGGCGTCCGCGAGACGGCGCTTTGCGCTGCGGCATCTGCTGATCTTCCTTGCGGCGACGGCTTTATTTTTGTTCTACTGTTTCGGAATGAAAGGATGGATTGTGCCGGATCGGACGCGGGACGCGCTCGTCGCGGGCGGCATGGTCTGTGTGGCGGGGGCTGCGAGCTCGAAGGTTCGGCTGTGAGAGGCGAGCCTGTGATCGGAGCGTTGTTTGATGGAAGTGATAAATTGGCTTTGGATAGGTTTTGAAGTCTTTGGATTGCGGGGATTGTGGAATGGAAAATCCCGACGGTTCAAAGGCTTTTTTATTTACCGGGAAAAGATTATTTTTTTCTTGACAAAAGAGTTATTAGGTGATATGGTTAATTACATAAGTAATGAACAGATGAACACAAAAGTAAATGAAGAAAGTAAGAGAAGTAAAGGAAAGAAGTAAAAGAAACGAGAGGTATACAGAGCTAAAGGTAAAGATGGCTTTGGAGACGTTTTGGAAAGCTGGGCAATCGGAGAATTTGCAGAAATTTTGGCAGAGAGGTGAAGGAAGTGAGCGCGAGTGAATGAGATCCTGACACAGGAAAAGTCGATTTATATCCAGATCCGCGAGATGATCGAGAACGATATTCTTCGCGATATCTTGCTGGAGGAGGAGCGCGTCCCGAGCACGAATGAGCTGGCAAGGCTTTACGCGATTAATCCGGCGACGGCGGCGAAGGGCGTCAACCTTCTGGTGGACGAGGGCATTCTCTACAAGAAACGGGGGATCGGAATGTTCGTTGCGACGGGCGCGAAACGCCAGATCACGGAGAAACGGAAGAAAAATTTCTATGAGGACTATGTGAAGAGCCTGCTGGCGGAGGCGAAGAGCCTCGGGATCAGCAGACGGGAGCTGATCACGATGATTGAGCAGGGCGAGGAGAAGTGAGGAGCGTGGACTGCCGTATAGACGATCGGGCAGTACGAGAAAAAGTGAGAAGTGTGAAATGAGCTCCTGATTAGAAAAAGAATCGGACGAAAAGGAAAAGATGCGGACAGGAGAGGACAAGAGAAGTTCACGGGACGGACGTGAGAAAGGATAGCGAAGATGAGTAAATTAACGGCAAAGGGAATTGTGAAGACATACGGGAAGAAAGACGTGCTGCATGGCGTCGATCTGGAGCTGGAGTCCGGGAAGATCTACGGGCTGATCGGGCGAAACGGGGCGGGCAAGACGACGCTGCTGTCGATCCTGACGGCGCAGAACCCGGCGACGAGGGGCACGGTAGAGCTCGACGGAGCGCCGGTGTGGGAGAATCCGAGGGCGCTGGAGCATTTCTGCTTTTCGCGGGAGCTGAGCCAGACGGGCACAAGCGGCGCGGGCGCGATGAAGGTGAAGGCGTATCTGGAGATCGCGGCGACCTATTACGCGCACTGGGATCAGGCGATGGCGGATCGCCTGATAAAGGAATTCGGGATCGAGAAAAAGAAACGGATCAACAAGCTTTCCAAGGGCATGGTCTCGATGGTGACGATCGTCGTGGCGCTGGCGAGCAAGGCGGAATTTACCTTCCTCGACGAGCCGGTCGCTGGGCTGGACGTGATCGCGCGCGAGCGTTTTTACCAGATTCTGCTGGAAGAGTTCACGCAGACCGGGCGCACCTTCGTCGTCTCGACGCACATCATCGAGGAGGCGGCGGATGTATTTGAGGAGGTCATCATCCTTGACGAGGGACAGATCCTCCTGAAGGAGAACACACAGGAGCTGCTGGAGCGGGCGTATCACGTAAGCGGACACGAGGAAGAGGTGGACGCGGCGACACAGGGGCTTGA
>CANQYP010000129.1 GCA_947628045.1 uncultured Lachnospiraceae bacterium | reverse complement strand
GCGACAGGATCAGCCCCAGTCCGATCGCCGATTTGATATTCCCGGACAGCAGTGTCCCCGCCTCCGTGATACCGACGTGCAGCGGGTGGTCGGTCTTCTTCGCCAGAAGTTCATGCGCCTTTGCACACATGAGGACGTCCGAGGACTTGATGCTGATAACCAGATCGTCGTACCCCATGTCCTCGATCACCGCCGTCTGGCGCAGCGCGCTCTCGACGATTCCCTCCGCGGTCACTCCATGGTCGCGCGCGACGATCTCCTTCTCGAGCGAGCCGCTGTTGACCCCGACGCGGATCGGAATGTCCCGCTCCCTTGCCGCGTCGACGACCGCGCGCACGCGTTCCGTGCTGCCGATGTTGCCCGGATTGATGCGGATCTTGTCCGCGCCCGCCTCGATCGCGGCGATCGCCAGCTTGTAATCGAAGTGAATGTCCGCCACCAATGGGATATGGATCTGTCTCCTGATCTCGCCAAGCGCCCGCGCCGCCTCCATCGTCGGCACGGCACAGCGGATAATGTCGCAGCCCGCCGCCTCGAGCTTTTGGATCTGCGCGACCGTCGCCGCCACGTCCTCGGTACGCGTGTTCGTCATCGACTGGATCAGGATCGGGTTGCCGCCCCCGATCACGCGGTCGCCGATCTTTACCATTTTCGTGTTATCCCGGTACATGTTCTATTCCTGCCTTCTTTGCTTTCTCCTGTTTCTCTGTTTTCTTCTAATCGTCCTGCATATTCCTCAATCTTCCGCAGGCTCCGCCGGAATAAACACCCGGCTTTTTGTCTCCTCCGGCGCCGTCTGCGCCAGCCGCACCGCCTCCTCGCAGAAACAGTCCTGCGCGCAGAGCAGCGTCTTGCCGCGCTTGTCGATCTTCTCATAGCTGCCGTCCGGCTGCATGACATGCGCCTTCACATTATCCTCGAGCTGGATCTGCAGAATGTGACGAACCTTCTCGCGGATCTCGGGCGACTCCACCGGGAAAAGGATCTCCACGCGCTTGTCAAGGTTGCGCGGCATCCAGTCGGCGCTCGCCATGTAGAACTCCTCGTCCCCGCCGTTCGCAAAGTAGAAAATGCGCGCGTGCTCCAGGAAGTTCCCGACGATCGAGCGCACCCGGATATGCTCGCTGACCTTCGGGACGCCGGCGCGCAGACAACAGATCCCGCGCACGATCAGGTCGATCTCCACGCCCGCCGCGGACGCCTCATAGAGCGCCGCGATGATCTCCTTGTCGCAGAGCGAATTCATCTTGGCGACGATCCTCGCCGGTTCACCCGCCTTCGCGTGATGGGTCTCCCGCTGGATCAGGCGCATGAACGCATCGCGCATCCACAGCGGCGCGAGCACCAGCCGGTTCCAGTGTTTCGGCTCCGAGTACCCGGAAAGCATATTGAACACGGCGGTCGCGTCCTCGCCGATCGGCTCCGCGCACGTCAGGATCCCGCAGTCCGTGTAGAGCTTTGCCGTGGAATCGTTGTAATTGCCCGTGCCGAGATGCACATAGCGCCGAATGCCGTCCTCCTCCCGACGCACCACCAGCGTGATCTTGCTGTGCGTCTTTAAGCCCAGCAGCCCGTAGATCACATGACAGCCCGCCTGTTCCAGCATCTTCGCCCAGAGGATATTGTTCTCCTCGTCAAAACGCGCCTTCAGCTCCACGAGCACCGTCACCTGCTTGCCGTTCTCCGCCGCCTGCGCGAGCGCCGCCACGATCGGGGAATGCCCGCTGACACGGTACAGCGTCTGCTTGATCGCCAGCACATCCGGATCCTTCGCCGCCTGTCTCACGAAGTTCACGACCGGCTCGAAGGTCATGTACGGGTGGTGCAGCAGGATATCCCCCTTGCGGATCTGCGTGAAAATGTCCTCCTCATCGTTCATGCCCGGCACGCTCTGCGGCTTGTACGGCTCATAGCGGTACTCGTCCATGCCCTCCGTGCCGTAGAGTTTCATCAGAAAGGTCAGGTCCAGCGGACCGCTGATCCGGTAGATGTCCTCCTCTTTTACGTTCAGCTCCGACTTGAGGATCTTCAGCAGTTTCGGCTCCATCTTTTCCTCGATCTCCAGACGGATCACCTCGCCCCACTGTCGTTTCTTCAGTTTTTTCTCGATCTCCTTGAGCAGATCCGCCGCCTCGTCCTCGTCGTAGGCAAGGTCGGCGTTGCGCATGATCCGGTACGGATGCGCGCAGACTACGTTGTAATTCAGAAACAGTTTGTCAATGTTCCGCTCGATGATCTCCTCGAGCAGGATCACGCTGCGTTTCCCGTCCGTTCCCTCCGGGAGCTGTACGATCCGCGGCAGCACCGACGGCACCTGTACCGTTGCGAACTCCGTCTTCGTCTTCTCCTTCGCGTCCTTGGTATCCTTGACGTCCTTGGCATCTTTCGCATTCTTCGCATCCTTCGCGTCCTTATCCTCTTTCTTCGAGATCAGGGCGCCGATATTCAGCGTCTTGTTGCGGATCAGCGGGAACGGGCGCGCCGAATCCATCGCCATCGGCGTCAGCACTGGATAGACATTTTCCTCGAAATACTGGTCTACAAACGCCTTCTGCTGTTTCGTCAGCTTTTCGTGCTCCGTCACGAGTTCCAGCCCGCATTGTTTCATCAGCGGGAGCAGGGAGCGGTTGTAGGTGCTGTACTGCTGCGCCACCAGCTCGTGCGCCTGTACTGCGATCGCCGAGAGCTGCTCCTGGGGCGTCATCCCAGCAATATCCCTCTTTGTATATTTCGCGTGTACCATATCCTTCAGGGACGCGACGCGGATCATGAAAAACTCGTCGAGGTTGGAGGAAGTGATGCTCAGGAATTTCAGGCGCTCCAGCATCGGGAGACTCTTGTCCCGCGCCTCCGAGAGTACCCTGCTGTTGAATCCGAGCCAGCTGCACTCCCGGTTGATGTAGTATTCCGGTTTCTCAAAATCAATCGTCGCCATGTTGCCTTCCTCCTATATCTGCTATTTAATCAACATTACAAACTCGAATGCGTGCGAGGCTGTGAATGTTTCGCTGCCCAATCTCTACCGCGCCAGCCAGCCCGTGCAGGAAGTTGCAATGCCAACGGCAAACCGTGTAGGTCCGCCGGTACTTAGCGAGCGCACAGCGTGAGCTTAGTACCGTTGCGTGACCGATTCGAGCGAAAGCGTGTTTGCCGTGGCATTGATAACTCCTGCGAGGGCGTCTGGAGAATACACTATACATGAAGAAAGCCTTAGAGTTGTTTCCTCTGCTTAAATACCGGGTGCACATTGAACACTTCCTCAAAGAACTCCGCTTTCTCATTGAACGTCCCAATCTCAAGCGACAGATCCTCCTGGCTCGCGACCGCGATCTTCAGCTCGTGCTCCTTCAGCGTCACCACAGCGTTCCTGCACTTCTGCCGGTGCGTGCGATCGAGCGCGTTCACCATGCGCAGGATCGCGGTCAGCTTTGCCACCGACATGTATTCGTTCCGGCTGATGCCCGTCCGGACCGAAAGCTCATCGTAGTAGATAAAACGGCTCGTGTTGAACTTCACCGTGTAGGCGATCATCTCGCGCTCCACATCCGACAGCCCGATGATCTCCGTCGCCATGATGATGTTGTAGGCACACTCGGAGACGTCCTCAAGGCTGATAAATTTCCCGCAGTTGTGCAGGATCACGGCGATCTGCAAAAGCAGACGCTCCCGCTTGCCCATGCCGTGGATCTTCTTCATGCAGTCGAACACCTGCAGCGCAAGCTCCTCAAGGTTGCGGATGTGCGCCTGGCTGCACTTGTAGCGTTTGGAGATGCTGCGCGCCGACGCGAGAATATCTTCCTCAAAGCTGTGCGTGCTGCGGATAAAACGGTTCTTCAGCGCGTAGTCGTAGGCGAGCCCATCGCAGAGGCTGTAATCCGGGATCCAGAGCGTTTCCGCCCCGAAGTCGCCCATCATGCATTTGCAAAAGATCGCGGACGGAACAACGCCAGCCGCCTGTTCCGAGGAGATCTCAAAGCGCTCCGCGATCTCTTCCGGGTTCATCGCGACGATGCGGTCATAGATCGTCTGGAACTGCTCCTGCGTCACGGAGGTAATCTTCCGGTTCTGCTGCTCATACTGGTGCGTCAGCTCGGCAAGTCCTCCGCCGATGACGATCAGGTTCTTGATCTGACGGTCCTTCTGATACAGCTTTCCGAAACCGGCGAGCTCGTGCCCGAGGATCTCGATCACCATCTTCTCGAAATGCGCGCGGTTCTTCATAAGCGGCGCCAGGCGTTCCCGGGTCGTCACACTCCCCACGCGAATGTTCTGCGTCGTGATCAGTTTGTCCTTGTCAAACAGCGAGATCTGCAGGCTATCGCCGCCAATGTCGACGATCGCCGCCGGGTTCTGAATGATCTGCTCAAACTCCGCCGTGACGGATGCGATCGACTTGTAATCGACGAAACGCTGCTCGGAGTTGCTCAGCACATCAATCCTCAGCCCGGTCTGTTTCTCGATATAGTCCCGCATGATCAGCATATTTCGGGATTCACGGAACGCGCTGGTCGCGCAGACCTTGTAATCCGTCACCTTGTAGCTCTGCAGGATCCGGTAAAAATCGTTCAGCACCGCACAGAGATCCTCGATCTTCGCGCTGCTGATGTGTCCCATGCTGTACGCGTCCAGCCCGATGTTCAGCCTGGCACTGACACACTCGATCTCCTTCATCGGTTTCCGCCCGCCGAACTCGAAGATCTTCATTTCTGTCACGGTCGATCCAATCGCGATCGCCGCAAACAATTTGACGCTCATGCCTTTCCCTTTCCTTTCCATTCACTCATTATACAAACCCGTCACAAGATTCTACCGGATTCTTTCCAGTCTCAGCTGCCTTCGCCGACAGGCAATAAAACGAGTCAGCGTTCTTCGCTTACTCCCTCGTCTGCCCGAGCAAGTAAGCAAAATGAAATTCTTCGTTCACCATATAGACTTATTCTTTTGTCTGCCCGAGCAGGTAGTCGATGAACTGCTGCGCCGTCCGCCCTGAGAGCCCGCCGTGGCTCAGCTCCCACTTGTTCGCCTCCAGAAACAGCTCCTCCTCCGGCATCGTCACGCCATAGCGCGCTGCCAGCGTCCGCACGATGTTCTGGAATTCCTTCTTGTTCGGAGCCCCGAAGTAGATCGTGACGCCGAAACGCGAGACGAGCGACATCTTCTCCTGCAGCGTATCGTTGCGGTGGATGTCTCCGTCCTGCTCCTCCCAGTTGTCGCTGAACCGCTCGCGAATCAGATTGCGGCGGTTGGACGTCGCGTAGATCAGGACATTCTCCGGTTTGCGCTCCAGCCCGCCCTCGATGACAGCTTTCAGGTATTTGTACTCGATCTCAAACTCTTCGAAGGAGAGGTCGTCCATGTAGATGATAAACTTGTAATTGCGGTTCTTGATCTGCGCGATCACGTCGTTCAGATCCTTGAACTGATGCTTGTAGATCTCAATGATACGCAGTCCCTGATCATAGTAACGATTCAGGATCGCCTTGATGCTCGAGGACTTTCCGGTCCCCGCATCTCCGAACAGCAGGCAGTTGTTCGCCCTTCTGCCCTGCACGAACGCCTCCGTGTTGTCGATCAGTTTCTTCTTCGGGATCTCATAGCCCACCAGATCGTCGAGGTTCACGTGCGCGATATTTGTGATCGGGCAAATCTGCACGCCCGATTCGTCGTGCTCGACCCGGAACGCTTTGTGCAGTCCGAGCTTGCCAACTCCGAACTCCCGGTAAAAACGAATCATGTACTGTGTGAACTTCTCGACGTCCCACGCGCCCGCAAGCTGCAAAGACAGCTCGCTGATGCGATCCCGAATACGGCGGTTGAACACACGGCTCGCGACGCCCGCCCTCCGGTAATTCAATATCTCCTCAAAGAATCCCGCCTGCAGCGTCCGCTCCACCTCGCTGAAATCATAGGCGAACAGCTCCCGGAAGATCGCAAAGTCATGCCGCGCGAGCTCCAGCAAACTCCCCTCCGTGATGCCCTTGATCTCACAGGCAGTGCTGAACACGTTCTCATTGTTCACCAGCAGGAAGGTCAAATAGTCCTGCCAGAGATTCCGCTCAAAACCATACGTCCCCGCCAGCTCGACCAGACGGTGCATGCACGCGAAGAACCTTGCGCGCACTTCCCCGTACAGCTCATTCTTTCCGTAATTCTCCATGATCCACGCCATCTCGGCAAGCAGCTCGCCATTTTCCGGCTCGCGATAGACGATCAGTTCATCGATTCGTGCCATATTGATTCCTCATCTCCAATTGTACAATTATCTCGCGAAGATTATAGCACATTATGGGACGTGTGGGAAGAACTGTTGTATTCTTTTCCCTTGCAGAAGTTCATGATCGCCCGTCATCAGACTGCCACTCGCTTTCATTCCGGCAACTCCATTTCATGATTCATCTTAACAAAACCATATTTTTCATACAAAGGGCGCCCCGTTATGTATCGTATGGATAACAGTGCTCCGCCTTGGATTGAAACTCGCACAGTTTTATAATTTTCATATTCCGATCAAAGTCCGCTATCGTTACACCGTCAAATCCACTGTATGTACCTTCATAGTCACATTTGAAGAACCACTCCGCTATGATTGTTCGGTCTTTCTCAATCACCCGATTAATCGACCATTCCAGAACACTGCCCTTTTTATTCCAGTCTTCAAACCATTTCAATATTTGAGACAAACCATGGTATTCCGGTCCGTAGCACTCACTATATATTGCATCTTCCGCAAACGTGTTTCGCACTGTCTCTATATCCTTATTGAGCCACGCAAGAGAATAATTTCTGATAATTTCTTCCATAATGTTTCAGACCCCTCCTTCAGCAGCAAACACGAACTATTCATACCGTTATCTCAATCTGGTTTCCTTCTATCACAACGATGCAGCTCTCATAATATCCATCCCCCGTTGTCCTTGGACCGCTTATAACGGAAAAGCCATCTGCTCTCAGTCCGTCCGTCTCACAAACAATATTCTTTAATATAGTCTGCAAAATACGGCAGCGCCAAAGATACAAACGCCCGACGGCTCTCCAGGATTCCGCGCTTGATCAGTCTGTCCCTGTACATAGAATAATTGCCCGCCCTGTCGCCCATCAGGCGAAGTACCTCTTCCCGCTTATACTCATCTTTCTCCACCAGAAGGGATGCTAAAAAGCGATCAGCCTCTGTCATTTCTTCCCAAATTTTCTCATAGGAATAGGAATACAGTTCCGTCTTGAAATCCGGCAAGATGTCCGACAGTCTCTCCTCACTTTTCTTTTTGAAATACAATACACCAAGCTGTTGAAACGCATAGGCGTATCCCTTCGTACATTTCGCTATTTCACGAGCCTCACAGCTGTCCACGGAGAGATGTTTCCTATACATTTCAGACATTCGTACCATATTAAGCGGTTCCGTTTTTATTGTTGTTGCTCTTCTGAAAAACGTAAGATTCTTAACATTGCTGACTTCCTGTATATTCTCATAAAGACCTGTGCATACAAGATATACCGGATAGTTTGCTCTCAGCCATCTCCCATATTCCGAAGCAAACTTTATCATCTCCGG
>CANQYP010000128.1 GCA_947628045.1 uncultured Lachnospiraceae bacterium | reverse complement strand
CGGTAGAAGCGGACGCCGTTTTCCGCACAGGCCTGCTCCATCGCAGCCCGCAGCGCACCATTGGACGCCACGCCCCCGGCGATCGCCAGCTTGTCAAGCCCGGACTCCCTGACCGCCATCATCGCGTGCTCTACCAGCACGTCCGTGACCGACTTCTGGAAGGACGCGGCGACGTCTGCCTCGACGATCGGCTCTCCTTTCATCTGGCAGCCGTTCAGGTAATTCAGCACCGCCGACTTCAGCCCGCTGAAACTGAAGTCATAGGGAGAACCGTCGATCTTTCCCCGCGGGAAAGCGATCGCGTCAGGGTTCCCTTCCTTCGCGAGACGGTCGATCTTCGGACCGCCCGGATAGCCGAGCCCGATCGCCCGCGCTACCTTATCAAACGCCTCCCCGGCGGCGTCGTCCCGCGTGCGCCCCAGAATCTCGTACACGCCGTAATCCTTTACCCGGACGAGATGCGTGTGCCCGCCGGAGACCACCAGACAGATAAACGGCGGTTCCAGCTCCTTATTCTCAATATAGTTTGCCGAGATATGCCCCTCGATGTGGTGCACGCCCACAAGCGGGAGCTGCTTTGCGTAACTGATCGCCTTCGCCTCCGCCACGCCCACGAGCAGCGCGCCCACGAGTCCGGGACCGTACGTCACGGCGACCGCGTCCAGCTCGTCCAGCGTGACGCCCGCCGTGGCAAGCGCCTCCTCGATCACCTGATTGATCTTCTCGATGTGCTTGCGCGACGCGATCTCCGGCACCACGCCCCCGTACAGCTTGTGCAGCTCAATCTGGGACGAGATCACATTCGACAGCACCTCCCTGCCGTTTTTCACGACAGCCGCCGCCGTCTCGTCGCAGGAGCTCTCGATCGCCAGTATCAATATATCCTTGTCGCCCATCTGTGCCTCCACTGTCTCACGGTTCAATCCGTCTCTTCTTCCTCAAAATCCAGCTCGACCGACTTGCCGTCCTTTCCCGGATACGACTCCGGGAAAATCTTGCGCACGCCGTCCATATAGTCGTCTGCCTTCACGAGCGACGGGCTGTAATGCGTCAGCCACATCTGCGCCGGGTGCGCGCGTTTCGCAAGGCGCGCCGCCTCCTCGAACGTCATGTGCTTGTGCTCGACCGCCTTCTGCGCCTTGTCCGCCTCCCCGTACATGCCCTCGCAGATAAACAGATCGGCAGCCTCCGCGTGCTCCGCAATGCTATCTGTCGGTCTGCTGTCCGTGCAGTAAGTGAGCTTGATCCCCTTTCGGGGCGCCCCCAGCACGTCCCCGGGGCGGTAGATCCTTCCGTCCTCCTCGATCGTCTCGCCCTTCTGCAGGCGGCTCCAGAATTTCATCGGGATCTCCGCCGCCCGCGCCCGCTCCACATCAAACCTGCCCGCGCGGTCGATCTCCAGCGTGTAGCCGTAGCAGAGCACGTTGTGGTTCACGCGAAACGCCGTGATCCGATAACCGTTCTCCACAAAGCTCTGCTCCGCGCCCTGGATCTCCTTGAACACGAGCGGGAACGGCAGCTCCGGCGCGATCACGCGCAGCGCGTTCACGACGCGCTCCAGCCCCTTCGGTCCGATCAGCGTGAGCGGCTCCGTGCGCTCCGCATTGCCCATCGTGAGCAGCAGCCCCGGCAGCCCGCTGATGTGATCCCCATGATAATGCGTGAAACAGACCGTGTCGATCGGTTTGAAACTCCAGCCCTTTTTCTTTATCGCGACCTGAGTCCCCTCGCCGCAGTCGATCAGCAGGTTGCTCCCGTTGAACCGCGTCATCAGGGAAGTCAGGTGACGGTACGGCAGCGGCATCATTCCGCCGCAGCCCAAAAGACATACGTCCAGCATATCCCATTCCTCTTTCTCATCTATCTTGCAGGTCCGCAGACGGCGCCTCATTCCTCTTTGCCCGCGGATCGTCCTGATTCTATTCAGCCGTCCACATGATCACGGCAGACTCGATCGGTTTCTCATAAAAATTCTTCCGAATGCCGACGGAGACAAAGCCCAGTTTCTCATACAGATGGATCGCCGCCGCGTTGCTCTGCCGCACCTCCAGCGTATAACGCAAAATGCCGCGCGCGCGTCCGCGTTCCATCAGCTCCCGCAGCATCTGCCCAGCGATCCCCCTGCCCCGGAAATCCGGCGCGACCGCGACATTCATGACGTCCGCCTCGTCGAATGACTGGAGAAAACCGCAGTAGCCGAGCAGCTTTCCGCCCTGCCGAACCGTGAGATACAACGCGTCCGGCGACCGGAGCGAACACAGAAACCCGTTCTCGCTCCACGGCACAGAGAAGACCTGCCGCTCCAGCGCGGCGACCTCCGGGACGTCCTCCGGCGTCATCTCCGCGATCGAAAAGCTCGCTCCCCCGTCTCTCTGCAAGTCCGCCCTGTCATTCTCCGGAAGATTCCTTTTTCCTGTCTCATTCATACCACAGCTATGCTCCCCATCGTCCCAGGGCAATGTTTTCTCTCTAAGCTCTTCCATTCTGATCACTCGCCCGCGCGCTGCCCACTCTGTTCCCGCTGCAGCGCCTCCGCGCGCTCGCGCTCCGCCTGCGAGGGGCGCAGGTAATCCGGGGCATGCTCCGCCGCGGTCTCAAGCTTTCCTTCCCTCACATACTGCATCGCCAGCGCCGCCACCGCTGACGCCCGCTGCCGGTTCACATGCGCCGGGGCAAAGCGGTACGGCACCTTCATGATCCGCTCCAGCTCCCCTCGATAGACCGGCACGCCGTCCCCGAGGAACACGGCAGGACCGCCCAGCGCGTTCAGTTTCTCCGCGACCTCCTGCACCGCGAGCGGTTTTTGTTCTTCTACAATACGGAATGCTCCTTCCTCAAAGCGGTAGATCCCCGTGTAGACCTGATTTCTCCGCGCGTCCATCATCGGACAGATGTAATCCGAACACCCGTAGAGATTGTACGCCAGCGCGTCCACGGTCGGCACATGCACGAGCGGTTTGCCGAGCGCCAGCCCGAGTCCCTTCGCCGTCGCGGAGCCGATGCGCAGCCCCGTGAAGGAGCCCGGACCGCCAGCCACCGCGATCGCGTCCAGGGTATTCAGGTCAAGCTCGATCATGCGCGCCGCCTCCGAGAGCATCGGCAGCAGCGTCTGCGAATGTGTCTTCTTATAGTCAACCGTATATTCCGCCAGCAGGACGTCGTCCTCCGCGATCGCCACGGACGCCACCAGCCCTGAGCTGTCCAACGCCAGAATTTTCATGTTCTGCTCACTCCGTTTCTATCCGGTATTCTGAGTTCCCCTTCCCCGGTTTCTGTCCTCCGATTTCTATATCTCCGGTTTCCATTCTTCGTCCGATTCCACATTTTCCGGCACTGCCTGTCCGGCAATTCTCTCATTTCAGTCCGCTCACCGTGATCCTGCGATAATCAAAGCCCCGCTCCAGATCCTTCTCGATCGTGATCCAGACGGTGTTCTCCGGCATCAGCTCCCGGATCAGGTTCGCCCACTCCACCAGGCAGACCCCGTCCCCGTAGAAATAGTCCTCGTACCCGATCTCGTCCATCTCTTCCGGGTCCGCGATCCGGTACACATCAAAATGATAAAACGGCAAGCGCCCCTCTTCGTATTCCTGCAGGATCGTGAACGTCGGGCTGCTCACCGGCTCCGTGATGCCGAGCCCCGCCGCCAGCCCCTTCGTCAACACTGTCTTGCCGACGCCGAGATCGCCGATCAGGGCAAACACCTGCCCCGGGGCGGCATGCTGCGCCAGGGAACTGCCGTACGCGTATGTCTCCTGCTCTGAATTTGTCTCTATGATCATAGTTCCTCCGTCATGCGCGCAGTTTCAGCTTGTCCGCCGGGACATAATGTTTCAGGATCTCCCGAACCTCCGCCTCCTGCGCGCCGAGCTGTGCTTTCAGCCAAATGCAGGCGTTTTTCTTTCCCGTGTACACAAGAATGCTCTTTGCGTTCTCCCGCACCAGAATCACGCTGTCCCAGGCGGCAACCGTCGGTTTCGGTCCCATCAGGCTCTCCACATACTGCTCCGCGTCCATGCCGCCCTGGAGTTTCGCCTGTCGAACCGCGATCCCCTCCTCGGAGAGCGTATAGTGCAGCGGGTGCTTGTAGACAAAATTCAGCTTGACATGTTTCACCGCCTGGCTGTGCAGAGTCATGGGCTCATACAGCAGAAAAAGGACGCCGAACACCAGATTCCACAGATTCCGCATCTCAAACCCGCAGCCATTCCAGATATAAAAGCCGATCAGCGCCAGCCCCGCCACGATGCTGAAGACCCCGGCAAAGCTATGGTACGCGTGGTACATCAGAAAGCGGTACATGCCGCCCACTGTCATCTTGATCTCAAACTCCGTCTTCATCCGGCGCCTCCTCTGTCTCTTCTGTCTTCCCCTGACATATCTTACAAAAGTGCAAGCTCTGTCTTCCCTCGATTTATCTTCAATCACGCAAGCTCTGTTTTCACAATGCGTCTTTCTCCGCGTTCAGGAACGCAAAGGGATCCTCGTCGTGCAGAAAATGCAGCAGCATATAGGAGCAGACGACCGCCACGCGCTCTTCGCGCAGGATCCGGCGCACTTCCCCGCGGTCCGCGAGCACCACCTCGATCTCCTCGCTGTCCTCCAGCAGGGCGCTGCTGATCTCCCCGTCCGCGTAACCGTACACCGTTCCGCAGCACTCATCGGTCATGCCGATCGTCGAGTAATACGGTTTCTCATAGATCGTGTCCACCCGGATCGGGTGCAGCGTCAGCCCGGTCTCCTCGCGCATCTCGCGCACCGCGGACGCGTGATAATCCTCGCCCGGCTCGACGAGCCCCGCCGGAAACTCGTAGATATAATCGTCAATCGCGTAGCGGTACTGCCGAATTAGCACCACGCGGTCCCGTTTCTCCCCGTACAGGCTGTAGATGATAACGCCGTCCGGCTCCTGCCGTTTCGTCGTAAGCTCCAGCTCCGCCTCGGTCTTCGCCCGGGACGCCACGTAATACTTGCCGGGATTCCCGACGCGATTCTCAACAGACAAGTCGTACAAATTAACAAACGGGTTGTGCGTGAGCTGTTCGATTTTCCTGATCTTACCCATTTTTCCTGCTCCTCGTATCCTGCACAGCTGCTCTGCGCGCCTGTCCTATCTCTCTGCCGGAAAACACGCGAAATGCCATTTGCCTTTCCTGTTTATCCTGCGTCTCTGCCGGAAACACGCAAAATGTCTTGTGTCCCGTGCAAAAAGAAAGGGACACCGCAAACCCGGCAGAACCGTCATGCAGCATCCCTTCTGATCCTTTTTCCATCAAATCGGGCGCGTCCGCACCCGCGATACGCGATGTATCACCCCTGCGGCTGGCTGTGCCGATTCACAGCGCCCGCGTCCTGTGCGGTACTATGCAAAACTCTGCTGATTCGTTTATATAATAACATAGTCGGCACAGAAATCAATACACCTTTTAACAGATTCAGCGGCGCGACCGCAAACAGGGCGAGTGTGGACACGCTTGTGATCCCCTTGTTGATCGCGGTTCCCATGCCCACGATCGCGTCCAGCGGCATCCCGTAGAGTCTCGAAAACGCCGGGATCAGGTAGAGCGCGTTGAACAGGCTGCCAAACACGGTCATCACCACGGTGCCGGTCGCCAGGGAGATCATCGCCATCTTTCGCGTCTTCTTCAGATGATAGAGGATCGCCGCCGGAACGATGAACGAGCACCCGATCACAAAGTTCGCCAGATCGCCGACGAACGCCGTCGACGTCCCCTTCACGACCAGTTTCAGCAGAATCTTTACAAGCTCGATGATCACACCGCCGACCGGACCTAAACAGAACGCCCCGATCATAACCGGAATCTCGCTGAAATCCAGCTTGTAGAACCCCGGCGCCAGAAACGCCACCGGAAAATCAAAGATAAACAGAATCATCGCCAGCGCGCCAAGCATCGCGCAGATCGTGAGGTAGCGTGTGCGGCTCATCTGCGCCACACTGTCCTTCAGCAGCCTGTCCTCAATCACCTTCGCCACCACGACGATCGCCAGGATCACCAACGCGCAGACCAGCACAAACTGCAGATTCTCACCAATCGTTTTCAAAATACCAGTTCCCATCTCTCATTTCTCCTTTTCTTAAAATATTGCGGAATATCCGCTTATTCAAGAAAAAGTTCTTCTCAGTCGCGCAGTTCGTAGACCTAAAAAACGACCCCGGAATCTTCCTCATGAAAAACTCCGCGGCCGCCTCGTATCTCGCCAATACTGCGCATTCTTCTCTCATCCAGACTGTAACTGTCGGTTCCGGAATTCATCAGATGATGTCACCGGATCAGCCGCATAAGCGGGTCGCGGACTATACCGCCGGTGGGGACTTACACCCCGCCCCGAAGAACCAATCTTAAATTGTAGTTATTATAAAACGTTATCAACTTATATGCAAGCACTTTTTGAAGTGATTTTTAGGAATCACCGCTTTTTATCAGGCATTGACTAGATTCCTGCGTTTCAGTGCTTTCCGTTTCTGGTCAGGATTGATCATCCGTTTTTCCATAATCACTCCAATTCGTCCACAGTAACACATGGCAATTCTTTTTCCTGTCTCAGTTGTTTATCATTCGTAAAGAACATATCACATCCACTTACGATAGCAGTTGCTATCTGCAGAGCATCCATAGCCTTAAAATATTTGTACTGACTTCTTATTTTTGCTCCTTGTTCCGCAATTACTGAATTGATGCTCACAATCTCAATACCCATATATTCAATAAATCTTTTGAAATTGTCCGCAAATTCCATCTTTCCACTGCTATACGGAAATACAAGATACTCTTCAATCGTCAATGCAGAAGTGACAAGCTGAATATCCTTTTCCAAACAGTTTGTAAAGAATCTCTTAATCGCATCCTTATATTGGGCATTGTTTTCCAGATAATAGATGATCGGAGCGGTATCAACAAATACTCTCTTAAAATCTGTCATTATCTCTCAACTCCCTTATATAAGCATCTGCATCTTTTCCACGATCTGTTTCCGTCATTACAAACTGTTCTAAATCAATTTTCCGTTCGGTCTTTATACCAGATGCTCCCAAAAGCCCATTCACACCCTGCATAATCTGAATGACAAAACTTAATTTATCTTCAGGTACTTTTTCCAACATTTCCATCACTTCTTTTCTGATTGCAGTCATAGAGATACACCTCCTTACACTGTATTCCTTTCTTCCTTGTAGGTGACGCCATACCAGTGGTCCGCCGTCTGCATGACCTTTACGTCCGCCTTTCCCTCCTCGAGCAACTCACAGACCACAAACGGCAGGAAATACTCGCATTTGAGCGGATTCTTCTCCAGATTCTCATCCAGGAACCGGGCAAACCGCTCCTTCAGCTCGCCCAGAATGCTCGCTCAGATCGCTGCAAGCTGCTTAGATTCGGCGGTTGCAGCGATTTTCTTCCTATACAACTGTTAAAGAATAGATTATATAACGTTATCAACTTATATGCAAGCACTTTTTGAAGTGATTTTTGGGAAATGATTCAGGAGTGAAGTGAAAAGTTTATTTCCACTTTGAAGGAGCCAAAGTTGATTTTAGTCTTTCACTCATTTCCACTTCCCAA